>JAFUFD010000064.1 GCA_017470055.1 Prevotella sp. | reverse complement strand
TTATTTGCATTGCTGATTGATTTTTCCTCTCCACAGGACTCAGACAACCTCATCGCTACGCTCCGAGAACGTCTGAGTCCTGCGGAGAGGGAGTCTATTTCTACTCCCAAGAAATTGCACTTCTATCTTGAAAGTTTAGAAGAAAACGCTGCCGACATACGACGAAGCACGTATCGCTATCAGGGACGGGAAAGACCCGATGGCGTTCCTGCAGTTAGGTATCATCTATGCCAAAGGGCTTGGTATCACGGAGAATCATCGTCTTGCCAACTATTTCTTTGAGAAAGCACTTGCCATGGGATGCCAAGAGGCGAATCGCTATATCGACATGGAGTATGACATGGAGAAAAGAAATGTCGTGGCAGACGTGTTGCTGTATTTTAATCACCGTGGATCCGATACTCCTGAGAGGATGGAACGCATCATGCGACAACTGGAGAAGGAGCGGAAGAGGAAATACTACGGGCATCTGTCTGTCATCCGCGACCATCTGTCCAGTTACTATCCTGACTATAATCGGGAGAAAGGCATTACGGATATCTTGGAGGGACGTGACACGGTAGATGCTGACCTCCTCTATGCCCTCAGTACCAGCGACAACCATTATGAGATACAACTGGATGTGGCTGACCGTTTCCTCGCACAACTTTTTGCTCCCGTCACGGAGGATCAGGAACTCCTGCAGCAACTTATCGAGGAAGACAACCTCAATATCTTGAGCGAGGATGAGAACGAGTTGATGATGGGTTTCAACAACTTCACGAATGCCTATGAGAAGATATGCAGTCAATATGACGTAGACCAGAAGGAACTGCTCTCTGTCGATGACATCGAACTGCATCCCTATATCAAAATCTCGACACTGGTGTTGTTGCGACGACAGATATTCCGATGCCTCCTGTCTGTCAAAGACTTGGACCCGCTGGTGGTTGAAGACTTCCTCAACACGCTCCATAAAGATTCAGAACTGTTGGAGATCGCTGAAAAGATTCAACTGGAGGGATTAACAGATCTCCTGCTTTACTTCGTGGAAACAAATATCAATATAGATGCTCTTGAACATACTTATTACAAACTCAAAAGGGCTTTCCAGGAAGGTAACCTCGAACCACTCGCTACCTTCCTGAATGCGTATGTGGGGCGACTCAACGAAGAGGACATTGACCACCATCTCCCGATATTCACCCCCCAGAATCTTCCCAAAATTCAGTTAGATGATTGTTTTGACGAAAACACCTAACCCACAGGTACCATTTATACACTTTTCTGCGTAAGCAAAATACGCAAAAACTAATTAAGCAGGGAGAAAAGGAATGAAGTTCTTTTCTTGTATTTGAGGATTTTATCTAAAATTATTTTGTGTAACAAAAAATTATCACTATTTTTGTAGGGTCAATAACTAAAAGCCATGTTTAAAATATTCATCTCAGAAACCGTATATAACAAGGTCATAACGACAGAAGCCCCTAAGTCAGAGGCTTCCCGTTCCAACCTTTATAAACTGCTGAAGCAACAACCTGTACAGCGGTTATCAGAAGAGCAAACGCTACAGATAAAATCCCAGCCCGAGAAAGTGCTTAAGAACCCCTCTTCCCTCTATGTCCTCGACATCACTAAAGCAGAGGCATTAGGTATTCAAAAGTCCTATGGCGTCGTCTGTCTGAGCGGGGAGCAACCAGACATCTCTCCTTTGATTGACATTAACGACATCCATATTGCCAACGAGCGTGAGAAATTAGGTAAAGGGTGGGACACTGTGTTGAGGAGTGTCAGGAACTTGCCCTCTAATGCACTCGTTCTGACAGATCGTTATCTCTTTGCCTTTAACAAACCGAATGCGGGAGACGGTATTGCTAATATCCGTAATATCCTTGATGAATTACTTCCTCAACAATATGAGGGTGATGACTATCACGTCACCGTCATCTTCGACAATATGTCAAAGAATGCAGCCTTTACCTTCAACGAGATAGCCACACAACTCAATCGGTTGAAGCAACAGATTGGACGTAAATACCCCATCATGATGGAGGTGTTGGGCATTACTCCCAATTGCTCTATTTACACCCAACTGCATAACCGCCTCATCATCTCAAATTACTATATGGTAGAGGCGAGTCACAAACTTGCCGCCTTTAACCAAGACAAAGGAACGGCACGCCAGACACTCCTACCCATGACCCTTTTTACAGAAAGCAGTATCAATGGCAACTCCACTCCACCTCTGAAGATGATTGACCAAACCATCAACACCCTTAGAGGCTTCTCCAGTTCCCTCCCCAATCTTACCGACCACACCATCTACTGCTATGCCGTTAATGGTAAACGTATGGAGCGATGTGTTACGATTAGGAATCGGCTGTTGAAGTAAAAAACAAGCCAAATACTTAATTCTCTTTCTTAAAATACTCTTTTACTTTGTCCCAATCTACACTAACTACCTCCAAAGTGTCTTTACCCCACATAGGAGTAACCTTTTGATTATCAAGGTCAAAGTAAATGATGAAAGATGGGTTGGCATACAAATTAATAGCAGTGATAGAGTCAATGTGTTGAAATTTGCCGTTATCGCCCCAAAGTTCAATATCGCAAGGAATCACAGTTTCGGGATTATCAGTAATTCCTTTATCACATTCATAATAATAGGTGCCATCCGGTTTTATCCACCATTCATTTTGAATTCTACAGTTACGATTCTCTTCAGTGTACCAAACATCTACCATCGCACCTTCTTTGTGTGATGAACTTACCATATCCATGACAACATGTGACACAGGGACGAGGATGCAGAATATTACGATGAATACCAAAAACTGCATCAAGCATCCAAGCCATCTCTTTTTAATAATGCGATGTACGAAGAGTGACAACACAAAGGCAAGTACTGTCACTATTACACTTTCAATATATCCTCCACTAGGCATCATAAATATTACATTTCGGTTATGTTCTTCTCCTCGAATATCATTTGGATGAATACTCCTATAAACATTGCAAGAAATGAAAATGGAATAAGATAGGTAGGGTAAATCATTAAATTGAATTCGCTGAAGTTCCCAAGAAATGTCCATTGGTGCTCAACTAATGAATTCGTGTAGGTCACAGCATCTGTTGCAAGGGATGGACTTAATATGTTAATTGCGTAAATCCCAACAATAACTGCTATAGAATAACTAATCATTATCAATTCGATTGCGCGAAAAATGATTTTTCTTGGTTGTTGACTAGGTAATGCTTTACTGTTTTCATACAATACGAATACAAAAACAATAATGGTAATAATTACTATTATGGGAATGGATAGATGTTCTTTTACAATATCATTACCAATGACAATCATTATCCATGCTGTAGTAATAGATGCTACCAAACGTGGAAGCAGCAAATGAAGATTGTCAACTACACGATTTTTGTAATTGAATCCCAGTAACATGAATATTGCAATTAACAAGATTGCCCACGCTACAATATGATAATGTATAGAATTATAATATCCACTCAAGAATAGAAAAATCGTAAAACACAAAAATGACAAAGCGCCATACATAGATTTTTTTCTTTCTCTCTTGCGCCTGATGCAAAGCAAGATGTCATCTAATCTCTTTGAGGATTTTAGTTTGTAGATACTAACTGTACAAAAGCAACAGATTACAAATAACAGTATGGAACACAACAAAGGAAATATTGTGAAATAAACAGAGTTCTCCCATAACGCGGGGATAAACGCTGAAAAAACTGATGATATGGCAAAAAGCCAAAGCAATGATGTAAATATGAAATTAGCATTGTCGAAAAGATGAAGTCGAAATGTATCCTTAAAGTCAAAACGACGATAATACCATTTTGAAATATTTGTGTTTCTTGCAATTACAGAAGATTTGTCTTCACTGCCAATTAAGTTGCTTAACTCAAAGGAGTTAAGGTAGCGGATTTTTGTGTAAACTATCTCGTCTGGTAATGGAAAAACAACGCGAGACATTTCTTCTTCAGGATCAATGAACCATGATTCAGAAATACTAAAGGAATTCTCTTTTTTATTTGTAGATACCTTTTCCTCATACCATTCTGGACAAAATAAGAAATGTTTATCAGCCAATGGTGTCATAATCACATCAACCCACTCCTTTTCGGCTTTGTCTAAATTTTCTGCATACAATTTTTTTAATGCATTCTCTGTAAATGATTTATCATCATTCAGAAGGAAATTAGTTTCCGTTCTACTTCTAACAAGTCTTCTATGATAATAGAACTCAGACTTTTTAATGATTGCGGAAAAGAAAAAATCGTCCATAAGATTTTTGCGCATCTTAGAATAGTATTTGCTACATTCAAAGACATCAGAATGCATTAGATCAAACATGAAATCAAGAAGTAACTTGCGTAGGAATTTTGTGACTTTACCGTTGTTTTGAAGTTGATATGCAAAATCTCCGTCTGTTTGTCTTTCCAAAAGTCCCCATATGTAAAGAGAAGAATACGAATCCTTGTTAATTTGACTTTTCCGCAGATTTGCATATTTGGCATTAGAAGAAATATAACGCTGTGAAAGCAGTTCCTCTAAATAATTGCTTTGTGGAAAATATGTATTGTATAATCGTTTAATGGTAGAAGATAAAGCTTCTTTGTCATCAGAATCAAATGGCAAATTAATAATAACCTCTTCTGTGTGGCGTGGAATGTCATCATTCTTAAAATAGTGCACAAAAATAGAAACACAATTAGAGGAAATCGAAAGCCGGATTGGGTATTTTAAGATATCATCTATAGAATCTAATTCTGGCAAATCGATGTAATTAAAGACGGTAATACCACTTACTACTTTTGAAGTCTCTAAGTCGAGACGAAAAAAACTACCACTATTCATTTATTCAGATTTCAAATCAATTATATGGCTTTCTATACTTTTAGTTATTTTATTCATTAATGTTACGTATTTACTGCGATCATTAACCGTTCTTGAAAAAAATTGATATTCTTCCCAAATTTCAGGCCATTGCCTTACAGTACCAAATGCCGTTAAATGAACTAATTGCAATAGATGCTCTAACATAGCGCCAAAATGCACTTGTTTTTCAAGGAAACTATCAACTAAAACGGAATTGCCTTTATCTTTCTCTTGTAAGAAATAGTAATCATAGTGAAAACCGAGAATTTCATGATATGCTTCATATGCTCTTTTCCTCACAGATCTTATTCTTTGGTTCTTATTATTCCCTCCTATCTCTCCATTGTTTTCTATATAAATTTTTTGAACAGTGTTCAAAACATTACTATATGTCAAGTCTTTTATTCCTGTCTGCACAAGACGCCTTTCCATTAAATGAACAAGGCGATAATTGAAAAGCTCTGGAGTATTTGTTGGGCATGCCCCTTCTCCTATTAACCACCAATCTTCATCGCGTGAAAGACTTTCCAAAGTTAACCTTTCATTAACCGCTGTTGTAAAAGCAGAAATAAACATAAAGAAATTCTTCTTTTGTGGACCTATTAATACGTTTTGCGTATCAATATTTTCTTTGCTTAAAAGTGTTAATAATTTGTATCCATAATTATCCTTCAGTAGATAGTCAAGTAAAATGATATCAAATTCATACTTTTGCATTAATTTTATAGCTTTTTCGATGGTGTCAACACATACAATCTGTATCTGACAGTCATTAACCATAGGGAGTTCGACGTCGGTATTTTTGACTAATACGCAATTGCATTTCCCTATATTTAGTTGAGAAATACGATTATTAAGTATTTCTGACTTGGTAAGCTTTAGAGTTGGATCTGTACTTGATAGTGTACCTTCCTCATCATCCTTGTCGATTTTATCATCTAAAAGTAGAAAACGCCATTTGAACTTAGATATTTCTTCTGTACTAATTTGTTTTAGACTTGTTTTTGAATGGAATAGGAAAGGGGAAATATAGGCACCGTGGTTTTTGCCTCCTTTGTTCAGAATAAACGCTTCACGAAGCATACGGGCATTTAAATGCGCATACTCTTGTGCAACACTTAAATAGTAATACTTGTCCACAAAGGCGTTTTTCCGAATCTGAGATAAAATTTTGTCAAAATTTTCCTTTACGTTTTTGTCCCAAATAAGTAAATAGTTCCAAATACTATCATCCATTATGTTGGCATATCTTGGAAAATGTTTAAGTAACACTTCCTTTGAAGATACATCCCTGTAAGGAATATGGATTAATGGATGCGGTATCTTGTCATCAGAAGATATTGGCACAAAGAAAGAGTCCTGATTCAAAAGCCAGGAGTCACTTATATAATCGATGTTTTCATTAAATTTACGAAGAGCGACTTCTCGTTGCGTTGCTTCTTCTATTAAATTATTCTCGAACTCCCACCAATAATAACAAATATCTACAGGTATTCCTTTTGTCGTGTCATCATCAATAACAATACTTAATTTTTTTAGGACTCTTTGGAAAATAGAATTTGTTGTACTAAAAAGAGTATTCGTTATAGTGCATTCTGTTTCTGTAACACGAAGAGTTAGACGAATAGACCTAAGTTTTGCTATGGGATATGTAATACCTGTATTCATGAAAGTAATTTTAGAATTTTGCAATTATCTGTTCAATATATTTACTATATTCAGGATTTTTATCGATTCCTTCTGCCATTTCTTTAAACCTTTCTTTAGAGGGGAGAGTTAAGCCACGAATATCACATTCTACTGCTGTCAATAATTCATCATAAGCAGTAAGCAAATCTTCCAGTGAACCATCACCATCCCAGTAATCCTGCCAAGCATCTTTAACATTCTTTTTTATCTTTCCGATGTCCTTACACAAATTATCAATGTACCTGAAAATAGCAGAAGCCGTTATACCAGTCTTATAAGTATCACTTAGAAGTATCTTGTTTGCTACATCTCCCCCCATATGAGCGAAGGCTCTAATGCATAAGTCTCGATCTGCAATACCTGCAAATGATGTGATAACTTGAGGACCAGTATTTAGGTCGCTTGATGCATGAATCATCATTCGTACAATATCGCCTGGTTTAGAAAACTGACTAACTAATGCCTGAATCCACCCTTCAGGGTCAGAGCATCCTCCTTTTTTTAAACATGGAATAATATAGACGAAATTCTTTCCATCATCTAAATAATAATAATTGTCAACAAGTATACCATCATGTCCAAAACTATCTAGTTTGTGACTTTCAAAAAAAGACAATATTTTATCTAAGTTCGAGATGTTCTTTCCTTTAAAGGGGGAATTGGGGTGACAATGTAAGGGAATCTTTTTTCCTTCCTCATCCTCAATGACACTCATCCATCTTGTTGTGATAATAACTACATTATTCTTGTTCATAGCGTGCATAATCTAATAGTTCAACTAATGAATATTTGCAGTCAAGTGTGGCATGCTCAATTGCAGAATACTGAATAAAAGGCTGTTGCTGTGGCATATCTACAAAACTTGGTTTCGAACGACCCGAATGAACCATTAATCGAGGGAGAAAATACCCCTTCTTTTCTATAGCAACATTATTTTCTTTTTCCTTGTATGTGTTTACCAAATAATCGGTAGGGCTATTTGCAAACGCTTCATAAAGTTTGAGAGTGACTTGGTGTTTATACTCAGATTCTTTCTTTATTCCAAAATGTTCATAGATTTTGTCTAGTAAACCTTGGTGAATAGAAATATAATCAAAAGCATTTCTGTAAGCCTCATTATATAGATTAAAGATAATATCCTTTTCTGTTCCAATGCTGATATGACCAATACGACCAATGATTGAACGGTATATGCACTTTTTTGTATCTGTATCGAGTACCATATAATTGAAATATCCAAAGATATCTAGGCCGTTAGGTTTGTTTGAATTATCATATCTGCGAATAATTGTAAAGACGTTAACACCTTTCATGTTAAACTGAATACCGGCATAGTCTGCATCTGTAAGGAATACATCATTTTTGCGAATATATTCAGTTAGTTGATCCCTGCCCTTTATCTGTCTGAAATCCTTCGGCTTGAAATTTGTCTTATTCGAAAATGCTGAGCGCATGTATTTCTTGATTTGTTCATCAGATAATTGATTAAAAATATCTTGTTCAAGTTCCTTCTCCTCTCGGCGATATACTTTTGAGAAAATACGCTCATCAAAAATAGCGACTCGGGTCTTCATAGAGTGCAAATGCTTATAAAACCATATATCAGTAATATCATCATTTCGTACCAAACGGTCTGTTGAGTTATTCCCAGTAATTCCTTCTACAAACAGATTATTATTGATTTCTGTCAAATCTGAATCTGTCATAAAACGAGAGAATATCATCTCTGTTTCATGATGAGTCCTATACATGTAAGGATACACATGCTTATAGTCTTTAGATATGTGCACTAGTGTTTGAGCATACTCTTTTGAATCCTCGTTATATTTTGTATTAGTCTTCTCGTCATCAATATAAATTAAATCATTTTCAACGTATTTGGCAAGTATTTGATAGAGAGTTTTTATAAATTTTTCAATTGCCCCTTCATCGCCAGACAAGATGTTCTTGGCTAAATTAACATCAATTCGGTTGTCTGAAAGTTTAAAGATACGATTATGAGAAAGTTTTCTAACTTCATCATATTCTGCCTGGGAATACCCATCTTCGTTTGCCAGGTCGTTAAATATAATAAAATCGAAACTTTTATTTGGTGCATTGATAAAATCTCTTTTTGACATAACTTTACATGCATTATCATCCAGCATTTCCTTCAAAGTGCGTCCATCTTTTATTCTATAATTTGTATTGCAGTGCCGAGTAATAATAGCAAGAGTTTTGGGTTTCTGCAAACACACTATATACTGAAGATTTATTATGTTTGAAATTGAATTCTTAGACGGGCGGGCAACTAATATAGGAGCATGTGCTTTTTCCCAAGTTGTTGTTTCGAAATAAGTTCCGTCAGAGTTAATAGGAGCATCTGCTTCTCTTTCATCTAATCCTCTCATCCATGCGGCAGAAATCCGCATTTCTTTTATACCTTTATTAGCATTCACCATAACACCCAGTTCATCAATGTAAGGTTCGATTATAGCACGATTTAGGGCGCAGAGTAAGGACCATTTGTCAGCACCATTAGATATAAACTGCATATTATCTGTTATGGTCATAACATATAAGTCATCTATATCTTTAGTGTGTAAATAATATTTTCTTAAAAAGGATAATAAGCCGAGAGATTGGGCATCAGCAGCGTCGTCGTTAGGAATAATGTCTTCTTTTAAAATATCCTTTTTTTCATACAAATTAAATGTCAATTCTAAAGAGGATCCATTTCCATTCTTTTTCCCCCATGTACCATGTTTAGCAGCATTCCTTATAATATTTTCAACAATAGAGAATATTGCTTGTCGTCCAATAACACCTCCAGGAAGACTGATATTTATATCTCTCATTGCATCAAGGTCGTCTTTCTGTTTACCAACAGGAATGTGGCCATCAAAAGATCTAAACTTTAAGACGATGTCAGACATACCTTCTTGCTTATTTTGGGTTGGTTGCGTAACACGTGCCAGCCCCTCAGAACGTGCAATATTGCCTAAAAGGATATTATCTGGTTTCATTCCAATACGATCACTATGGCGCTCATATCTCAAATCTGGGTTAAGTTCATCAAAAATGAAATCCTTGAAATTAACTTGAGAAAAATAAGGAGCATATGCGGTTGCAATCGTAGCTATAAAATCCTGACGCTCTTGAAGATAAGAAATGAATTTTCCCAATCCGACTAAAAAAGGAAGTGCGACTTCTTTAACTTGAATTAGCGTGTCTGTATCTTGTTCTATATACCCGTTCTTGATCTTTTGCTCTTTTAATTCACGCAAATTAGTTTCCAAAGTTTCTTCTAAACGCTTCTTCCAAACACTTAAATCCATTCCAATCTCATTGGGCATAATAATTTGTGAAAGGACATTGTCTCGTATCATATCTTGAACAGAGTTCAGATGCTGCTTTAGGTATGCCATTACATGGCTACCAAGATTGTGGCTCATGTTGCGAGACATAATAGCTGCTTTGGCTGATTTGATTGATTCTGTTTTTGCACGTTCAGATTCCAATCTAGCACGTTCCTGTAATTGTAGTCCTAGGTTGAACAAATAATTAACCGACATGAAACGAATAACATTTCCAATTTGGTATGCTATACTAGAAACGGCATCGTTCAATACAATTTCATCGAGATTATTGATTTTGGGTTCAAAGTAAATAAAACATGCACCTATTCCTTGAAGAGGATTTCCTTCCCCTACTTTATAGCTAAGAAGTTGATTAGATGCTACAGAGCCATAAATTGGAAAAGAAATATAATACGAATCTGACTGCCCTCTGTCGATAGTTATCTTATTATGGAGTACTTTGTGCAGTGCCATCTGCAATTCTTCAAGCCCAATTAATTTTGCATCTAAGATATCCCGGGCTTTGCTTGTCATTTCAGAATAGTATCTGTCTAATTGGAATGTATTGACATAGAGCTTTCCTTTCTTTTCACCATTATCTTTAATCCAAACCTTATAAAAATTAGAGGGTCTCTCTTCTATTTCAATATTCTCATCTTTGTCCTTCGCTTCACATTTCGTCAATACATATTTTTCTTTTCCTATGTTATATAAAAAATTGGGGTGCTGATATAGTGATACAGAAAAGTCTTTTTCTACTTTGTCAATTGCTGCGGAATAATATTTTCCTATAGAAACTGTAAAGTCATCATCAATTTCCTTTCCTTCTCCTCCCTTAGTGACAAAAGAACAACACTGTAGTTTCCCTTGTGAGACAGGATCCAAAGTAGATGCGACCAAACTATACTCAACAAAAATATTGCCAATGTCATCTGGTATAAAGTTGTTGGATTTATTTACAGCTCTTTTTAATTCAGATAGTATAATGTCACGGATAATTCTTATTCCACAGGTGACATAGGCTTTTTCGGCAAGACTTTGTGCCTCTTGTTCAATCCTATCTGTTTCTGTTTTTTCCGCTATATTCTTTGCAAGAATAGATTTTTTTCTTGCTTCTTCAAAATATCTGATGCCTTGAATGATATCTGCACCTATTCCATATTCACTATTTATCCACTCAGATACTTTACCTGGAATTTTTTTTCTTTCACCATTATTTTTTTCAGACATAGGGCAATGTTGTTAAATTGAATTATTAAAATTCTATGATTCCATTATGAAAAACACCCACGTGGAGATTATCTTTCAATTCCCCATTCTCGTCAAACTTCAATTGACCTGTGACTCCTTCAATGTCAACCTTCTTTAGAGCCTCCGTTAAGGCGATGTCCTCCTTCTTGCTTATTTTTGCAGCTTCAAACAACATCATCATCGCATCATAACCATAAGCTTCTGTATAAGTAGGCTGTTTGCCGTTCTCTTTTACAAACTTTTCGATCCAAGCCTTAGTCTTGTCACTCTGAAGGGATTCGATGTTGAATGCTGGTGCAGTTACATGGAAATCTTCCAGAACTTCATCGGAGACCTCTTCAAGTGCATCCAGTAAGTCCATTGAGCAAAGAACTTTCTTTTTGTCGATATTATATGCCTGGAAATCTTTGGTGATATTCAGAATGTGTTCTTTGAAGCCTGATACCATAATAACATCAGCATCAAAGTTCTTAACCTTAGTGGCAATATCACGGAAATTAGAAGTCTCAACAGGGAACTCTTCTACATAGATATTAATATTAGGGTTCTGCTTCTTCAAGGCAGGAACAACAACTTCGTCACACTGTACCTTTGCTCCAAGAATGTCAAGATGGAGGTAGGCTACCTTCTGAGGATTCTTAGAAAGCAGGTACTCTGCAATATGTTTGCCCTCGATACCATAGTTAACCCAGCAACGGAAATCCTTCTGGTTTGCATCCAGTTCCAGAGGTGTCCATGACCACATGATTTGAAGGAGTCCCTTTTTGTGTATCTGGTCAAGAATTGACATGGTCTGAGTAGTTATACCTGACATGTAAACGTCAGGATTCGCCATTGACTGCTTTTGGAAAATAGTAATTGCGTCTTTTGTTTCGCCTTTGTTATCTTGATAATCAAATTCGAACTTGATACCCAATTCATTGGCTTCAGCCTCAACGTCTGCTCTACCCATTTCAAGACCATGCTGAATCCACTCACCATAATAGCCGATATAGCCAGTCATAGGTAGGTTGCATGCAACTTTGATAGCATCGTTAGACTCATTTTTGCATCCAGTGAATACCAGTGCTACCACTGAAAGAAAGATTAATAACTTTTTCATAATTCTGTATCCTTTTTATTAAACATTATTTTTTCTATTTCTGTGATATCTTGGCTCTTGAACTCTTGTTCTATCTGCCCTTGTGCTATTAAAAGGCTTCTGTCGCAAAAAGTAATTGCCTTGGAAATATTTTGCTCTATCAATATAATGGATATACCCAGTTCTTTTCTTACAGTAGATAGAATCAGATACATCTCATCAACGGCTTTTGGAGAAAGACCTGCACTGGGCTCGTCTAAAACTACAAGTTGAGGACTTCCCAGTAAAGCCATAGCAAGTGCCAGTTGATGACGTTGACCACCACTTAATCGATCTGCCATTCTGCTACCGATTCCTTCCTGTAACAGAGGAATTAGTTTCTTAAATTCAGCACTTGCCTTTCCTGCAAGGGAAAGATTCTCGTCGACGGTTAGATTATCAAACACTTTTCCGCCTTGATGCATAATGGAGATTCCCTTGCTGGCGATTTCACTCGTTGACAGGCCTGAGATATTTTCACCATTAAGAATAATAGTCCCGCTTTGATGAGGTAGCATATTCAAAATGGATTTGCCAAGAGTTGATTTTCCCGATCCATTCAGACCTATGATTCCTAAAGCCTCTCCCTTTTCAACGGAAAGACTGACACCTCGTAGGATATCAACATTCTTTGTATAACCTCCTTTTATGTCTTTTAATTCCAATATCATAAGCCCAAATAACTATTACGAACTTCAGAGTCATTCAAGACATCCTCTGCCTTTCCTGTCATTGCAATGATGCCATCATTTAAAAAAGCACAATCATCTGCAATCTCTCTAACAAAATGCATATTATGCTCTATCATCAGCACTGATATGCCCTTTTCTGCAACCATCCTACGAATCAGTTGTCCAATAATGGAAATGTATCGAGGATTAACTCCGGATGTAGGCTCATCCAAAAGCAACAAGTTATCTTCTCCCATCAGCAAACATGCTAATGATAACAAACGTTGCTCACCATACGAGAATTCTGAACCAAGTTTATTCATCTTGTCCACATACTTCTCGCTTATAAGAGTTCTGATAATCTCACGTGCCCGTTCTTCTTTCTGTTGCTCATGCTCTTTTACCCTTCGAGGATGGAGAATGGAGGTAAACGGTCGCTCTCCTGTCTTATCCTCTGATGCAATCTTCATGTTCTCCATAAGCGTTAAATCTCCAAGAAGTTGCCCACCCTGGAATAAACGCCCAATACCCATAAGTGAAACTTCATGGGCAGGGAGTCTGCTAATATCCTTTCCATTGAGAATAATGGTTCCTTCAAAGTCTTTCTGGAAACCAGAAATAATATTGAATAGTGTTGTTTTACCTGTTCCATTACCACCAATAAGAGCCGTTATCTTCTTTTTAGGAATACTCAATGATACTCCTTTCAAAAGATTCAACCTCTCTTGACCAGTGTTGTTGAAACTGAGTCTTATATCTTTTACTTCCAATATCATTTCATTACAATTTTACCTTTGATTCCCTGTGGATGGAAAATCATAATTAATACAAGTGCAACACCATATATAATCTGACGAATTTCTGCTGCCATGGATTCTGGCAAACCAACCCAGCGCAGAATTTCTGGTAAAAGAATGACGAAAGCGGCACCGCATATCGGACCTTCAATATTTCCAATGCCACCAATAAATAGCGCACACAGAATAAAGATACTCTCTTTTAATGGAAAACTCGTTGGGTCTATATATCCCACGTATGACGCATAAAGTGCGCCAGCAAGACCCGCAATGGCAGACGATAGGGCGAAAGCCCATATTTTAACACCCGCAGTGTTCCTTCCGAAAGACTCGACGATAGTTCCATCTGTGCGAATCGCCTTTAACAATCTGCCATAGGGAGAGGTCTTTAGCCTGTTTAAGAACCATATTACAGCGGCTGTAATGATTAGAATCAATATCAAATTCGGGTATATACCATCTATTGAGACCAATCCAAATGCCAAATTGAAACCTGGTATTCCTGCTATGCCATAGGTTCCATGAGTTACTTCCGTCCAGTTATAGATGATAGTATATACGATTAACTGGAACCCCATCGTGGCTAATACAAAATAGTCGCCTTTCAGTTTGACTGATGCATAAGATATGATGAGACTTGATAATCCTGTGACAAGCATAACAATCAGAGCGATCAATAAGAATGAGAAGTTAAACTGAAACAAGAATAAAGTTCCTACGTAGGCACCTATCCCATAGAAAGCAGCCTGACACATCGTCAGCAAATTAGCCATGCCTGTCGTTAAATTGGCACTTAGTACCAACATAATGTAAATACAGAGCAGATATATGACGTGAAAGATATATTCCATATTAGATAATTCTCTTTTTGTAGCCTGCTATTCCTTGTGGTCTTACAAACAACAGGATAAGCAGGATTGTGAAAGTTACGGCATTTTGCCAACTTGCGGCAATCTGGGAAACTGCCAAAGATTGTAAGATTCCCAATATTATACCGCCTGCAATGCATGGTGCAATACGTCCCATGCCGCCTATCATCATTGCCACCATCGCATTAATCAGGAAATTCATTCCCACATCAGACCCCATACCTACATCATAAGCACTAAGACAACTCGCCAAAGCAATAAAAGCGCCGCTAACTGCAAAAACGACGTTACGGCTCTTGTTTACATTATAACCAAGTGTGCTGTATAAAACCTCATCTTCGCTAATAGCCCTAATCCTTCTTCCTAATCCTGTGTATTTCAAAACTAGTACACAAACAACCAGTACTGACGTGCCAACAATCAATTGCCACGTTTGAGGGGTAGTGAGAATGATATTCCCAAAATCGAAGGTCCTTTGTATTGCCGTATTGACAAATTTGGCTTCATGACCGAAAGCCAAGGCTATAACATTCACTAAAATTGTCATGACACCAATGGAGGCTATCATCATAACATTGAGTGATGAATCTCTCTTTTTAAGTGGTCTATATACTGCCATCTCTATACCCCAACTTAGAAACATTGTTAAGATGATAGAGATAATGGCACTTGCAAATAATGGACATTGGAATTGTATATAGAAAAACCATAGTGCATATGCTGCAACAACATATAGTCCTGCCGCCGCTATATGGAAAATGCGGGTGGTGTTATACACCAATGCAAACCCTATGGCAAGCAGAGAATATAGTATTCCGGTTATCAAACCATTGACAATAAACTGCCCTATCATGTATAATATATATAGTTTTTAAATGCAAACTTACAAAATTTTTGGATAAATAAGAAGGTTTTTCTTACATTTTTTACAAAATCTGCGAAATTCCCCACATTAATATAATAATAAGGGAAGAATTTGAGGGAGTTTAAACGATTTTGGTTACCTTTACGGAATTAGTTTGGATTGCTTTATTAGCCACCTAACCTCCTACCCCGCTTCAATCCCTTTATTTATCGGCATTTGGACCCTGTTGGGGTAGGAGGTTAGATGTTTTTTCACGAAACATTTGGGTAAGTAGTGATTTTTCATTACTTTTGCAGCATTAATCAGACACACAAGATGAAAAAGATATTACTTGACGTACACACACATACCATTGCCTCAGGACATGCCTACAGCACATTACAGGAGATGGTGCAGGCTGCGGCAGACAAGGGGCTGGAGGTTTTTGGTATCACAGAGCATGGACCTCGCATCCCCGGCTCTTGTCCACTGGTTTATTTCCGTAATATGTTTGTGGTGCCCCGCCAGATGTGTGGCATCAGACTGCTGATGGGTTGCGAGGTGGACATCCTCGATACCCAAGGTACTCTTGACCTGGATGACGAGTATCTGGATCGTCTGGACATCGCCATTGCGGGTATCCATCGCTACTGTTGGGAGGGTGGTACCAAGGAAGAGAATACGGCGGGAGTGATCAAGGTTATTCAGAATCCGAAGATTCATATCATCAGCCATCCCGGTGATGGTACAGCGGAATTGGACTTCGAGTCGCTGGTGCTGGCAGCGAAGGAGGCGCATACCCTCTTGGAGATCAACAACCACTCGCTGGCTCCCCAGCGTAAGAAGACTGTTGCCCGTGATAACAACTTGGAGATTCTCCGTCTCTGCAAGAAACACGATGTACCCGTGATCTTAGGTAGTGACGCACATATCACTTTTCAGATAGCCAACTATGACCGTCTTCTGCCCTTATTGGCTGAGACGGAATTCCCTGACGAGTTGATCATGAACTACTCGCCCCAAAAATTCTTTGATTACGTGGGGATAAAATGAGGAAAATCCTCCAAGCAAATCCTTTTCTTTATTTGCTTGGAGGGCTTTTACTTTTTGTAGAGAGGAAATCTTATTCCGCAGTGGGTTCCTCTACTGGTTGTACAGGCTGAACGGGCTGTGCTGCAGGCTGTGGGTCAGTCTGCAGGTTGACACCCTTGGGGTTAGGACCATATTGGTTGGCTCCAACCTGGCTGTCAGTGCAGTAGAAGATCAACAAAATCAAACCACCGAGAATGGGGATAATTCCTAACAGAATCCACCATCCACTGCGTCCCGTGTCATGCAGACGACGAACGGCAACACCCAAAGAGGGCAGGAAGAAAACCAACAGGAGAAGCAGATTTACCAAAGGAATCCATGCCCATAGAATGGTAAACAGAACCCACCACCAATACTCAGAACGGGTTGCACGCCCAGAAAAATTAGCATACTTTGTCACAACGGACTTAATAGCACCAAAAAATCCCATAGTCTTAATGTTTTAGTTATACTTAATTGAAAAATGACTTGTGTTGAATGCAAAAGTAATAAATAATCCTTAATCTACAAAATGATTTGTAAACTTTCAAGATAGAAGTGCAATTTCTTGGGAGTAGAAATAGACTCCCTCTCCGCAGGACTCAGACGTTCTCGGAGCGTAGCGACGAGGTTGTCTGAGTCCTACGGAGAGGAAAAATCAATCAGCAATGCAAATAAACA
>JAFUFD010000007.1 GCA_017470055.1 Prevotella sp. | reverse complement strand
TTTTGAAATGCCGCTTGACCGCAAGGCTCCTGGTGTTATCTATCGTCAGCCTGTGAAGGAACCCCTTCAGACGGGTCTGAAAGCTATTGACTCGATGATTCCCATCGGACGTGGCCAGCGTGAGCTTATCATTGGTGACCGCCAGACGGGTAAGACGGCTATTGCTGTCGACACCATCATCAACCAGAAGAGTTTCTATGAGGCAGGAAAACCTGTCTATTGTATCTATGTCGCCATCGGTCAGAAGGCTTCTACCGTTGCTACCCTTGTACAGACTTTGAAGGAGCATGGTGCCATGCCATATACTATCGTCGTTGCCGCTACGGCTGCCGATCCTGCCGCTATGCAGTATTACGCTCCGTTCGCAGGTGCCGCCATCGGTGAGTATTTCCGTGACCGTGGTCTGCCTGCCCTTGTCGTTTACGACGACCTGTCGAAGCAGGCTGTCGCCTATCGTGAGGTGTCGCTGATCCTGCGTCGTCCCTCTGGACGTGAGGCATATCCTGGTGATGTGTTCTACCTGCACTCCCGTCTGTTGGAGCGTGCGGCTAAGATGAACGAGCAGCAGGAGGTTGCCGAGCAGATGAACGACCTGCCAGCGTGCATGAAAGGGCATGTGAAGGGTGGTGGCTCATTGACGGCCTTACCTATCATCGAGACACAGGCTGGTGACGTGTCGGCATATATCCCGACCAATGTGATCTCTATCACCGACGGTCAGATATTCTTGGAGTCCGACCTCTTCAACCAGGGCTTCCGTCCCGCCATCAACGTAGGTATCTCTGTATCCCGTGTAGGTGGCTCGGCACAGATCAAGTCCATGAAGAAGGTGGCTGGTACCCTGAAGATCGACCAGGCACAGTATCGTGAGTTGGAGGCGTTCTCCAAGTTCTCCAGTGATATGGATGCTGTGACGGCGATGACCCTCGACCGTGGTCGTAAGAATAACCAGTTGCTCATCCAGCCCCAGTACAGCCCAATGCCTGTCGGCGAGCAAGTCGCCATCCTGTATTGCGGTGTGCACGGTCTGATGCGTGAGGTACCTATTGATAAGGTACGTGAGTGCCAGACAGCCTTCCTTGACAAGTTGCGCTCGTCGGCCCCCGAGGTCATCGAGACCCTTGCCGCTGGTAAGATCGATGATGAGACGACTGGCAAGATCGAGCAGGTGATGTCTGATATTGCAGGAACCTATAAAGCCTGATAGCCTATGCCGAGTCTGAAGGAAATCAAAGGACGTATTGCCAGTGTTCAGAGCACCCGTAAGATCACGAGTGCGATGAAGATGGTGGCTTCGTCGAAACTCCATCATGCCCAGGTGGCAATCCAGAACATGCTGCCTTATGAGACGATGCTGGAGCATATCCTGAAGTCATTCCTTGCTGCGGAGGCAGAGGCACAGACCATCTACGACCAGGAGCGTCCCGTCAAGCGTGTCGCTCTGGTCATCTTCTCCAGCAACTCATCCCTTTGCGGTGGCTTTAACGCCAACATAATCAAGTTGATGCAGCATACCGTTGACGGATTGGCGCAGGAGATAGGACGTGACAATATCGATGTCTATCCCATTGGTCGTAAGGTGGCGGAGAAGGCACAGAAGTTAGGTTATCAGGTCATGGGCACCTATGCCGATATGATAGACCATCCTAACGTGCATCAGTGTATTGAACTGGCGATGGACTTAGGACGTCGTTTCGTGGATGGCGAGATAGACAAGGTGGAACTCATCTACCACCATTTCAAGTCGGCGGGCTCACAGATTCTCACTTCCAAGACGTTCTTGCCCATCGACATCGAGAGCGAACTGGAGCGTGACCATGAGCGTGATCTGACCTCTAATGTGGCGACGAAGAAGGCACAGGACTACCTGAAGAAGAATCGTCGCCAGCGTGAATACAAGGAGGATGAGACCAAACCGCTCAACGACAACTTCATCGTGGAACCTGATATGGACACGGTGCTGTCGCAACTCATCCCGAAACTCGCGCATCTGATGCTCTATACCGCATTGCTTGACAGCGTAGCCTCCGAGCATGCCGCCCGTATGGTGGCGATGCAGACGGCTACGGATAATGCCGACGAGTTGCTACGCCAACTCAACCTGCAGTACAACAAGAGTCGTCAGCAGGCAATCACCTCCGAGTTGCTTGACATCGTAGGTGGTAGTGTCAATAACTAAACTATCAAATCCCTTGGCAACATTCCGTTTGCCAAGGGATTTTTTATTGGCGGTTGACATAGAGTCGAACAATCGGTTGACATAGAGTCGAACAATCGGTTGACTTAGAGTCGAACGATCGGTTGACTGGAGTCAACTGGTAGATCGGATGCTTCTAACGATTGATTCCAATGGCACTTTTCATTGATTCCATAGGGACTTTTCAATGATTCCAAAGGCGCTTTTCAATGATTATAAAGGCTCTAATCGGTTGTCGACTCCAGTCGACAGACCTGCTGACTCCAGTCGACAAGGTTGCTGACTCCAGTCAACAGACTTGCTGACTCTAAGTCAACAAGTGGAAAGTGTACATTATACAAGTCGTTTGCCTGCTCCCGCAGGTCCTTCCAGTCGGCAGAGCCACCAGAAGAGCATCCTGCGAGCGCAAGCAAACTATATAATATAATAAGGTGTAACGCCCTCCTCATGGATTAGTAGATGATACTGGAGAGGATATAGGCGACGATGGTTGAGACGAATACGCAGATCAAGCCAGGCATCATGAAGGAGTGGTTGAGCAGGTATTTACCAATCACGGTCGTGCCCGAGCGGTCGAAGTTCACCGTGGCGATATCAGAAGGATAATTCGGGATGAAGAAATAGCCGTAGACACTGGGGAGCACACCTAACAGCACAGGACCGTCGATACCCAGAGAGTAGGCGAGGGGCAGCATTGCCACGACGACAGCACCCTGTGAGTTGATGAGTACAGACACGAGGAAAAAGACGAAGGCGATAGACCATGGGTAATCTTTCACCACATCGGTCAGCATCTCCTGCATCGTCGACATATAGTTAGAGAAATAAGTGTCGGCGAGCCATGCGATACCATAGATAGCGACGACAGCAACCATACCCGACTGCCATACAGGACCAGCCACGGCTTTCTTAGGTTCTGCCTTGCAGAAGATAATCATCAAGGCGGCGGCCGAGATCATCACAATCTGGATGACGATATTCATTTTTAGAGACTTACCATCCCAAGAGGGAAGGAGGGAAGGTACAGCGGCAAACAAAACGATGACGCAGAGGGCGGCAAGAAATACATAGACGGCACGCTTGGCTTCAGCGGGAATCTCCTTGTCGAGTGTCGTGGCACCACTCCCATAGATATAATTATACTGGGCAGGGTCTTTCAGTTTTGCCTGGAACTCAGGGTCTTTGTCAAGGTCGAGTCCACGATGGTAACTGGCGGCAGCCGCTGCCATCAGTCCACAGATGCAGGCAGGAATAGAGATCATCAGCACACCAGGGATGGTGATGTCAAAGCCGTTGGCGTTAGAGATACTTACGAAAGCGACGACAGCGGCAGCGATCGGAGAGCAGGTGATACCCACCTGTGAGGCGATAGAGGCGACACCACAGGGGCGCTCTGGACGAATGCCTTTCTTCAAGGCGATATCGCAGATGATAGGCATCAGCGTATATACCACGTGTCCCGTTCCCACCAAGACAGTAAGGAAGAAGGTTGTCAACGGGGCGAGGAACGTGATGCGGTCAGGATGCTTGCGCAACAGTTTCTCCGCAATCTGTATCAACCAGTCCATACCGCCTGATGCCTGCATGATGCCAGCACAGGTGACGGCGGCGATAATAATGTAAATCACGTCGGTGGGAGGAGTACCAGGCTTTAGTCCGAAACCAAAGACGAGTAAGGCAAGTCCGATGCCTGATATGGCACCTAAGGCAAGGCTTCCGTATCGGGACCCCACCCACAATGCTCCTAACACAATGAGGAGTTGAAGAATCATTAATAAACTCATAGTCTTAAATTCTTAGTTATTTGTAATTTCACGCAAAGATAGTGGAATAATTTCAAATTACAAAATATTTGAAAAGAAAAAAGAGATAAACTTTCGTCTATCTCTTCCTTCGTACGCCTGCAGGGGGTCGAACCCTGGACACCCTGATTAAGAGTCAGGTGCTCTACCAACTGAGCTACAAGCGCATCCTTTTGGTTTTGCGGTTGCAAAGGTACTAACTATTTTTGATTCCCGCAAACTTTTCTTCGACTTTTTTCAAAAAAAGGCAGAAAAAAGGCTCCAACGTTATCGTCAGAGCCTTTTATGTCATGTTTTTATCTTCGTTTTACATGAAAGCGATGGTTAATCCAGCCATCACGATGCTCACCATCGACATCAGTTTGATGAGGATATTGAGTGACGGACCACTGGTGTCTTTGAAGGGATCACCAACGGTATCACCGACAATCGTAGCCTTATGGGCAAAGGAGCCCTTACCTCCGAAATTGCCCTCCTCGACATTCTTCTTGGCATTGTCCCAGGCACCACCTGCGTTCGCCATGAAGATGGCAAGAGTGAAACCACTGGCAAGACCACCGACCAACAAGCCGAGGACACCAGCGACACCTAACACACAACCTACGACGATGGGGATGACGATAGCGAGAATTGAGGGGAAGATCATCTCATGCTGGGCGGCACGGGTGGAAATCTCCACACAACGACCATAGTCAGGAGTACCTGTTCCCTCAAGAATACCAGCAATCTCTTTGAACTGGCGACGAACCTCTACCACCATCTTCTGGGCGGCACGACCTACAGCCTCCATCGTCAGACCACAGAACAGGAAAGCCGCCATGGCACCGATAAAGGCACCTACGATGACTTTCGGATTCATCAGGTTGACTTGGAAGAAATTCATGAAGTCGGGGATGGTAGCGTCTGTCGCCTTGATAATCTCACCCTGTACGTTCTCCATCATCACACCAGCACGGGTCATGGCAATCTTGATCTCCTCGATATAGGAGGCGAGCAAGGCAAGAGCCGTCAGAGCGGCAGAGCCGATAGCAAAGCCCTTACCTGTAGCGGCGGTGGTGTTCCCTAAGGCATCGAGGGCATCCGTACGATGACGCACATCCTCACCCAACTCACTCATCTCCGCATTACCTCCCGCATTATCGGCGATAGGTCCATAGGCATCTGTGGCAAGGGTGATACCCAGTGTCGACAGCATACCCACAGCGGCGATGCCAATACCGTACAGACCATGGGCAAGACTGCTGCTGCTCATACTTAGGTCAAAGCCATTGGCGCAGAGATAACTCAGCATAATAGCAACGCCGATGGTCAACACTGGAATGCATGTGGAGATCATGCCCGTTCCAATACCCTTGATAATCACGGTAGCAGAACCTGTCAGACCAGCCTCTGATATCTTCTGGGTAGGCTTGTAACTATGAGAGGTGTAGTATTCGGTTGCCTGTCCTATGATTACACCTGCGGCAAGACCAGAGATGACGGAGAAGGAAAGACCCAGCCAGTTCTCGATACCTAATAAATATAATATCACGAAGGTGGCAATGGCAATCAGGACGGCACTGACATTGGTGCCCAGCGACAGAGAGTGCAGCAGATCCTTCATTGTGGCTCCCTCCTTGGTACGAACCAAGAAGATGCCTAATAATGAGAGGAACACGCCAACGGCAGCGATGATCATGGGGGCGATGACAGCCTTCAGTTGCATGCCATCGACAGCACTTGCCGCAAAGGCAGAGGCGCCAAGCGCAGCAGTAGACAGTACGGAACCGCAATAACTCTCATACAAGTCGGCACCCATACCAGCCACGTCACCTACATTGTCACCTACGTTATCGGCAATAGTAGCGGGGTTGCGTGGATCATCCTCTGGGATATCAGCCTCCACCTTACCTACAATATCCGCACCGACATCGGCAGCCTTGGTATAGATACCACCACCGACACGGGCAAACAAAGCCTGTGTGGAGGCACCCATACCGAAGGTCAACATAGTCGTGGTGATAGAGATGAGCCCATCAGCGTCGAAGTAGTTCAGGACCACAAACCAGATGGCGATGTCGAGCAATCCCAAACCCACTACCGTCAGTCCCATGACAGCACCAGAACGGAAGGCGATCTTCAGACCGGCATCCAGACTTTGACGTGCGGCATTAGCGGTACGTGCCGAGGCATAAGTAGCAGTCTTCATACCAAAGAAGCCTGCAAGACCAGAGAAGAAACCACCTGTCAGGAAGGCAAAGGGTACCCACGGGTTCTGCACGTTCAGTCCATAAGCCATGAAAGCGAAAATCACCACCAGGACGGCAAAGACAATGATAACTACCTTGTACTGCTGTGCCAGATAAGCCATGGCACCTTTGCGTACATACTCTGCGATCTCTCTCATACGAGGAGTTCCCTCGTCGGACTTCATCATGCTCTTGAAGAAGTACCATGCCATTCCCAAAGCCACGATAGAGGCAATGGGAACCAGCCAAAACACACTTGGAATATTCATAAATGATTAATAAAGTTTTAAGTTCTTAGTTATTGTGTCAGAAGTGAGGATTACTCCTCTGAACCATACTCAGAGAGTTCGCCAGCCTCCTCATCGGGGTCAGCCTCTATCTCAAAGGTGGTACGATAGTTCTCCTCGTTCATCTCGTCCTCGTTGAACTCGTCGAGTTCCTCTTCCTCGTCATGGTTGCTATAGTTGTCCTCAATCTCCTGATCCTCGTCGTCCTCGTCAGTGCTTTCGAACTTCATGCGGGGTTTGATGACCTCGGGCTTCAACTTGGCGAAGATAGCCTCTACCCATGTGCCTTTGGCGACTTCCAGAACCTCGTATCCGTCAGCGATCTTCTTCTCGTACATGCCACCCTTCTTATGCAAGCGGTCTTTGGGAAGGGTCGTGGTGGAGATATCGAAACCGCTCTCAATGATGTCCTGTATCGACTGTGACAGGGAATCCCATCCGCCACCGAAGTTACGCTCCAGCACCTCAACGAGTTTGCTTGCCGTGATATGGCGGATATTCTCGTAGGTCAGGTCTGTCACCCTCATAATGGGACGCTTGCGGACAGCAAACAACACTTTCGTGCTCTCCTCGATAGTGATAAATCCGACTTTGTATCCTTGCTTCTCATATGCTTTACGGATAGCAGGCTTGTCTTCCTTCAGTTCCTCGATGGTGAAGGCGGAGCGCACGATATCCACGTAATGGCGCAGGTTGTCCTTGACATCCGCATCCTTACTACCGCTGTTCAGCATTCTGAACACGTCGTTCTCCTGAAGATCCCATACCGAACTCTTGGTTAAATTTTTCAAACTATGAACTTGTTTCGATGTTGATTCTTTCATATTTTTATTCCTTTATTTTTTGTTATGGGTGCAAAGTTAATGCAAAAAGTATCGAAATACAAGTATTTCCAAAAGATTTTTTGTTAATTTCCCAAAAAGCACTACCTTTGTGGTCGTTTATGGCAGAACCATTAGCGGAGAGACTAAGACCACGAACCCTCGACGAATATATCGGACAGCAACATCTGGTGGGCGAGGGTGCCGTCTTGCGTAAGATGATTGACGCAGGACGTATCTCCTCTTTTATATTATGGGGTCCGCCAGGAGTAGGGAAGACAACCTTGGCGCAGATTATCGCCCATCGGTTGGAGACCCCCTTCTACACACTATCGGCTGTCACCAGTGGCGTGAAGGATGTGAGGGATGTCATCGAGAAAGCACAGAAGGGACGGTTCTTCAATGAGGCTTCACCTATTTTATTTATAGACGAGATACACCGTTTCTCGAAGTCACAACAAGACTCCCTGCTCGGTGCTGTGGAAAAAGGAGTCGTGACCCTGATTGGCGCCACAACGGAGAATCCGTCTTTTGAGGTCATTCGCCCTTTATTGTCGAGATGCCAGATTTATGTGTTGAACTCTTTGGTAAAGGATGATTTGCTGAAACTGTTACAGCGGGCTGTCAGTGAGGATGTCTATTTGAAAGAGCGGAAGATAGAGTTGAAGGAGACGGACGCATTATTGCGGTATAGTGGGGGAGACGCACGAAAGTTGCTGAATATTCTGGAACTCGTAGTAGAGGCAGCGGGAGCCAATGACACGATTGTCATCACTGATCAACTCGTATCGGAAAGGCTGCAACAGAATCCCTTGGCGTACGACAAGGACGGAGAGATGCACTACGATATTATCTCTGCTTTCATCAAGAGCATCCGTGGCTCGGACCCTGATGCGGCACTTTACTGGCTTGCTCGTATGATAGAGGGTGGGGAAGACCCGAAGTTTATCGCCCGCAGGCTGGTGATCTCCGCCTCCGAGGATATCGGACTGGCGAATCCTAATGCATTACTGCTTGCCAATGCCGCCTTTGATGCTGTTCAGAAGATAGGATGGCCCGAGGGCAGAATCCCTTTGGCGGAGGCTACAGTGTATCTTGCGACATCACCAAAGAGCAATTCTGCCTATCTGGGTATTGACGCAGCGTTAGACTTAGTGCGACGTACGGGTAATCAGCCCGTTCCACTGCCCATCCGTAATGCCCCCACGCAGTTGATGAAAGATTTGGGATATCATGACGGTTATCTTTATCCACATGATTACCCAGGGCATTTCACGCCCCAGCAGTATATGCCTGACGCACTCGTCAATGAACGGCTATGGCACGGACAGCATTCGCCTGCGGAGGAGAAACTGTATGAGCGGATGGTCAATTACTGGGGAGATAGATATAAGGAATAATGGAATATGATACTTTAATACAACAACTCATAGAGTTTATAGGAACTTTTGCATTCGCCATCTCAGGTATACGTCATGCGGCAGAAAAGCATTTCGACTGGTTTGGTGGCTATGTCTGCGGTATCGCCGTTGCCATCGGTGGTGGCACGATTCGTGATGTCGTGTTAGGAACGACACCTTTCTGGATGACGAATCCGTTTTATATTATATGCACGGCAGTCGCTCTTGTCTTTGTCATTATCTTTGCCCATCATTTGGAGCGACTTCATAATACATGGTTTGTGTTCGATACCTTGGGATTGGCGCTCTTCAATATCGCAGGAATACAGAAGTCACTGGCTTTCGGTTTTCCTTACTGGGTGGCAATCATTATGGGTTGTATCACGGGAGCCGCAGGGGGTGTGATACGAGATGTGCTGCTGAATAACGAACCCGTCATTTTCCATAAGGAAATCTATGCGATGGCTGCCATCCTTGGCGGAATAACTTATTGGCTATTAGGCGTTTTAAGTGTTCCTGTAGAAGTAACTGTTATATCGTCGTTTGTGGTCACTTGCCTGATGAGATTCCTTGCCGTCAGATACCACCTGTCGTTGCCAATTTTGAAAAACGAGTAGGGGAGCGCCCCCTACTTCGCCATCTCGTAGATATCCCGCATCTCCTTGGCGCTTAGCACTTCCATAGCACCCACGGTAATCGTACCGCCACGGGAACACTTATCCACAAGGACATCGATTTCCTCCTCTGTTATCTGACGACCTAACAACTCCGTGATATTCGTGGGCATCCCGATCTCACGGTAGAATTGCTCGATAGCCTGAATTCCTTTCTCCGCAGTTTCCTCGGGATGGGCGAAATCATTCGTGACACCCATCACATTGACCGCAAATTGTACGAATCGACTCAGGTGCTTTGCCTTGACATAGCGTGCCCATGAAGGCCATAGCGCAGCCAAGCCCGCACCATGGGTCACACCATAAACGGCACTAAGTTCATGCTCCAGACGATGCGTGGCAAAGTCTTTCTCCGTACCACATTCCGTCAAGTCGTTATGCGCCAAAGAGCCAGCCCACATGATCTGGGCACGATGGCGGTAGTTCTGAGGCTCTTTCATCACGATTCTCGCTGAGTCCATCACGGTTCTGAGCAAAGCCTCCGCAATAGCGTCAGTCAGAGTCATATCCACATAGTTAGAGAAATAACGCTCCATGGTGTGCATCATGATGTCTGTCGCACCTGCTGCTGTCTGGTATGGCGGCAGGGTATAGGTGCGCTCTGGGTTCATTACCGCAAACTTACAGCGACACAAATCACTATTAATACCTCGCTTAATCAGACCCTCGTCTTTCGTAATCACACAACTGGACGACATCTCGCTGCCCGCCGCAGGAATTGTCAGCACAGCGCCAATGGGCAGGCAATCCACTGGCTTTGCCTTTCCTTCCCAAAAATCCCACACATCGCCAGCATACGAGACTCCATAGCCGATAGCCTTGGCGGAGTCAATCACGCTGCCGCCGCCAACGGCAAGAATGAAATCTATCTGGTGCTGACGGCATAAATCAATTCCCTCATAAACCTTACTTAACAAAGGATTCGGAACGACACCGCCCAGTTCCACAAACGCCAATCCTGCATCCGTCAATTGCTGCCGTACCACATTCAAGAGTCCTGACCGTTCTGCGGAACCGCCACCGTAATGCACCAAAACATTTGAGCCTCCGTACTCTTTCACCAATTTCCCGATATTCTTCTCGGATTCCTTTCCGAAAACAACTCGTGTAGGGGCGTAGAAATTAAAATCCTTAATCATAGTCCTATTCTTTATTATATTCTTTTATTTATCATAATGCCGATTCTAATTTGTTCGTTAGAACTTACTTCATGCTGCAAATTTACAAATAAGTAAGAAAGAAAAAGAAGGAAAAACAGATTATTTTCAACTTAATGGAATGTAGACATTATATACCTTTATTTATATATTAACTATAATATAATATTAATAGGAATGTCTTCTTCCGTGGCTGAGCAACCACAGATGTCTACTTTCTGTACCTCTGTATTTCCATGTCGCAGGGAAATCCGTGGCATGGATTCTTGTTTAAACTTTTTTAAGAAAAATATTGGGTGTCAGGAGAACAACGTATTGCATTTTTTTGTAATTTTGCATCGTTTTACGGTATTAATTAGTACACACGCTTGATTTTCAAGCAGTTAAGGAAAGAGAGAGAAATTTTAAATGAGACAATTAAAGATTCAAAAGAGTATTACGAATCGCTCAAGTGAGGCACTGGATAAATATCTGGTGGAGATTGGTCGTGCGCCATTGATCAGTATTGACGAAGAGATTGAGTTGGCTCAAAAGATTCGCAAAGGTGGTCCTGAGGGTGAGCGTGCCAAAGACAAACTGGTGACAGCCAACTTGCGATTCGTGGTGTCAGTGGCAAAGCAGTATCAGCATCAGGGATTGACGTTGACTGACTTGATTGACGAGGGTAACATCGGCTTGATAAAAGCCGCACAGAAGTTTGACGAGACACGTGGATTCAAATTTATCTCCTATGCGGTATGGTGGATTCGTCAGAGTATTCTGCAGGCTATCGCCGAGCAGAGCCGTATCGTGCGTCTTCCGCTTAACCAAGTTGGAAGTCTCAACAAGATCAGTCACGAGATCAATAAATTCGAGCAGGAGCACCAGCGCCACCCCTCTGTATCAGAACTGAGCGAGGCTACGAACCTCGACGAGGAGAAGATCGGGCAGAGCCTGATGGCTGACGGTCATCACGTATCCATCGACGCTCCTTTCCAGGATGGTGAGGACAACTGCATGCTGGATGTCATGGCAAGTGGTGAGGACTCACGTACAGACCGTCAGGTGGACCATGAGTCAATGGCACAGGAGTTGAACACCGTGCTTCAGAAAGTACTGAAAGACCGTGAGATTACTATTATCCGTGAGTGTTTCGGCATTGGTTGCCATGAGAAAGGTCTGGAGGAGATTGGTGACCGTCTGGGACTGACCCGTGAGCGTGTGCGTCAGATTCGTGAGAAGAGTATCGCCAAACTCCGTGAGTCTGGCAATGCGCGTATTTTGATGAAATATTTGGGCTAAAACTTTGTCGCCTCAAAATTATTGAGTAATTTTGGGGTCGTGAAGTTAAAGGCACATGTCATAATCATGATGGTGAGCATGTTAATTTTCATGCCCACCATTTGTTTTGCCGTGGAGGCGTCTGACTCCCTCATCTTGGAGAGGATATGGAGTTACAGGCGTAATTTCGCCCATAAGGTTGAGGGCGGAAGCATGAACTCGTATATGCGCTATACCCTTGACACCGAGCGGCGCAATCTCACGTTGTTTCTTGTCCCTTCCCTATACGCTGTCGCCAGGGGTGACAGGGAGTACATCTCAGAGGCGTATGGCAGACTGGCGATGAAGGACCTGCATGAGTTCTCGATGAGGCCACAGGTCATCAGCAACACCATCCGCCATAACAGGCAGGTCAGTGACGCTTTTATGGAATACCTGACCCCCAATATCTATGATGTCACGATCTATGACGAGAAGATACTGTCACCGTTCCATCGCCACAACCGAATCTTCTACCGCTATCGTATAGCCCATGACGGCACCAGTCTCACCCGGGTCTCTTTCCGTCCGAAGTTGAAGAACACGCAGTTGGTCAAGGGGCATGCTGTCGTAGACACCAATACGGGGCGTGTGATTTACACCTCATACGATGGTGAGTTCAACATGCTGAAGTTCCATATCGACGTGGTGCAAGGGACGGAGGACAACAACTCCATGTTTCCGCAAAGGTGCAAGACAGACCTGAATTTCGTGTTCTTGGGCAATCGTATCAACACCCACTTCCTCGCCACCTATAACTCCCCCACTACCCTGCCCGACTCCCTGCGCGAGGTGGAGGACTATCACCGGATGGACAGTCTTCGCACCATCCAATTGCGGGACGACGAGCATGCCATCTATCGGAAATACTTTGAGCGGAAAGAACAAGAAAAAGGGCAAGAGGAGAAGCCTGTGGCAGAAGACAGTGCCAAGCGCAGCCATACGCTCAGGCATCTTCTAATGGATGTCGGAGATCTCTTGGTCACAAGATCCCATGCCAGAACGGGAGGAGCCAGTTTCAGTCTCTCCCCTATCCTCAACCCGCAGTATATCAGTTACAGTCACAGCCGTGGATTGTCCTATAAGATTCAGTTGGGTGCCCAGTATAACTGGAATAAGAAGCGCTACCTGTCTATCAAGCCGCAGATAGGCTATAATTTTGGCATCAAGCAGTTCTATCACTACACCCCTATCCGAATGACATACAATCCCAAGCGTAACGGATATGCCGAGATCATCTTCGCCAATGGCAACCGTATCTCGAACAGCAGTGTTCTGCAGGTTGTCAGGGAGAAATACGGAGATGGCGTAAAGGGGTATGAGCATATAGACCTTGACTATTTCACGGATAACTATATCAAGGCATATAATAACGTGGTAGCATACAACTGGCTGGAGATTAAGGCTGGCTTGGTGTACCACATCCGCAAGCCTGTGAATGTATCGGGAATGCAGGAGTTCGACCAGCCGACGGTCTATCGCAGTTTCGCCCCCACCCTGACGTTGCATCTCTCCCCGTGGAGAAGAGGTCCATATCTCACCCTGAACTATGAGCGCAGTTTCAAGGATATACTCCAGTCAACGTCAGAGTATGAGCGCATCGAGTTTGATGTCAGTCATAAGTTTCCCCTGCTCGGTTTGCGCACGGTCAGTCTGAAGGGAGGCTTAGGACTGTATACTAACAGCAAGACCACCTATTTCCTCGACTACGCCAATTTCCGTGACGAGAACCTGCCTGGCGGATGGGAGGATGAGTGGACTGGCAATTTCCAGTTGCTGAGAAGCGAATGGTATAATATGTCCAACTACTATCTGCGACTGAACACCTCCTACGAGTCTCCCCTATTCGCTTTCTCGTTCCTGCCGTGGATAGGAAAACATATTGAGAAAGAGCGCTTCTATTTCAGCATGCTCTCCATTCAGCATACCCGCGCCTATAGTGAGATTGGCTATAGCGTCTCCACCCGATTCCTGTCAGTGGGGGCTTTCGCCAGTTTCCTGAACACCAGGTATCGGGATTTCGGTTTTAAGTTCACCTTTGAGTTATTTAGAAAATGGTAGAAGAAAGGAAACCTCTGATCGTCTATAAGGCAAATGCCGGTAGTGGTAAGACATTCACCCTTGCCACCGAGTATATCAAACTGCTGGTCGTTAATCCGCTGAATTATCGTGCCATCCTCGCCGTCACCTTCACCAACAAGGCGACGGAGGAGATGAAGATGCGTATCCTCAGCCAGTTGTATGGTATCTGGAAACAACTTCCCGACTCTGAGAGTTATGCCCGTAAGGTAGTGGACGAGACAGGACTATCCGCTGAACTGGTGCGCCAAAGAGCAGGTGACGCACTCCATCTGCTCCTCCACAACTATCATAGTTTCAGGGTACAGACCATTGATGCCTTTTTCCAGAGTGTGCTTCGTAACTTAGCCAGAGAGTTGGAGTTGACGGCAAACCTACGTGTCGGACTGAGTGGCGACCAGGCGGAGGAAATGGCTGTCGACCAGATTATCGACCACCTCAAGCATACTGACGTCATCCTCCAATGGCTGCTCCATTATATTATGGACAGTCTGAGTGAGGACCACAGTTGGACCAACAGTGACGAGAAGAAATCCAGTTTCATTCGTGAGATCAAGAACTTCGGGAAGACTATCTTCCGTGACTATTACAAAGAGCACCGCCAACTCCTCAACGAGAAAATGGCAGAGGACGGTTTCTTTGAGCAATACACCCAGACGCTTCGCCAGATGCGAGACACCGCCAAGGAGCGGATGCTGACAATCGGTGAGTCGTATTTCGACACCTTAGAGCAAGAGGGACTCACCGTGGCTGATATCAAGAACGGAGCCCGTGGCGTCTCTGGCTTCTTCCAGAAAATCAGGAACGGGCAGTTCGACCCGTCTATCCTCAACACCACAGCACTCAAGGCTTTGGACGCACCAGAGAATTGGTATAAGAAAGACCATGCCCGTGCGGAAGAACTCCATGTGTTGGCTGACCAGGTGTTCATTCCGATGCTTCGCTACGCCATGGAGGAACGGGAACGGCAGTGGAGGCTCTACCAGTCGGCGCATCTGACACTGAGTCATCTGAACAACCTCCGCCTTCTCAGGACCATTGAGCAGAAGGTGAAGGAGATCAACGATGACGCGAATGTATTCCTGTTAGGCAACACCCAGCACCTGCTCCATGCGCTTATACAGGATAGCGACACCCCGTTTATCTTCGAGAAGATTGGCGCGCAACTCCATCATATCATGATTGACGAGTTTCAGGACACCAGCACCGTGCAATGGCAGAATTTCAAGGTACTGATACAGGAATGTATGAGTCATGAGGGCTCCAAGAACCTCATTGTGGGTGATGTGAAACAAAGTGTCTACCGCTGGCGCTCTGGTGACTGGCGCTTGCTGAATAATATCGAGCAACAGTTCTCCGAACAGATGATGGAAGTGAAGTCGCTGCAGACAAACTATCGCTCGGAGCGTAACATCATCACTTTCAATAATGCTTTCTTCAATCAGGCGGCACTCTTGGAGCACCGTCAACTGAGTGAGCAAAACGAGAAAGGAGCGCAGCAGTTAAGCAGTGCCTATGCGGATGTGAGCCAGTCGACTCCCGACCATCAGAAGACCAACGGCTATGTGGAGGTTCGCTTACTGCCTGCCACTGATTATCAGGAACACACCTTATTATATATAAAGGACACTGTCAGTATGTTGCTGAGCCAAGGAGTCGCCACCAACGATATCGCCATCCTTGTCAGGAAGAATGATATCATCACCCTTATCGCCAACTACTTCGCCGAGGAGATGCCCGAGGTGACAATTGTGAGTGACGAGGCTTTCCGTCTGGACTCCTCTGTCGCCGTCTTATTACTGATTGACGCCCTCCGTCTGTTGACTCATCCTGCGGACAGTCTTGCCAAGGCACGCATCATCAAAAACTATCACAAGTCGGTGTTAGGCGAGGACTCCACTGATGCCACCTTGTTGCTGAAGACATTGGATGCCGACCAGTTGCTGCCCGATGCCTATATCCGTCATTTTGACGATCTGCTGATGTTGCCACTCTATGAGTTGGTGGAACGCCTTTATGCCATCTTCGAACTACATCGGATGAAAGGTCAGAACGCCTATATCTGTGCTTTCTACGATTGTCTGACCGAGTTTACCCTTGACAATAGCACGGGGATTGACGCTTTCATCGAGACTTGGGAGCAGGAGTTGCACAAGAAGACCATCCAGAGTGATGAACTTCAGGGAATCCGTATCTTGACCATCCATAAGAGTAAGGGGCTGGAGTATGACCACGTACTGCTACCCTTCTGTGACTGGAAGTTAGAGCGTGGAGAGACCATCTGGTGCGAGCCGCAGGAAGCACCCTTCAATGAACTCCCTGTCGCTCCCGTCGACTACGGGGAGAAGAAGATGATGGGAACTATCTATGAGCAGGACTATCTGAATGAGCACCTGCAACTCACCGTCGACAACCTCAATCTGCTGTATGTCGCATTTACCAGAGCCTGCAAGAACCTCTTTGTCATGGGTAAAAGGAAATCGAAGACGACCCGCTCTTTCCTGATTGAGCAGGTACTTCCCGACTTGTCACTCGATGGCACGCTGCTGGAAGGAACGGAAGATGAGAAGGCGGAGATGCTTTTCACGTATGGCAATCTCTGTCTGAGTCAGAAGACGGGGGAAAAGCATTCCAGTAATGTCTTCCTTCAGCCGTCCGAGCAACTACCTGTCGAGTTAGAGGTGTTCAGCAACAAGACGGAGTTCCGACAGAGCAATAAGAGTCGGGAGTTTATTGAGACAGACGGCGAGGAGCAAGTCCAGCAGGGATATATCAAGATGGGCAGCATCTTACACCACGTGTTCTCCACCATCCGCACGACCGACGATATCAACACTGCCTTACAGCAGTTGGAGCAGGAGGGAATCCTCTATGACGAGGAGGTGACAGCAGCCAAAGTCACCACCCTACTCCGCAAACGGTTGGAGGACCCTCGTGTCAGGGAATGGTTCTCTGGGAAATGGTCGTTGTACAACGAATGCTCCATTCTCTTTACCGATGCTGACGGGTATGTCATCGAGCGGCGACCAGATCGTGTGATGACTGACGGAAACAAGATGGTTGTCGTCGACTTCAAGTTCGGTCATCCCAGAGAGGAGTATCAGGCGCAGGTCAAGGAGTATATGCGATTGCTCCAACAGATGGGACACGCTCAGGTCGAGGGCTACCTATGGTATGTATATAGTAATAAAATCGAGCCAGTAGTATGAGAACATTCTTAGAATATGTAGCCGAGGATATCATCCAGAAGTACGGTCATGACTTGTCACGTACCGCTATCGTCTTTCCTAACAAGCGAGCATCGCTTTTCATTAACGACTATCTGGCACGACAGGCAGGTCGTCCGATATGGAGTCCTGCATATATCACAATCAGCGACCTGTTCCGCTCGCATGCCCAACGTACTGTTGCTGACCCCATTAAACTGGTGTGCGACCTTTACCAGTCGTTTGTGAGTTGCACGGATATGGATGAGACGCTTGACCGTTTCTATGGATGGGGGCAACTGCTTCTCTCCGATTTCGATGATATCGACAAGAACATGGCGGATGCCGATAAGGTGTTTGCCAACTTACGGGATATCCATGAGTTGGATGACATCAGTTACCTCACAGAGGAGCAGCGAGCCATCATCCGACAGTTCTTCAGTAACTTCTCCGAAGACCATAACAGTGAACTGAAAGAGCGTTTCCTGAGACTATGGAGCCATTTTGGGGATATCTATCATGACTTCAACAGCAGGCTGGAGAGGCAGCAACTTGCCTATGAGGGAGCACTCTATCGGCAAGTGGTGGAAGATGAGCAACTGACTTTCGAATATGACCGTTATCTCTTTGTTGGCTTCAATCTCTTACACAAGGTGGAGCAACGACTGTTCAGACGGCTCCAGCAAGAGGGAAAGGCATTCTTCTACTGGGACTTCGACCATTACTACATGCAACAGCATGAGGCAGGGCATTATATCTCCCAATATCTTGGGATATTCCCTAATGAGTTGGATTCCCGGCAAGATAGCATCTACCGGCAATTCCAACAGTCGAAGGAGATTACTTATATCTCTGCTCCTACAGAGAATATCCAGGCACACTATATCAGCACATGGTTGAGGGAGCGACAGCGTTATGCCGATGGCAAGCGTACAGCCATCCTGCTGTGTGACGAGCAACTGCTGCCAGTAGTGATACACTGTATACCCACAGAAGTGGAGAAGGCGAATATCACGACAGGTTATCCTTTGTCACAGACGCCCTCTGCCTCGTTGGTCAATCTGTTGATGGCACTTCAGACAGGTGGCTATCGTCCTCGACTGATGACAGCCATTCGTCGGCATCCTTATTCAAGATACATCCCTGACGAACTATTAGACAGTTGTCATGCGGAGGGAATTTTCCAGACAGAGACGGTGTTAAGATGGATGGCACATGTCTTCCAGCATATCGCGCAGCAGGCTCATCAAGAGGACTCCGCAGACTCCTTGCGGGAAGAGTCTCTGTTCCGCACTTATACCCTCATCAACCGTCTGACAGGTTTAGTGGGCAGTGGCGACCTGCAAGTCGACTTGTCGACACTCCAGCGAATGCTTCATCAGTTGATACAGTCTTCCTCCATCCCATTCCATGGAGAACCAGCCGAGGGAATCCAAGTGATGGGCATATTAGAGTCACGTAACTTGGATTTCGACCATGTACTGATACTCTCGTGCAATGAAGGGAATATGCCAAAAGGTGTCAACGACAGTTCGTTTATTCCCCATAGTCTCCGTAAGGCTTATGAGTTGACAACCGTCGATCATAAGACTGCTATCTACGCATACTATTTCCACCGTATCCTGCAACGTGCATCGGACATCACCCTGGTCTACAATAATGCCACGGATGACGGGCATACGGGCGAGATGAGTCGTTTCATGTTACAACTCCTGGTGGAGAGCGGACATCCTATCCGACAGTATTCCCTCAAGGCTGGACAACAGTCTGCAAGGCGTAATGCTGAGCCTATCGGAAAAGACGTAGCGGTGATGGATATCCTAATAGATCGTTTTACCAAGAGACCAGATACCGACCATGCCCTGTTGACTCCTACTGCTATCAACACCTATCGCCGCTGTCAGTTGAGTTTCTTCTATCGATATGTGGGAGGACTCAAAGAACTGGATGACGAGGAACTGCAAATTGACGACCGTATCTTCGGACTGGTGTTCCATGCCGCCGCCCAGCATCTCTATGAGCAGATGATGCGCCAGGGTCATCGGATCGAGAAGGCGCAGATACAGCAAGTGCTACAGTCGAAAGTTGCTATTGAGATGGCTGTCGATAAGGCTTTTAGGGAGCAGATGCCCCAGATGAGGGAGTACAACGGCTTACAACTGATTAACCGTGAGGTAATCATCCATTATGTCCGACAATTATTGGAGATAGACTTACAACTGGCTCCGTTTACCATTTACGCCTTGGAGTATGAGGTCATTCACGATTGGACGGTTCATCAGGGTGACAAGACCTTCACCACGACGATAGGCGGAAGTATCGACCGCTTGGATGCCGTCATGACAGGTCAACAGGAGCTAATCCGTGTGATTGACTATAAGGCGGGTGGCGGAAAACTCACTGCCTTGCCAGATGTGGAGAGCATCTTTGAGACCAACGAGTCACATCATGGGTACTATCTCCAAACCTTATTATATAGTAGTATCGTGAGGGAGGATGAGAGGATAAATCCAGACCGCCTGCCAGTCAGTCCTGCCCTGCTCTTCATCCAGCATTCCGCTGGAGAGGGTTACGACCCTACCCTATTGTTTGGAAAAGAGAAGATCACGGATGTAGCCCCCTTTATCCAACCTTTCAGGGAGATGCTGCAGACCTGTATTGACGAGATTTTCAATCCTAATATACCTTTCCAGCCGGTAGAGGATCAGAATACCTGTCGCAACTGCCCGTATGCGCAGTTGTGTGGCAGGAAGTAATCAGCGATTCTTGTGTCTCAAGAACCAAGAATGTGTGTATGTATGATACATCAACAGGGCAACAACCGTTAGTGCCAACGCAATGATATTGGTATGGTGTGGCAATACGTCCGCAAACACATAGGTCAGTCCTACACCCAGTGCTAACCCCGTCTCCCAAGAGAGCATAAACGAACTCTGGGACGTGCCCCGCTGGCAATGACGGCTGAGTTTTATTAGAAACAGCAAAAAGCGAGTCCCTATAATACCTGTTGACATGCCTATAAAGGTAGAGGAAATATAGCATGCTACAGAGGTGTGCTGTGTCATATTAATCAGCAAAGCCGCAGACAAGAGAATCAATCCGGTCACTACCTCACTCTTCAGTTCCGCATCACGGAACATGAACCGCTGGGCAAGTAAGGCAAGCAGGAACCCTATCATCATCATGCCAAACTCCTCCATGGTCTCCATCTGTCCGATACACAATCCTATGGCGATGGTTATCAATAGCAGGTTTAGAAACAAGACACTCCCGTGGTCTAAGAGAAAGCGGTCACAACTGAACACATGCACATGGTCTTCTGGTGCCCGGAAGGGAAATACCACCATTCTGATCAGTAGCAAAGCAAGAAAGGCGAGTCCCATAACCACCATAATAACCATATTAAAGCCCCATATCTGCATAGTCACCAAACCAGTCAAAGGACCTAAGGAAAGGGCAAAACGCCCAAACCATGAGGCACTATGATTTGCCTCTGTCCGCTGGAATGACTCACAAGTGTCAATCACCAGTGTACTGGCAAGCACCATCTGGGCAAACCCAAACAAGGCTCCCAAGAGGAATCGCTGGAGCATAATTATCCAGAACTCAACAAACTCGCCTTTCAAAGTATCTATATACCAGAGTGTTCCCTCACAGCCTATCAACAGAAGAATAGCCCAGAGACAGACCTTGTTACGGCGATAATGCTGAACAAGAAAAGACACGAAAGGCCCCAACAAGTACAAGCCGAAAGCGAACACACCCATCGACAATCCTGTCTCCATCAGCGAGAAGTTCTCCTCTTGCATCAACCAGACGGGTAAGACTGGTATAAACATATAGACTGACATCGACAATAACAGATTGGCAATGGCTAACTGCCAAAACTCCCGATGCCAGAGTTTGATATGTACAGGTGTGTTCTGACTATTCATTTAGTAAGATTCATTTTCATTGGGGAAGTCACCGCTCTTCACGTCGGAGACGTAATTGCCGATGGCATCCGTCATGACCGTGTTCAGATCAGCATAGCGACGCAGGAAACGAGGCGAGAAACCGTTGGTCATGCCCAGCATATCGGCAACGACCAGGATCTGTCCGTCTGTTCCATTACCTGCTCCAATGCCTATCGTAGGAACACTAATCTCTTTCGACACCTCCGCGGCAAGTTTGGCGGGCACTTTCTCCAATGTGACGGCAAAGCATCCTATCTCGGCAAGTAACTTCGCATCCGACATCAGTTTATCTGCCTCCTCTTGCTCTTTGGCACGCACAGCGTATGTACCAAACTTATTGATGCTCTGAGGTGTCAGTCCTAAGTGTCCCATCACAGGGATACCAGCGTCCAAAATACGCTTCACGGTATCGGCAATCTCAGCCCCACCCTCCAGTTTCAGGGCATCACAACCGCTCTCCTTCATGATGCGGATGGCATTGCTCACACCCTCAGCGGCATTCACCTGATAGGAGCCGAAAGGCATGTCGCATACGACCAAGGCACGATTGACAGCACGAGCCACTGAGCGGGCATGATAGATCATCTGGTCTACCGTCATCGGCAGTGTGGTCTGGTTACCTGCCATCACGTTCGAGGCAGAGTCACCTATCAAGATACCGTCTATACCGGCACGGTCTACAATGCCTGCGGTAGTGAAGTCGTAGGAGGTCAACATGGAGATTTTCTCTCCTTTCTGTTTCATCTCTATAAAACGGTGTGTGGTCACCTTACGTGAGTCACTGACTAAATAGCCTGCCATATTCCTATAATTTGAAGTTTATATAATCCTTGATTATCTGGTCGCAAAATGGAGTTATCGCCTCAGCGGTGTTCGTTGTAGCAAGTCCCACAACTGTCATCCCTGCTGCCCTACCCGATTTCAGTCCGTTGAAACTATCCTCAAAAACCACACACTCTTCTGGTTGTGCTTCAAAACGGGCTGCCGCTTTCAGATAGCAGTCAGGATGTGGCTTGGAGTACTCAAAGTCCTCAGAGGTCAAGATGGCATCAAACAACGATTTGAATTCCGGGTGTTTCCGATAAACACTCTGCATCTTCTCTTGGTTGGAACTGGTCACTACTGCCGTCTTAACTCCTTGCTTTTGCAAATCAGCGATAAAGTCTTCAAAACCAGTAACATATAGATAGTCCATATCTCGCTCGAAGGCATTCAGTCGCTGAGTCAGTAATGGGCGAATCTTTGTCAGTTCCCCATCAAACCATGCGTCATAAATCTGGTCAAGGGTTTGTCCTTTGATCTCGTGCTCCAGTCCTGGATGCTCGGGATGAAACTCCCTGCACTGCGCTCCCCAGAACACTGTATATTGCGGTTCTGTGTCGAACACAACACCATCCAAATCAAACAATGCTGCTTTTATCTTCTCCATTTTGCGGTGCAAAATTACGAATAAGTGAGAAGAAAACCAAATTTATTTGGATATTTCTATTCTGATCCGATATAGAGGAATATCATTCCCAACAGCACTAACGCCAAGTCGACAGCCTTAGCCTTGAGGTTCTTCTCATGGAAGAATGCGGCTCCGAAGAGGAAACTGACTATCACACTACCACGACGGATCATCGAGACAATAGAGATCATCGCGGCAGGTAGCGACAACGAATAGAAATACAAGAAGTCGGCAGCCGACAGGAAGAGGCTGACCCCAATGATAGACCAATGCCAATGGAAGGGTGTCGTCTCATGGTGCTTGGGCCACCAGAGCAATAGCAGCATGGCAAGCATCATCACACACTGATATAGGTTATACCACGACTGCACCATCATACGGTCGAGTCCCACCCCCCCACTCTCCACTGGAGCCATCAGGTATTTGTCGTAGAGTCCACTGACGGCACCAAGGGCTGCCGCTCCGACAATCATCCATATCCAATGGTCGTGCTTGAAGTCAATGCCCTCTTTCTTACCACTCTTGCTGAGCATCAGGAAAGAGATGACGGCAAGCAGCACACCAATCCATTGCCAGATGTTCAATCGCTCACCGAACACCAGCAAGGCTCCTACCAGTACCATCACAGGACGAGTGGCATTGATAGGTCCCACAATCGTCAGTGGCAGGTGTTTCATTCCAAAATAGCCTAACAGCCAACTACTTAAGACGATGACCGATTTCAAGACAATGTACTTATGCATCTCCCACCCTCCTGCGGCGACATGGAAGATGGAGTTGTCGAGCAGTTGCGTGCTACCACTCAGCAGGATAAACGGAAGGAAGATGAATGAGGAGAAAAGCGTGTTCAAAAACAATACGGGAATCACCGCATTCTCCTTCAATGCCTGTTTCTTGAAAGAGTCATAGCAGCCCAACAATGCTGCCGACATAAATGCCAATATTAACCAAGTCATCTCAAATCTCGTTATATCGAACCTCCTCCAAGCACAACGCCAATGCTGGCATCGACTCCCCTGCCTGTGTCCTGCGTCCACCTTTAATCACATCCCTAAACTCATCGAGGGTCATACGGTGGCGACCCACCTCTATCAGCGTACCCACTACGGCACGAACCATGTTACGCAGGAAACGGTTTGCGGTAATCTCGAAGTACCATGCGTCATCTGCTGTCTGGTGCCATTGTGCGGCAGTCACATGGCAGATCGTTGTCTTCACGTCACTGCCTGCCTTACAGAAGGCACCGAAGTCCTCATACTCCATTAAGACCCGTGCCGCCTCGTTCATCAAAGGAAAGTCGAGTACATAATGCGTCTCCAGCGAGAAATGGCGGAGGAAAGGATTTTTCCTCGTATGGATATAGTAATGATAGGTACGCGCAATGGCAGAAAAACGGGCATGCATCTCCGGGGCAACCTGCTCCACCCTGTCGACAGTGATGTCCTGAGGCAATACCCCATTGAGTTTCTTCGCCAGTGTCTCTGGCTCGAAAGTCACCTCTGTGTCAAAGTGGGCTGCCATCTGTCGGGCATGTACACCAGTGTCCGTCCTGCCAGCACCAGTCACACAGACATCTTCTCTCAGCAGCAATGACAATGCACGTTGCAGTTCTGCCTGCACCGTATTCCCATTGGGTTGCAACTGCCATCCATGGTAGTTCGTCCCATCGTAACTAAACCAGACGAAATATCTCATTTCAGGGTGCAAAGGTACTAAAAACGAGTGAAAAACCAAATTTATTTAAGCATTTATTCCCCTGTGAACTTCCCTACAAAAAGGATGACACCAGATGAAGCCTCCCTAATAACATAGACAAAGGGACGATTGGCATGGAACGTCGCTTTGGGATAAGTAGGCGGCACACCTAAAGAAGTTGTTGCATAATTACCTGCAACGGTGACAGCAGCGGCTTCCGATCCTTCCTCATTTACTTTGATCTTTGCTTTTTGTCGCATCATGGCGATAAAGACAGGTATTTCACTCATATTGGGTATTTCAGCATGGTTACTATCAAAGGCAAGACGGATACCCATCGCCTTCAGCACACCGGTAAGACGCCCGTCTAAAACATCTGTATCAGAAGCCGTCTCATAGCGTGGCAGTTTCAAGTCTACCTCATGGGGGGTAAGCATTTCTCCCTCATCACCTGTATAAGTTTTGGTATACAGTCCTCTTTGTGCCAACAGATTGATAACATCATCTGTGGTCTTTCCTTCCTCTGGCAGCATTACCTCCATACTCCAGAATTGGTTGCCATAAGGAATCTCGACGGCAGCATAGGTGTCGTTCTTCAGATATCTGATGAGTACGTTCTGGTGCATCAGAGGCAGTTGGGTAGTACCACTCTCTGTGGTGAAGGTCTCCTTCTTGGTATTCTTCGTATCGAACTTAGAAGCCCAGTCTGCCTTGAAATAGATGGCGTTCAGCAGATACGACACCATTTCAGGCTCTATCCTGTCGAGGATGGTTGGAATCATACCGTTGGTTTTCTCTTTGCACCACCCGTTAATATGACTGAGTGTACTGGATGCTTTGAAGTCAAGAGCCTCTGCTTTGGCATCATAATAGGTCTGCATGTCTTTTTGGAACTGCTCCTTCAGGGGATATTCATTATTAAGGAAGATGGCATTGGCGATATTCAGAGTCACGTCTGAATCAACTTTCGGTAAACCGTCAATCAGTTTCTTGCAGTAGTCGTTTACTGCCTGAATACCTCCCTCATGGAAACCTAACGTCTGTTCGAGTTCCTTCTCTGTGGTACCTGTTGCTGCATCGTTCACCATACCCAGGACATAGGTGATGCTCAGTGGTGAATAGATGAAACTCTTACCGCTGTGATCTTTCTCATTCACCGTCTTCAGGAAGTTCAGCGTGAAACCATTATTGTCGTTGGCAAACACCTGCTGTTCACTTGTCAACGTTATCGGTTCGGGATCCGATAGCATGTTAACAATAGTCTTTGCCTTTTCAAAAGGCTCCTCTTCTATTGAGGTCGAGGAACAAGATTGCTGCCCGCAAGTCAGTACAACAGCAATTAATAATAAGAGATTCTTTTTCATATCGTTTTGAGTTTTATCTGTTCTTATAACAAGGAAACGGTCTAAATCTTGCATGGCAAAACGTTAAAGAAATTAAAAAAGTGCACCTTTTCATGCAAGATTTACGTACTTTTGGATTATTAAAGTAGAGAATGAGGATTTGTAATGCCAAAACGACTCGTTGAACGCATACAGCGGAAAGACCAACGGGCGATGAGCGAGTTTTACCAACAATACGTGGGACGGCTCTCATCGGTCTGCTACCGCTATGTGTCTGACGAAGACGATGCAAAGGACGTGCTGCAGAATAGTTTTGTGAAGATATTCACGAACATGAAGAACTTTGAATATCGTGACAAGCCGTCTTTCGAAGGGTATTTGGCAAAGATCGTGGCTAACGAGGCACTCACCTTCCTGCAAGCCCGTAAAAAACTGATGTTTACCGACCTGCAAGAGGATAGTGTCAGCCAGAAAACAGATGACGAGCCACAGACAGAGGACATCACTGCTGACGATCTACATCAGTTGATCAGAGAACTGCCCGACGGCTATCGTACTGTGGTGAACCTCTACGTCTTCGAGGGCTATCCTCATCGGAAGATAGCAGAACTATTGGACATCACGGAAGCCACATCAGCCACCCAACTCTATCACGCAAAACAATTATTGGCAAGAAGAATCAAGGAGAAAATGGACGAGGAACGATGAAAGAAGATTGGACTGAGAAACTCAGACAGAAGTTAGCGGGGCATGAGAAGACACCGCCCGCAGGACTTTGGGAAGACATCAGCAAACAGATGGGCTTCTCCACAGAGCCTGTCCGCCAGCCTGCGGTCAGTCACCGATGGTTCTGGGCTGTGGCAGCCACCATCCTGCTGTTGGCAGGCTTCTTCGTCCTCTATCAGCACACCGATAGCGAGCAGCCTCTACAGGCAGAAGTGCCACAGCAGCCTACACAGCAGCCTGCACCGCAACAGCAAGAGGAAACGGATCCCACGGTCAAAGAGCCCACACGGGAGACTCCTGTCCTCGCCCAAGTCCTGTCCAACAAGCCTCACCATGAGATAGAACAAGAGGAAGAAAAACAAGAGGAGCCCAAGTCAATGGTTCAGGAAACAGTGACACAAAAGGAGGAAATGAAGGTCACTGTGCAGAAGGAGGAGGAGATTACCCATACGTCCTCCCATAAATGGTCGTTAGGAATCAACACGTCAAGTGGACTCCTAGCGGCAAATGCCGTTGAACAGACGAATGCATTCAGTCCTATGTACTCTGACCACACACTTCCCTCATCTATGTATAATGGCATAGAGACTCATGTAAAAGAGACTGATTATATATCAGAACATCATCCTCCTATCCGTCTCGGACTGAACCTGCATTACCAGTTGACTCCCCGTCTCATGCTCTATAGTGGTGTCAACTACACCTATCTTCACTCAAAGTTCAGCGTCAGGTCCCACCCGACTGATACTTACATTCAGAAACTACACTATCTTGGCGTACCCCTTGGCTTGTCATACAGGGTATGGTCGGCAATTCGCTTCCAACTGTATGTCTCTGGTGGCGCGATGTTGGAGAAATGCGTTAATGACAAGCCGTGGCAGTGGTCTATCAATGCGGCAGTAGGCGCAGAGTACCATGTCACACGTCTGGTAGGTTTCTATCTGGAGCCGTCCCTGGGCTACTATTTCAACGATGGCACCTCATTAGAGCATTACTACAAAGAACACCCGTTGTCACCTTCCATCCAGTTTGGCGTACGCTTGCATCTGAATGAGTGATCATGTGTTTCCATCGGTTGACTTAGAGTCGACAGACCAGTTGACTTAGAGTCGGCAGACCGGTTGACTGGAGTCGGCAGATCGGTTGACTGGAGTCAACCTTTGGTTAGGATGCTTCTAACGATTGATATGTTCAATCTGGTTACTTGAAACCATCGTAGTTCGCCTCGAAGGTCGGGTTACTTTATCCTCACCTTCTATCCTGAGGAGATTCTTCCAGCCAATGAGCGCCTTCGCCTGATTAAGATGATGCCTGAGGAGATCCGTCAGCGTAAGGCTATCCAAGAAATGGAACAACTCATCGGAAACTCGACTAA
>JAFUFD010000006.1 GCA_017470055.1 Prevotella sp. | reverse complement strand
GTACTTGATGGTCTCCACCACGGGCAGGCTCTCCACCACGCTCCAGCGCATCCCGTAACTCTCGATATACTCACGAAGGTCACGGATCTTCTCCCGTGTCCATACTTGTCCTAAGGGAACGTCATGCAGTGCGGTGACGATGCCCTCCACTCCGATTTGTCTCAGCATGGCAAGCGTGATCTTGTCCTTCTTGCCAAACCATCTCCATGTTCTTTCCATAATATATTAGGTTTATCTGTTTTTCTCCATTTTCTTTTGAATGATCTCATAGGCTTTCTCCCAGTCAGTGTCCAAGGAGAAGCGTGTGATATTCTCACCATTGTTGTAGTAACTAAGCACTAACTCCTTGTCTTTGTCTTTGAAAAGGGGACAGTCTTTGCTTGTTTCCATGAAGATCTTTGTCATTTCCTCTTGCAATGCTTGTGGCATCTCGTTGTATTGTACAAGTTTTTGGATGTAGAATGTCACATATTGGTTCATGGCAAAAGCCTGTCGATCGAGGAAATAGTTAGAAGAGTCAGGCATTTCCTCTTGCATTTTGATGGCAAGATAGTTGAGGGCGTCAACTTTAAACTGACTGATACTACGAACCAGTCCATGTGTCTGTGGATTCTCAACGAGTTGCTTGTTTTTCGTACGCAACTCATTGTATACCTCTTGTGCTTGAGCATTCATGCCGATGAAGAGCATGAGAACTAACAGAATCTTTTTCATTGTCATTCTATTTTAGTATTGTTAGATATTTCTTATGAGTGATGACATTGGGTAGTTCCTCTTCATAATGAGTCACCATGACCATGGTCTTGTTACGTCGTTGACAGAAAGTCTCAATGACATCTTTCACTAATCGGCGATTCCATAGGTCGAGTCCATGCAAAGGCTCGTCGAGTATCAGAAGTTGTGGGTCTTTGACAAAAGCACGAGCCAGAAGAACCAGTCGTTGCTCACCACTTGAAAGTTTCATGAATGAATTGTTGTATTTCCCCTCCATCCCGAAAATGTCAAGCCACCACTTGCAGATGGCATATTCCTCCTCGTTGGGCTTCACATAGAGTCCGACAGAGTCTTTCAGACCACTTGCCACAATTCTGATGACAGGCAGGTCACGTTGGTAGGAGCGGTGCATCTCAGGTGACACATAGCCAATATGTTTTTTGATATCCCAGATACTCTCCCCAGTACCACGTTGATGGTCGAAGAGTGTGATGTCACAGGCGTAACTCTGAGGATTGTCTGCACAGACGAGGGAGAGTAGGGTAGACTTGCCACTGCCGTTATGTCCTGACAAAGCCCATCGCTCTCCGTTGAGCACGGTCCAGTTGACATCTTTTAAAATAGTGCGGTCACCATAGCGGATGCTTACATTTCTCATCTTGATGACCTCGTCGGTGTCATAGTCATTGTCCTTGTATGGCAGATTGAGGATCGCTTCTGTTTTCTCCTTGCTTAATACGTGCTCAGGAACATCTCTCTGTCTGAAGAGGAACTCCTCTCTGGTACATGGTGGCATCACATGTCCGTCTCTTATTTCTATCACCTCCGAGACGGATGTTGGAATATCATCCGTCTTAGAGAGTACCAGCATGATGTCTATCTCGTGTTTGTCAACCAACAACTGCAACAACTCCTTTAACTGGTCGCGTGTCTCTGCGTCAAGTCCAATAAACGGATTCTCCATGATGAGAAGTTTGGGGTTGGCAAACAGCATCTTGGTAAGTTGAAACTTACGGAGTTCACCACTTGACAAAGTGATGACATACTTGTCAAGTAGGGGCTCCATGTGGAAAAGGTCATACAGGTGCCGTTGCAGTTTTCGACGTTCCTCCGTGTCTTCTCCTGCAAAGTTGTATGCTCGCTCTAACAGTTCCCTGACATTAGGCGTCTCTGGGTCGATGTCGTGCTGGTTCCAACGCAGTTGTAAGTAGTATGACTTGTCGACAGCAGGACCATAGGAGTCGCTGAAAGCGATATAGCGTAGACGGTCACTCGCCATTTGCTTACGCAGTGCCTCTATGTACTGCGTCTTTCCGCTTCCATTTCGTCCTACAATTGCCGTTATTTTTTGCATACCTTGCTAACCTTTTCTTGATTCTTATTCACAAAGTCTTTCCATCCTCTGTAGTGTACCTGTGACTCGGGACGGTTCATCTGCATGAAATGGCAGTATGCCGCTCCCAAGGCATCCGTGGCATCCATGAATTTAACCATGGCATCCTCGTCAAACTTCAGGAGTCGTTGCAGCATACCTGCTACTTGCTCCTTTGAAGCGGCGCCGTTACCTGTGATTGCCATCTTTATCTTCAGTGGTGCGTATTCGTGAATCGGTACACCATGATGGATAGCGGCAGCAATAGCGGTACCCTGTGCTCTTCCGAGTTTTAGCATCGACTGTACGTTCTTGCCAAAGAAAGGTGCCTCGATAGCCATCTCATCAGGCAGGTAGGCATCGATAATACCCGTCACTCGTTCGAAGATATGTCCAAGTTTCAAGTAGGCATCCCCAAACTTCCTCAGGTCGATGACTCCCATTGTTACCATCTCAGCCTTGCCGTCCTTTACCTTCAAGACGCCATAGCCCATGATGTTTGTTCCGGGGTCGATGCCCAATATGACCTTTTCCATATCGTGTACAAAGATACGAATAAAATCTGATACTTACATCTTTCTTACCTTATTTAACAACCTCCAAAATACGCTTCCAGTTCGTTGTTGGCACTTCCTTCTTGGTTGGGCAGGTCACGGATAATGACACCATGCTCTAAGAGCGCTATACGTGTGGAGATGTCCACTGTGTGCTGCAGGTTATGACTGGAAATCAGCAGGGTGGCGCCCGTCTCTTTGGCATAATCGGTTAGCACGTGCTTAAGGGTGAGTTGACTTGACGGGTCAAGGAAATTGAACGGCTCGTCAAGGATCACAATTTGGGGACGGCGGAAAAGGGCGGAGATGATTCCCACCTTTTGCTTGTTACCAGCAGAGAGGTTACGGATAAGTTTCTTCTGTCCGAAAACTTCGCCGGCGGCAAACTGCTCAAAGTCCTTCAGTCGCTCGTCAACTTGCTGTTGTGCCATTCCCGATACTTTACCCAGAAAGGCAAAATACTCCTCAGGGGTGAGGAAGTCGATCAGGAATCCCTCGTCAATATATGCTCCCACTTGTTGCTTCCAAGCCTCACTCTCAGCGGGGTTGATGTCGTTAATGGCAACAGTCCCCTCGTCGGCTTTCAGCAAGTCGAGAAGCATGCGGAATAGCGTGGTCTTACCCGCCCCGTTGTTGCCGACGAGTCCAAGAATGTCACCATCGTTGATAGTGAATCGTTCGATGTTACATGCGACAGTGTCGCCAAACTGTTTCTTTAAATGTTGAATCGTAATCATACTAAGCCTCTACCGTGACAAACTTTGAATTTCTTACCAGAACCACAAGGACATGGATCGTTACGTCCAGGAAGTTTGTCTTTGACAATCGGGGTACGCGGCTGCTGGGCACGTGTGTCGTGGGCTGCGGCGGCTGCTTGGTTGGGATCCGTCATCTGCTCTTCCGACAGGTTCTGCTTGCTCTCCGTGTACTGCTGGCGTTGGGTGCGTTGCTCTGGGGCAGCCTCACGAACATCCTGTTGCTGCATCTCAGGAATAGCGCCACGCATGAGGATGCTGACGATACGGTTGTTCATCTCATTAATCATGGTGTCCCACACCTTGGCGCTCTCCAGTTTGAAGATCAGGAGCGGGTCTTTCTGCTCGTAACTGGCATTCTGTACGGAGTGGCGCAACTCATCCAGTTCACGCAGGTTCTCCTTCCATGACTCGTCGATGATATGTAGCAGCATCTGTTTCTCGAACTCCTTGACAATCGACTTGCTTTCGGTGTCGTATGCCTCCTTCAAGTTACAAGGGATGTTGTACATCTTACGTCCGTCCGTCAGGGGTACCATGATGCGCTCATACATCTGTCCCTGTTGCTCATAGACCTGTTTGATGATAGGCTTTGCCACCTCACGGATACGCTCTGTCTTACGGGTGAATGTCTCCATCACCTGCTGGAAGGCGTTCTCCTCCAGTTGCTCACGCTGTTCATTGAGGAACTGCTCGTTGGTAAATGGTACCTCCATGGCGAAGATATGCAGGAACTCCTCCTTGCAACCCTCGTAGTCATTATTCTCAATGATGTTCACCACGCGGTCCCACATCATATTGGAGATATCCATGCCAATACGCTCACCCATCAAGGCGTGACGACGTTTCTCATAGATAACGGTACGTTGCTTGTTCATCACGTCATCATATTCCAACAGACGCTTACGGATACCGAAGTTGTTCTCCTCGACCTTCTTCTGGGCACGCTCAATCTGGCGACTGATCATAGGACTCTCGATCATCTCACCCTCCTTGAAACCAAGACGGTCCATCACTGTGGCGATACGCTCAGAACCGAACAGGCGCATCAGTTTATCTTCAAGGGATACGAAGAACAAAGAACTACCCGGATCACCCTGACGACCGGCACGACCACGCAACTGGCGGTCGACACGACGGCTCTCATGACGCTCTGTACCAATGATGGCAAGACCGCCAGCCTCTTTGACCTCTGGTGATAACTTGATATCGGTACCACGACCAGCCATGTTGGTGGCAATGGTCACGGCACCCAGTCCGTTGGTCGACTGACCGGCAAGTGCAACGATGTCAGCCTCCTTCTGGTGGAGTTTGGCATTCAGTACCTGATGGGGGATACCCTCTCGCTTGCCCGTCTCGGGGTTGACATACATATCGAGCATACGGCTCAGCAACTCAGAGATCTCCACGGAGGTCGTACCAATTAAGGTAGGACGTCCAGCCTTGCGCAGGCGAACCACTTCCTCGATGACGGCACGGTATTTCTCACGTGCTGTCTTATATACTCGGTCGTCCATATCATCACGGATGACGGGCTTGTTGGTGGGAATCTCCACCACATCAAGTTTGTAGATATCCCAGAACTCACCAGCCTCGGTTGAGGCGGTACCTGTCATACCTGCCAGTTTGTGGTACATACGGAAGTAGTTCTGGAGGGTGATAGTGGCAAAGGTCTGTGTGGCAGCCTCCACCTTCACATGTTCCTTCGCCTCGACAGCCTGGTGCAGACCGTCAGACCAGCGACGTCCTTCCATGATACGACCTGTCTGCTCATCGACAATCTTCACCTCACCGTCGATAACGACATACTCGTCATCCTTATTGAACATGGTATATGCCTTCAACAACTGTTGGAGGGTATGCACACGCTCGCTCTGTACGGCGTAGTGGTTGAGCATCTCGTCTTTCTTGTTTAGACGCTCCTCGTCGGAGAGTCCTGTCTCATTCTCCAAAGCAGACAATTGACTGGCGATATCAGGCAACACAAATAGTTCTGCATCATTCACCTGTTTGGCAAGCCATGCCGTACCCTTATCGGTGAGGTCGCAGGAGTTCAGTTTCTCATCGACCACGAAATATAGTGGCTCGACAGCCTCAGGCATACGACGGTTGTTGTTCTCCATATAGGTGTTCTCCGTATTCTGCATGCCCGACTTGATGCCATCCTCAGAGAGGAACTTGATCAATGGCTTGTTCTTCGGCAGTGACTTATGGGAGCGGAAGAGGGCAAGGAAACCTTCCTCCTCCAGTTTCTTGTCATTCTTCTCACGTCCTTCGGCAATCTTCTGCTTTGCCTCAGCAAGGTACTGGGTGGCAAGTTGGCGTTGAACACCCACGAGTTTCTCCACCAAGGGCTGATATTCCTCAAACATCTGGTCATCGCCTTTTGGCACGGGACCAGAGATGATTAATGGGGTACGTGCGTCGTCAATCAGCACAGAGTCAACCTCGTCGACAATGGCATAGTTATGGGCTCGCTGCACCAGGTCTTGTGGCGAAATCGCCATGTTGTCACGCAGGTAGTCGAAACCGAACTCGTTGTTTGTACCAAAGGTGATGTCACACTGGTATGCCTTACGACGAGCCTCTGAGTTTGGCTGGTGCTTGTCGATACAGTCGACGGACAGTCCGTGGAACATATACAGCGGACCCATCCACTCGGAGTCACGCTTGGCAAGGTAGTCATTGACCGTTACGACATGTACGCCATTACCTGTCAGCGCATTCAGAAAGACGGGTAGGGTGGCGACAAGGGTCTTACCCTCACCAGTAGCCATCTCGGCAATCTTTCCCTGATGCAGCACCGTACCACCAAAGAGTTGCACGTCATAATGCACCATCTCCCATTTCAGGTCGTTACCTCCCGCAGTCCAGTGGTTGTGGTAGATAGCCTTGTCACCGTCAATGGTGATAAAGTCTTTCTTCGGGTCTGCGGCAAGTTCACGGTCGAAATCCGTTGCGGTCACAATGGTCTCCTCATTCTCGGCGAAGCGGCGTGCCGTCTCCTTGACGATGCTGAAGACCTCAGGCATCACCTCGTTCAAGGCACCCTCGTAAATCTCCAGTGCTTCCTTCTCCAGTTTATCAATCAGGGCAAAGATTTCTGCACGCTCGTCAATGGGCGTGTCCTCAATGGTGCCCTTTAAGCGCTCAATCTCCTCTTTCTGCGTCTTTGCCGATTCCTGCACCTGACGCTGTATCTCCTTTGTACGCTGACGCAGTTGGTCGTTGTCTAGTTTCTGAATCTCCGGGTAGACGGCTTTCACTTTCTCTACCAAAGGCTGAATCAGTTTCATGTCACGGGTGGACTTGTTGCCAAACAACGATGTCAAAATCTTAGTTAAATTCATATCTTATTATTTTGTTTTTACCTTATTATATATTAAACGGATGCAAAGGTACGAATTAATTTCCGTACTTTTGCTTGCCTTTTTACTTTTTTACCTTTTTACTTCTAAAAAAGTGGTTCTGCCACACAAGCGTTGGGAGCACGGATACGAATAGCACGTGCTATAGCGGGTGCTATGCGATCTACTGTGACGGGGGTCTGTATGCGTTCCGCTTTTGTTCCTGCTCCATAGATAATGATGGGGAATGGAACATGAGCCGAACGTGTTGACGATTGCTCGGAAGTGTCTTCGTTGATGAGTTTCCAACCCGGGGCGATGTCGATAATCAGGTCACCGCATTTCTCCACGTTGAAGCCATTGCGGATGCTCTCAAGTAAATAACTATCACTTGTTAGTAACTGGTTGGCTGTATAAACGTTACGGACTCCAGATATTTGCAGTAAGAACTCCTGTGAACGACTGGATATCTCACCCAAATGGATGTTCTTCTGGCGCAGTAACTGGTGGTTGAAATAGAGGTGGTTCTTATGGCAGAACTCGACGTATTTGGCGGAACCGAAGACGGCTCCCAGGTACATGTTCAGCAGATTGGCTGTACGGTTGATATAGAAGGTTCCTGTGGGAATACGGTAGCGTTCCAGATGATCCTCCTCCTCTTCCTCTCGACTTGTCGTGCCAGTGATGACGAAAAGCACACGGTCTTTGGGTATCTGATGCTCAATACCATTCAGCAACTGGGCTATCTGGCGGTCGAGTGCCACATACGACTCCATCTGTTGACCAGCCTCGTAGGTCAGACTAATCATGTCTGTCTTGTCGTCATTGCCGATACCAGCCTGCTCGATGCATTTCAGCGTAGCGTCTGTCACGCTCTTGTTGCTGTTGGCATCTGGCTGGTACAGACGTGTATAGCCGCTTAGCCACTGGTTCAAGGGACGGAAGTATGTCGTGGTGCCCCATTTCCCGTTTGCCATCCATGCGGCACCATCGGCGGCATGTCCTGCCGACAAAATGGCAGCATCGGCGGTGGGAGCGAAGGCAAATACCTTTGCGATCCCGTTGGTAGCCATCTTCAACTCGTCGCTGATCGTTGAGGTGGCAAGGAACTGCGGGGAATATCCTATCTTCTGGTCTCTCACGCAGTTCTGCGGACGCAGTGTCTCTTTGTCGAGCCACTCCTCGGCAGTGATTCCGTGATAATAGGGAGAGGTTCCCGTATATAGTGAGGCGATGGCTGAGGCACGGTCGACAGGTGTGAAGTTATAGGTGCCATTGGTAAATACCTTTCCCTCTGTCAGTAGCCGCCTCAGTCCGTCAGTGCCGTAGAGTGGGGCGTAAGTCTCCAGATAGTCCGTGCGCAACTGGTCGATAGTAATGGTGACAACCAGTCGGGGTGTCTGTGCTATCAGTTGCTCCTGAGCCTCGGCATTGAGTCCCAAGATACTGAGCAGGGTGATATATAGGTATTTATTTCTCATTTCGTTCCAATCTTTTTAAGATGGAGGTAACATTGTAACAGCAAACATAGTGCCAGACTCCAGATTCCCTCGGCATAGCATTGGAAGAGTCCTCCGATTAAGAAGAGGACTGCCAGTATTGCCGTGATGAGCCAATAGCGTGTCTGTCTTCCCTTGATGACCTGCCAGATAAAGAACCAGGGCAATGGGTTCAGCAACAGGAACTGTAAGTTGATGTTCACTGTCGGATGCTGGGAGAAGAGCATCAGGAAAAGGAGAATGCCGATGATTCCCGTGGTAACCATCAATAATACCTCCCAAAGGATAAAGATACGCTGTTGCTTCCATTCTATGAGGAAAAGAGCCAATCCGAGGCACAGCAGGATAATGCCGCAGGCAAATGGCGATAGCGGGAAACCGCTTCTCATAACCTGTACCCCTGCAGGAACGGAGACCCTACGCTCCTTTACCAGTGGACGGTATTCTCCGTAAAGATAGATCTCCGCATGGTCAAAATCATACATCAGGTTATGTGGCAGGAACTCCTGTTGCTGATGGTCGGTCTTCTGGTCGGCTAAGATTCCTAATAGCAGGTCGTTGCTAAAGGCTGCCCATGGATTATTTTTAGTCATGGCATGCACCATCTCCCGAAAGGTCGGAGCATAGTCTTCCCGATACATATAAATGACTTCTCCCTTGACACTCTTCTCGATAATTTCTCGTGCCTTTGTAGTACAGTTACTATAGAAATAGTTATAACGGTAAATACGGTTCTCCTCTTGCATGTTGATGGCGAGTGCCTGTCGCAGGGCGGCTTTTTCCTCATTGGTCAGGTTGAGCACTTGCTCTGTCACCATACTGCCAAAACGTCTGTATTCCTCTTGGAAGAGACGGAAGGGGTAGACTCCCAGTTCATAGTCGGTGAGTCCGAACACGAAGCGGAGGGCAAAGAACGGCTTGTGCCAGTCGAAGACCCCATAGTTGAAGGCGATGTCCAGTCCACCCTTGCGTAAATCGTGGTAACGGATGGCAGTATGTCCATACAGACTGTATATCTCATCATGCGGTTGACAGGTGAGCAGACTGATCTCCACGGAGTCCATCCGTAGCGAGTCCTGTTGCGCTTCTACTGATGTGGCAGTGAGTAGAAACACCCCAAGGAAGGCACCTTTCAGAGCATTAAAAATAATTTCTAAATGTTTCACGATGCAAAATTAACCTATATTTTCCACTTATCGTTCGATTATTTCGTTTTTTTTCAATAATTTTGCAGTCGATTTTTGAGAATAAAGAAGAAGAGTTCATGAAGAAATTCCTTTTAAGTAGCATTCTGCTGGGCTTCGGCACGTTGTCGATGGTAGCCCAGAGTGGTACAAAATCACCATATAGCCAGTATGGGTTAGGTGTCCTTTCCGATCAGTCTCAGGGCTTCAATCGGGGTATGAGTGGCTTGTTCCAGGGCTTCCGCAACGGTAGTCAGGTGAACATGCAGAACCCTGCCTCCTACTCAGCGGTCGACTCGCTGAGCATGATCTTCGATGTCGGTGTGGCAGGACAGTTCACGAATTTCAAGGAGGGTGGTGCGAAGGTCAACGCCAAGACGGCAAACTTCGAGTATGCCACGGCCTTGTTCCGTGTGTTCCCTAAGTTCGGTGTCAGCATTGGTGTCATTCCTTTCTCTAATGTGGGCTATTCCTATTCCACCCAACAGAATGTGGGTACCTCTACGACCACGACGACGATGGGTTTTTCTGGTGAGGGAGGACTGCATCAGGCGTATATCGGCTTGGGCTATGAGTTCTTCAAAGGTTTCTCTTTGGGTGTCAACGCCTCCTATCTATGGGGTAGTTATGAGCGTAACATCGTCGTATCGAGCAGCGATTCCTATGTGAATACCCTTTCGAAGGTCTATGGTGCCGAGGTAAGCAATTATAAGTTGGACTTTGGCGCACAGTATCAGCAGCAGTTGTCGAAGAAGGATGTGCTGACCATTGGCGCGACCTTCGGGTTGGGACACAAGATCGGTGCCGACCCCTATCTGCTGGTGTCGAACCTGGATACACAGACGGGAACACTGACAGCCACGGGTGACACCATCTCCAACGGATTGTCTATTCCCATGACGATTGGCGCAGGTATCGCCTATTCCCACAACAGGTCGTTGACAGTAGGTGTCGACTATCTGCTGCAACGCTGGGGCTCAGAGTCGTTCCCTGTCGTCAATGAGTTGACGAACAAGTATCAGTTGTCAAGCGATTATTATATGAATCGCCATAAGTTTACCGTTGGTGCCGACTGGATTCCCAGTCCTCTTCCGACAACCCGTAATCTGTTCAAGCGAATCCACTACCGTGTAGGAGCATCCTATGCTACACCTTATTATAAAATAAATGGGCAGGACGGTCCCAAGGAGATGACGGTGAGTGCTGGCTTCGGTATTCCACTGACCAATGCCTGGAACAACCGTTCTGTGCTGAATGTTAGTTTCCAGTGGGTCAACCAGTCTGCTAAGAACCTGATCACGGAGAACTCCTTCCGTGTGACCGTAGGCTTGACCTTCAACGAACGCTGGTTTGCTAAATGGAAAGTCGACTGATTCGCTTTTGGCTCTTGGCTTTTGGCTCTTGCCTTCTGGTCATCTCGTGTGAGCAACCACGAGAGCATATCGCCGCTGCCATCAACGATCGTGACTCCGTGTCGATGATGACGACCTACGGAGTCAATACGCTGATTTCCGACTCTGGTGTCATCAAGTACCGTATCGTGACGGAGCGATGGGACGTGAACACCATCAAGCAACCGACTCGCTGGACTTTCGAGCGAGGCATTTTCCTTGAGCAGTTTGACGAGAAATTTCAGATAGAGGGCTATATCTTCGCTGACACGGCATGGTATTATGACCAGTTGAAACTCTGGGAACTTCGTGGCAGGGTGCGCATCCGTAATGCTAACGGCTTGGTTTTCAGGAGTGAGGAACTTTTCTGGGATGGTATCAAACATGAGTTTTATTCCCATAAATACTCTCGTGTGGTGACCCCGGAGCGAGAACTGGAGGGCACCTATTTCCGCAGCGACGAGCGGATGCGTCATTATGAGGTAACTAACAGTACTGGCTCCTTCCAGTCGGAAGACTTGGAACCTGAGGAGGAAGAGCCGGCAAAGGATAAGAACGCTACCGATACGGCAAAGCAGGAGAAACCGATGCGTCCCGCAGCCGTCAAGCATAAATCGACTACTAAATCAGTATACCCATGACGAATCTCATCATAGGACTAATCATCACGATGATTTTCTCCGCCTTTTTCTCTGGGATGGAGATCGCCTTCGTATCGAGTAATCGTCTGAGGGCGGAGATGGAGCGTGAGAAAAACGGGCTCTCTCAGCGTGCCATCGCTTTTTTCTATCAGCATCCCAACAATTTCGTAAGTACGATGCTGGTGGGTAATAATATCGCCTTGGTGGTCTATGGCATCCTCTTCGCCCGTATCTTTGATGCCACACTCTTCTATGCGTTAAGCGACGGATTCCGTGTGACTGCCGATACCTTGTTGTCTACGGTTGTCGTCCTCTTTACGGGTGAGTTCCTGCCCAAGACTATCTTCAAGGCGAGTCCTAATGCGATGCTGACGTTCTTTGCCTTGCCCGCCTGGATCTGTTATGTGTTGCTCTATCCCATCTCCCGTTTCGCCACGCTGCTGTCCAGAGGACTGTTGCGCATTGTCGGTGTGCGGATTCCCAAGGAGGAGCAGGACAAGGAGTTCTCCAAAGTAGATCTCGACTACCTCGTGCAGTCGAGCATCGATAATGCGGAGAGCGAGGACGAGATAGAGGATGAGGTGAAGATTTTCCATAATGCCCTCGACTTTACGGAGACGAAGGTGCGTGACTGTATGGTGCCCCGCACGGAGATAGAGGCGGTGGACATCGAGGACTGTACCATGGAGCAGTTGCAGAACCGCTTTGTGGAGAGCGGACATTCCAAGATTGTGGTCTATCGTGACGACATCGACCATATCATCGGCTACATCCATTCCTCCGACCTCTTCCGACTCCATAGCGAGAACGCTAAACCCTTAACGCTCAACGCTCAACTGATTCGTGAGATGCCCTATGTCCCGGAGACGATGGCGGCAAGTAAGTTGATGCACACCTTCTTGCAGCAGAAGAAGTCGCTCGCCGTCGTCATCGACGAGTTCGGAGGCACCAGTGGACTGGTGTCATTGGAGGATATCGTGGAGGAGATCTTCGGCGATATCGAGGACGAGCACGACAATACGAAATATGTGGCTCGTGACTTGGGCGACGGCGAGTATATGCTCTCTGCCCGTCTGGAGATCGAGAAGGTCAACGAACTCTTCGATATCGATCTGCCCGAGAGCGACGACTATATGACCGTCGGTGGTCTCATCCTGCATGAGTACCAGAGTTTCCCTAAACTCAACGAGGTGGTCAAGATTGGGCGATTTGAGTTCAAGATTATCAAAAATACGATGACAAAAATCGAGTTAGTACGGCTAAAAGTGACGGAATAAGGTAATTTTTTCGGTTTATCTTTCGCCGTTTGATATTATTTTTGTAATTTTGTCGGCTGAATTTGAAAAATAGAAATAAATATAAATAAAAGCATAAAATGGCAGCAATTGGAAAAATTAGAAGTTGGGGTCCCGTTCTCGCTACTGTGATCGGTCTCGCCCTGTTTGCATTCATTGCCGAGGAAATGTTCCGCTCTTGTGAGGCTACAAGCAACGAGAAGCGTCAGCAGGTCGGCGAGGTGTTAGGTAAGAAAATCTCCGTACAGGATTTCCAGTCTCTGGTCGATGAGTATCAGTCTGTGATCAAGATGACCCAGGGGCGTGACAACCTGTCAGAGGAGGAGTTGAACCAGATCAAGGATCAAGTTTGGCAGCAGTATGTCAACAATACCATCATGGAGACAGAGGCAAAGAAACTGGGCTTGACTGTTACTGATGAGGAACTTCAGAATATTCTGAAGACGGGCACGAATCCCATGCTCATGCAGACTCCGTTTATCAACCAACAAACTGGTCGTTTTGACGTGACACAACTTACGAAGTTCCTTGCTGATTACAAGAAGATGCAGGAGCAGCCACAGCAGGCACAGGTTGCTGAGCAGTACAAGCAGATATACGACTACTGGAAGTTCATCGAGAAGCAACTTCGCCAGAACACGCTCGGTATGAAATACCAGACACTGCTCGCTCAGTGCTTGATCTCTAATCCTGTTTCTGCGAAGTTTGCCTTTGATGCTCAGAATCAGGAGAGTGATATCCAACTTGCTACCCTTCCGTATTCTGCTATCAAGGATAGCGATGTAGAGGTGAGCGAGGCAGACCTGAAGGCTAAGTACAACGAGGAGAAGGAGATGTTCAAGCAGTATGTCGAGAGCCGTAATATCAAGTATGTCGACTTCCAGGTTCTTCCTTCTGCAGCCGACCGTACCGCTCTGATGAAGACCATCAACGATGCCCGTCAGAAGTTGGAGAGTGGCGCTGCCCCCGCCGAGGTTGTTCGCAAGGCTCAATCGCAGATTGCCTATACGGGTATCGCAGCCACCAAGCGTGCTTTCGCTTCTGATATCGCCGTGAAACTCGACTCCATGCAGATTGGTCAGGTCAGCGCTCCTTTCGAGACTGCCTACGACAATACCGTGAATGTAGTGAAACTGATCAACAAGATTCAGGCTCCTGACTCTGTAGAGTATCGTCAGATTCAGGTAGGTGGCGAGACTGCCGAGGCTGCTCATAAGACTGCCGACAGCATCTTTACCGCTCTGAAGGGCGGTGCCGACTTCGAGGCTATCGCCAAGAAGTACGGTCAGGATGGCACCAAGCAGTGGCTGACATCCTCGATGTATGAGAACGCACCTTCTATCGATGCTGACTCCAAGGCATATATCACCGCACTCACCACACTGGCTCCTAATGAGTTGAAGAACGTGGAGTTCACTCAGGGCAACATCATCGTACAGGTCACCAACCGCAAGGCAATGGTCACCAAGTATGACGCTGCCGTCATCAAGCATACCATCGACTTCTCGAAGGACACCTATTCACAGGCTTACAATAAATTCAGCCAGTATGTCAGCGAGAACAAGACCCTTGAGGACTTGGAGAAGAACGCCCAGAAGTTCGGTTTCAAGGTGCAGGAGCGTAAGGATATCTTCAACTCTGAGCACAATATCGCAGGTCTGCGTTCTACTCGTGACGCTATGAAGTGGATCTTCGATGCCAAGGCTGGTGATGTGTCTCCGCTCTATGAGTGTGGTAATAACGACCATCTGTTGGTCATTGCCCTCACCAAGGTCAACAAGGCTGGTTACCAAGACCTCGCCACCGTGGAGGATCAGTTGAAGCAGGAGGTTCTTCGCGACAAGAAGTTCGCCAAGGCTACCGAGATGCTGAAGGGTGTCAACAGCCTCGATGCCGCCAAGCAGAAGGGTGCTGTTGTCGACAGTGTTCGTCAGATCACCTTCTCTGCTCCTGTCTTCGTACAGGCTACAGGTACCAGTGAGCCCGCTCTGAGTGGTGCCGTCGCAGTTGCCAAGGCTGGTCAGTTCAGCGCAGCCCCCATCAAGGGTAATGGTGGTGCCTTCCTCTTCAAGGTCATCCAGAAGAAGCAGCGTGAGAATGCTAAGTTCGATGCCAAGACACAGCAGGCTCAGTTGAAGCAGCAGGCTCTTCAGGCAGCAAGCCGTTTCATGAACGAACTCTACTTGAAGGCTAACGTAGTTGACAACCGCTATCTGTTCTTCTAAGAACATTCTTTATAAGATATCAGCGAGAGGCATTCCCTAAAGAATGCCTCTCGTTTTTTACTCCATCCATTTTTTCTTTTTTCGACCTCCCTCGTACCCTCCTTGCCACGAAAGTATGGTCTCCTTGCCACGAAGGCCCGTACCTTCGTACTTTTCCCAAGAATCATTTGGAAGTCTCATGGAAAGTTTGTATCTTTGCGACGTCATATTATAAGGGTTATGGAGTCAAAGACAACTACAAAGACAAAGAATTTCATTCTCCGCTTGCTTGAATGCAAGAAGGAGTTAAGGAAGTGTATTCAGAATGGTGCTGACCCTAACGAAAACAAAAGGCGTGCTATCCTCATAAGTAGCACGCCTTTTTAGTTTTGTATTTAATCTGACTTATTGTACGGTAAGTACGACCAGACTCTTGGCGGGAATCTTGACGGTGAGGACGTTCTTCTTTAACTTGGCATCCTTGAAGGCAGCAGGTGCCACGATGTCGGGATGCTGGAAGTCGTTGTAGTCGTCCACCTTCTTAGAGGTTAGGATGCGACCGCTAACCGTCTTTGCCTTGAAGCCCTCAAGGCTCAACTCAATGGTCTTGTCCTGATCGAGACTGACATTTGTCACAGCAAACACGATGCTACCGTCCTTGGTCTTTGCCGCAGAGGCGGAGAGGAGTGGGAGAGGGCGATAACCTGCGTCCTTGGCGTTCTCCTTCTCCTTGAAGTATGCCTTGCTGACCTGAATGATCTCACTGTCGAGGTCGATGGGCAGGAAGGTCGCCTCTTGGAACGGTGTGTACATCTCGAAGACATGATAGGTCGGTGTGAGCACCATGTGACCCGTTCCCTCCTGGTCGGTGAGGATCATCGACTGGAGCACGTTGACAACCTGTGCGATGTTTGCCATCTTCACACGATCTGTGTATTTATGGAACACGTTCAGCGAGAGGGAAGCGACGAAAGCATCACGGAGGGCATTCTGCTGGTAGAGGTGTCCTGGTATCGTGCCAGGCTCCTCGTCCCACCATGTTCCCCATTCGTCGACGAGCAGACCGGTGGTGTTCTTGGGGTCTTTCTCGTCCATGATAGCCTTGTGCTTCTTGATGACATCCTCAATCTCCAGACACTTGCCTAACGCCCAGTAATACTGGTCGTTGTTGAAGTTGATGGCGGAGCCTTTCGAGCCATCCCAACCAGAGCAGGTATAGTAGTGCAGACTGACACCCTGCATACGACCACCAATCTGCTCCATGAGCACCTTGGTCCAGTTATAGTCATAGTCAGAGGCGCCACTGGCAATACGGTAGAGTTTGTTGGCACCCTGGTCACGAAGGTAAGTGTTGAACTTACGGAACTCGTTGGAATAATACTCAGGTGTCATGTTACCACCACAGCCCCAAGCCTCGTTGCCAATACCGAAGTACTTGACATGCCATGCCTTGTCACGACCGTTCTGGCGGCGCAGACGAGCCATCGGCGTATCACCGTCGCTGGTCATATACTCCACCCACTGCGCCATTTCCTTCACCGTGCCGCTGCCCACGTTGCCACTGATATAGGGCTCGCAGTCCAGCATCTCGCAGAGGTTCAGGAACTCATGGGTGCCGAAGGAGTTGTCCTCGATGGTGCCACCCCAGTTGTTGTTACGAAGGGAGGGGCGCTGACTCTGAGGTCCGATACCGTCCATCCAGTGATAGTCGTCGGCAAAGCAGCCACCCGGCCAGCGCAGTACGGGAATCTGCAGTCTCTTCAAAGCCTCGAAGACATCCTTGCGGTAGCCGTTGATATTGGGGATAGGGGAGTTCTCGCCCACCCAGAGTCCACCATAGATGCAGGAGCCGAGGTGCTCAGAGAACTGTCCGTAGATCTCACGATTGATCTTCGCTCCAGGCTGGTCGGCATGGAGTGTCGCCTTCACCACGTCAGCGGCAGATGCCGACAGGGTCATCGCACTGACAAAGGCAATGGTAGATAGTAGTCTCTTCATAACCAATACTCATTATTTATGGTCTACGGCACTCTGCTCAACAGGCAGACAGCGCTTGTAGTTCTCGATATACTTCTCGAAGCCAGCGACATCGTCAGGAGTAGGAGCGATAGACACGCCCGTATTGCCAGCGAAGACAACCTCCTCAAGATAGTCGGCGAGGTTCTTGCCCTTATTATTAATAAGGTATCCTGCGAGCAGGGCGATACCCCATGCTCCACCCTCACCAGCAGTCTCCATGACGGAGATGGGGGAGTTAAGAGCGGCGGCAAGCATACGCTGACCTACGTCAGGAGTCTTGAAATAGCCACCATGACCAGTGATGCGGTCAACCTTGATTTTCTCCTCCTTGAACAGAATATCGTTACCAATCTTCAAGACGCTGATAGCACCATAGAGGTGAGCGCGCATGAAGTTGGCGAGGTTGAACTTATCGTTGGCGGAGCGGACGAACAGGGGGCGTCCCTCGCTGAGACCAGTGACAGGCTCGCCACTGACATAGTTGTATGCCATCAGACCGCCACAGTCGCCATCGCCCTCCAATGCCTTATTGAACAACTTGCCATACAGGTCGTTCATGTCGACGGGTACACCCAGCAGTTGCTGGTACTCCTTGAAGAGACCTACCCAGGCGTTGATGTCGCTGGTGCAGTTGTTACAGTGTACCATCGCCACGAGACTGCCGTCAGGAGTGGTCACCATGTCGATCATCTCGTAAGGTTTTGACAGGGGCTTCTCCAAGACAATCATAGAGAAAGAGGAGGTGCCTGCGCTGACATTACCCGTGCGCTGCTTGACGGCATTGGTAGCAACCATACCCGTACCAGCGTCGCCCTCAGGAGGACATACAGGGATGCCAGCCTTCAAGTGTCCTGACACATCGAGTTTGCTGGCACCCTCAGGAGTCAGGAAACCAGCGTTCTCGCCCGCATTCAGTGACTTAGGCAGGATATCGAGGAGTTTCCAAGAGAAGCCCTTCGGGGCAATCAACTCATTGAACTTCTCGACCATGGCGGCATCATAGGTCTTGGTGGCTGGGTCGACAGGAATCATACCTGAGGCATCGCCTACACCCAGGACAAACTGACCCGTTACCTGCCAATGGACATAGCCGGCAAGCGTCGTCAGGTATTTGATGTCCTTCACATGCTCCTCATTGTCGAGGATCGCCTCATAGAGATGGCTGATGCTCCAACGGAGAGGGATGTTGTAGTTGAAGAGTTTGGAGAGTTCTGCGGCAGCCTTGCCCGTATTGGTGTTACGCCATGTACGGAAAGGAACAAGGATTTGCTGCTGCTCGTTGAAAGCCATATAGCCGTGCATCATAGCACTGAAGCCAATGGCTGCAAGTGTCTCAATCTCACAGTCATACTGTTTCTGCACGTCCTTGCGGAGTTCTGCGTAGCAGTCTTGCAGACCGTACCAGATAGCCTCCGTGGAATAGGTCCATAGACCGTCTACCAGTTGGTTCTCCCATTCGTGGGAACCTTGGGCGATAGGCTTGTTCTCCTCGTCGATGAGGACAGCCTTAATACGGGTAGAGCCAAACTCGATGCCGAGTATTGCCTTACCTGCTTCTATGGTTTGTTTTGCGTTCATCTTACTTCAGGGCTTTGTTCAACATGTAATAAATCTCGTTGTTCTGCAGTTGCTGCTTGAACTCGTAAGTCTTGGTGTCCTTGTTGATCTTGACATACTCGATGCCGAGTATCTCAGCGAAGTCCTCCCAATACTCCTCGGTGAGGTCGTAGGAGAAAGTGCTGTGGTGCGTACCACCAGCGAGGATCCATGCGCCAGCGCCAATCTCGAAGGTGGGCTGTGGAACCCACAGGGCGGAGGCGACAGGAAGGTTGGGCATGGGTTTCGGCTCGATGCACTCCACCTCCTGAGAGATCAGGCGGAAGCGGTTGCCGAGGTCGACAACAGTAGCCTTGATGCCACGTCCTACCTTAGAGGTGAAGACGAGACGTGCCGTCTGCTGCTTGCGGATGCCGATGCCCAGGAAATGAACCTCCAGTTTGGGCTTGTCGACAGCGATGAGCGGACAAACCTCCAGCATGTGGCTCTGCAGACAAGAAGAGCGGTCGCCAGCAAAGTTCAGGGTGTAGTCCTCAAGGAACGAGCAGCCAGTAGGCAAGTCCTGTGAGATAACCCATACAGTGCGGTAGAGGCATGCCGTCTTCCAGTCGCCCTCAGCACCGAAGCCGATACCCTCAGCCATCAGACGCTGGGAGGCAAGACCAGGAATCTGGTCGAAGCCGACGAAGTTAGGATCGTTGATATCCGCATCGCCAAGGTCGTCGAAATTGGTGGTGAACGCTGTGGCACCCTCGTCCTTCAGGACACGGCGCAGGGCGATCTCCGCCTTGGCGGCATTCTTCACCTTCTCCCAATAGACCTGCTCACCTGACTCATCAATCTTGATGGTATACTCTTTCTTGTATTCCTCTACCAGTGCGTCAGCCTCAGCGTCGGTCACCTTCTTGAAATAGTCCATCAGGGAAGAGACGGGGTAGTAGTCAACATGGTAGCCCAGACGTTGCTCGAACTCCACACGGTCGCCGTCCGTCACGGCGACATTGTTCATGTTCATACCGAACATCAGACAACGGACGTTCTTGGAGTCGGCAATACCTGCGGCGACACGTGCCCAGACAGCAATCTTCTTCTGAGCCTCCTCATTCTTCCAATAGCCGCAGACCACTTTGCGAGGAACACGCATACGAGTGCAGATATGTCCGAACTCGATATCACCGTGAGCACTCTGGTTGAGGTTCATGAAGTCCATGTCCATCGTCTCCCAGGGTATCTCCGCATTATACTGTGTATGGAAATGGAGCAATGGCTTCTGCAGGTTCTGCAAGCCCTTGATCCACATCTTGGCAGGTGAGAAGGTGTGCATCCACGTGATGATACCGATACACTTCTCGTCATTGTTTGCCGCCTTCATGACAGCCTCCACCTCTTTGGAACTGTTTGCCGTACCTTTATAGACGACCTTAACAGGAATGTTACCACTGTTGTTAAGACCCTCTACCATCTCCTTGGAGTGACCGTCAACGGCTACGACAGCATCGCCTCCATATAATAACTGGGCGCCAGTCACCCACCAAATCTCATAATTATCAAATGCTTTCATGATTCAATCTTTGTTAGTATTCTTACTTTTTCTTCTGTCCGTAATAGGCGTTAGGACCATGCTTGCGGCTGAAGTGCTTCTCAACCAGTAACGGGTTCATCGTCGTATTCGGATTCACAGAGAACGATACGAACGCCATCTTTGCCACCTGCTCCATTACAACGGCATTATACACGGCATTGTCAGGGTCCTTACCCCATGAGAAAGGACCATGGTTCTTGACCAGTACGCCAGGGGTGTGGACAGGGTTGATATTGCCAGCCTCAATGCGGTTGACGATCACCACACCTGTGTTATACTCATACTCTGCCATCTGGTCTTCCGTCATGTCGCTGGTACATGGGATCTCATCGTGGAAATAGTCAGCGTGGGTCGTTCCGATGTTGGGGATGTCCTTGCCTGCCTGTGCCCATGCCGTGGCATAAGTGGAATGGGTATGCACCACACCACCAATCTCAGGGAAGGACCTGTATAATACAAGGTGGGTGGGCGTGTCGGAAGAGGGGTTGAGGTCTCCCTCCACGACCTTACCAGTCTGCAAGTCGACAACTACCATATCGGAGGCTTTCATATTGTCGTAGTCGACGCCAGAGGGCTTGATGACTACTAAACCTTTCTCACGGTCGATGCCAGAAACGTTGCCCCATGTGTAGATAACGAGGTTATGCTTCACGAGGTCGAGATTGGCACGGAATACTTTTTCTTTGAGTTCTTCTAACATAATATTATAATTTAAAGTTGGGATCTTCGTCGTATGCCCTTCTGTTGAAACGATAAAGGAATGCTCCACGCTTGGAACTGGTCTTGTCGATAAGTTCGGTCTTCTCGATGAAGTCCATATCCTTGATGCGTTTACGGAAATTACGCTTGTCGAGTTCCTCACCATTCACCGCCTCGTAAAGACGCTGCAACTGGGTGAGGGTGAAGAGGGTGGGGAGCAAGCGGAAGCCCACGGGCTCTGTCTTGATCTTGTTCCTCATCAGGTTACGGGCTTTCTTGACCATCTCCATGTGGTCGGAGTAGAGGGGAGGCATCTTGTCGAAGTCAACCCATTCCACACCGTGCTCCTCCAAGAGGCGATGGTCATAGTCCTTCACGTTGATAAGTGCGTAATAGGCAACCGAGATGACACGCTCACCCGGGTCACGGTCGACACTGCCGAACGCACCTACCTGTCGCATGTAGATGTTACGCATACCAGTAAGTTCATAGAGCGTACGGTATGCGGCGTCGTCCACACTCTCGTCAAGGCGAACGAAGCCTCCGTAGAGGCTCCATTCTCCTCGTCCTGGATCCATCTTGCGCTTGCCGATCAATACCTTCAACTTATTCTCGTCAAAGCCGAAGATGATGCAGTCGACAGACACTAAGACTTTCGAGTGTTCATTATAGAATATCGTCATATCCTATCCGTGTCGATTTGTATTTTACCAGAAATAAATATAGAAAGCAACAGTAATAGACAGGATGATAACGGTATGTATCACATCCCAGTGGTTCCAACTTGCACGGGTAGCGGCACGCTGCTCAGGAGTAGACGTTCCGAATACCAAGCCCTGGATCTTCTTCTCGTCAGGAGCCTCCGTGCAGAGTGATACGATGATGACAACCAGACAGCAGACAATCAGCATCACACCACAGAAATAGAGCCAGTTGAAATCATAGAAGATAGCCTTGAACCAGTTGTCTGCGGCATCGGTGGCGTTGCTGTAATAAACCTTGGCACCCAGACGGGTAAGACCAATGATGATACCACTCAGCAAGCCCCACATACCACCCTTGGCAGAGGCGCGCTTCCAGCAGATACCCAACAGGAAGGCAGAGGCGATACCAGGTGCAAGAACAGACTGGACATCCTGCAGGTAGTTGTAGAGCACGTCACCGACAGAACGCATGATGGGAATCCACAGAATACCAAGAATCACGATGACAACGGTAGCGACCTGACCGATACGCACGAGTTGCTTCTCAGGAGTCTCTGGCTTCAAACGCTTCCAGAAGTCGATGGTGAACAGCATAGCGGAACTGTTGAACAGAGATGCCAGCGATGACATCAGGGCAGCGAGGATACCGCAGACTACCAGACCTTTCACACCGGCAGGCAGGATCTTAGCCACGAGGGTGGGGAAGGCTGCATCAGGTGTCGACAGGACGAATACCTCGCCACTGGGCAGGGTAATACCCTTGGTGCTCAGCGCATAGGCAATCATACCTGGAATCAGGAACAGGAAGACGGGCAGCAGTTTCAGATAAGCACCGAAGATGGTACCACGGCGGCTTTCCTTCTCATCCTTACCAGAGAGCACGCGCTGTACGATATACTGGTCAGTACACCAGTACCAGAAACCGATAACGGCAGAGCCAACCAATGCGCCAAGCCAGGGATACTGTGGGTCACGGAGGTCACGCATCAGGTCTGTCATGTGGTCACCATACTCATTGACAGTCTGTATGGAGCACGCAGCCATCATCTCATCCCATCCACCGAGTGCCTTCAGTCCGAGTACCAAGATGATGAGAGAGCCTAATAATAAGATAGGTGTCTGCAACACGGAAGTGTAGAGTACGCTCTTCATTCCACCGAAGACAGTGTAGACAGCAGTAATCAACACCAGACCAATAGCGGCAATCCAGAAGAAGTCAATGCCCCAGAGTTCCTTGATACCAAATACCTGTTGGAACACCAGACCGCCAGCATAAACCGTTACGGCAACCTTTGTCAGCACATAACTGATCAGAGAGATGACAGAGAGGATGGTGCGGCTCTCCTTGTTGAAGCGGCGCTCCAAGAACTCGGGCATCGTGTATACCATGCTTCGGGTATAGAAAGGTACGAAGACCCAACCGAGAATCAGAATCATCCATCCCTGAATCTCCCAGTGTGCCATCGCCATACCTGAGGAGGCACCTGCACCGGCAAGTCCGATCAAGTGCTCTGAACCGATGTTGGAGGCGAAGATACTTGCACCAATGGCAATCCAAGTCGCATCCTTACCACCAAGAAAATAGTCTGCTGAGTTGTCGTTCTTCTGTGAAACGACCCATACTACAATGCCGATTAGCGCCAGACAGAACACGCCAATGACAATCCAATCTAATAATGCCATAATGTGATATACTATTTATTAATGTTTTTTTTGGTATGTGCTTATTTAATAGAGAACTTATAGGCCGCATGGCTGTAATATTTCTCTCCCGGGTTCAATATAGGCTGTACCCAATCAGGATGGTTGGGACTGTCGGGATATTTCTGACTCTCCAGACATACGCTGACGTGCTTCGGGTATTTCAGACCATGCTTGCGGATGATGTCGGCATCACGACCAACGCCCTGGAAGTTACCAGAATATACCTGTACACCTGGCTCATTGGTATACATCTCCATGAAGATACCTGTCTTGGGAGAATAGAGGCTGGCACATACCTGTGTGTCGTCGCCCTTACCGTCTTTATAGGTGTTTAGGCAGAAGTTATGGTCGTAGCCAGTAGCATTCTGAATCTGGTCGAACTCAGACTTGATGCTGTCGCCAAGGGCATGGGGAGTGCGGAAGTCCATGGGGGTTCCCTCTACAGACTTCACCTCACCGGTCGGGATATACAACTTGTCACTTGGGGTGAAATTGTCGGCATTCACATACAGTACCATATCATAGGCAGGCTGGGTGAAATCACCGCTCAGGTTATAGTAGTTGTGGTTAGTCTGATTGATAATCGTCGGCTTGTCAGTCTCTGCCTCCCAGGTCATATCCAAGGTGTTGTCGGCAGTTAACTTATATGTGGTAACGGCTGTCACCTTGCCTGGGAATCCGTTCTCGCCATCCTCTGCCACAATCGTCAGTTTCAAGATGGAGTCGCCAATCTGCTCAGCGTCATAGACCTGATGCATCCAACCTGTATTGCCTCCACCATGCAGGCAGTTAGGACCATCATTCTTTTTCAGTTGATATACACTATCGCTCAAAGTGAACTTGCCGTCCTTGATACGGTTCGCATAACGACCGACAGAAGAGCCATAGTCAGAAGGGGAGTTCAGGGTGTCCGTATACTGAGCAATGTTGTCAAAGCCCAAGACGACATCCGTTGCCTTGCCATCCTTGTCGGGGACTACAAGACTTACGATACGACCACCATAGTTGGTGATACATACCTCCATACCATTCTGGTTCTTCAATGTGTAAAGTTTGACAGGCTTCTCGTTGATAATAGTGTCAAACTTGGCTGGATCAAGTCCAGATACTGTAAAGTTAGATTGCTCTCCTGTGTTGCATGCAGAGAAAATAGCCAATGCCATACCGCATCCCAACATAGATTGTTTTAGGTTTCTCATCATCATTTAAATTTAAGTTATTAAATTGTTCATTAGTAATTTGGGTGTAAAATTACTACTTATTTTTGATATGACAATGAGAAAAGCAAAGAAAAAACAGCCTAAAGTGTTATTTTTACACGTTAGGCTGCTTTTTTAACGTTCTTTAAGCGAAATCAGCAGATTCTGCGTGAGCCGTCGCCGATGACAACGTCATAGACTTTAGGCTCATGGCCATACTTGGCGTTGAACTTCTGCTTGGCATCCGCAATGAATGTCTTATAGAGGTCGTTACGAACCAGGTTGATGGTGCAGCCACCGAAACCGCCACCCATGATACGGGAACCTGTGACCCCATTCTCCTTGGCGATATCGTTGAGGAAGTCAAGTTCCTCACAAGAAACCTCGTAATCCTTGGACAGTCCCTCGTGTGTCTTGTACATCATCTCACCGACTTTCTCATAGTCGCCTTCGTTGAGGGCATCGCAGACAGCAAGTACACGGTCTTTCTCACCGAGTACGAACTTGGCGCGCTTGTAGTCCTCTTCGCCAACCTCAGCCTTTACCTCTTCCAACTGCTCCCATGTACAGTCACGCAGGGTCTCAAACTGACCCTCCGGATGCTTGGTGGCAATGTGCTTTACGACATTCTCGCAAGAGTTACGGCGGTCGTTATAGGGAGAACCAGCCAACTGGTGCTTGACGACAGAGTCGAGGAGCACCAGACGATAGCCATCGGGCTTGAAGGGGAAATACTCAAACTCATGGCTACGGCAGTCAAGGCGCATCAGACATCCTGCCTTTCCAAAGACAGAGGCAAACTGATCCATGATACCACAGTTCACACCACAATAGTTATGCTCGGTAGCCTGACCTGCAAGCACCATATCCCATTGGCTTACCTTGTTGTCACCGAACAGGTCATTCAGACCACAGGCAAAGCAACTCTCCATGGCAGCAGATGAAGACATGCCAGCACCCAAGGGTACATCACCTGCAAAGGCAATGTTAAATCCTTTTACAGGAACACCTAATTTCTTCATTTCTAATGAGATACCATAGATGTATCGTGCCCATGAAGCCTTGGGACCATTGGGGTCGGAGAGTTTGAAGTCCACACGGTCTTTCAGGTCAATAGCGTATGCCATCACTGTATCCTCAGTATCGTTCGGACGCATCTCTGCCATAATACCTTTGTCTACTGCGCCAGGAAATACGAATCCACCATTATAATCGGTATGCTCACCAATCAGGTTGATACGCCCAGGAGAGGCATATATGTTTCCTGTCTTACCATCAAAATGCTTGATAAAACGACTTCTTACAAATTCAATATCCATCATATTTGTTTCTATTTTAAGGATTGATTAATTGTTTACATTTTATTCAATGCCAATCTTGCTACCCCAGTTGCAGAACCAGATGATATAGGTATAGTAGATGAACATGATGCACATAGCGATGATGACTCCTGTAACATCGACAATACTCCCCATGATAGGCATCAGTATAGCAGCACCGATTACGCCCGTGTTAATAATGCCTGTGGCTGCCTTTGTGTGACGACCCAGTTTCTGGAGTCCGAGGTTGAAAATGAGGGGCCACATGACTGAATGAAAGAGACCTGCTGCCAACATGAGCCATATGCCGAACATGGAACTGGCAAATACCAATGACAAGGCTATGCATAAGGCTCCTAGACATAGACAACCGGTGAGCAACTTGCGAGGCTCAAATTTGGTTAGAATACCGGCACCTACGAAACGACCTACCATCATGCCGCCCCAATAGAATGCCAGATAACTGGTTACGACATCACTGTCGTTAATGCCCAGCAACTGGAAACGGTAGGGGAGCATGGAAGGAACACCAATCTCAACACCCATATACATGAAGATACCCAAAGCGCCAAGCCACACATGAGGGTAGGCAAAGACGGTACTCTTCTCCACCAGTTTTTCACCAGCCTCTTCACTCTGCTTGCCTTCATCGATTTTCGGCAACTTCAAGAACACGAGAATCACGCAGATAATAATGGTGAAGACACCAAGACCAAGGAATGGGCTGGGCACCAATTCTGGAGCTGGTTCCTGACCCGCGATGATGACGGTGGTGATGAATATAGGAGCCACTGTGGTAGCCACTGAATTAAGGGCTTGGGAGAGGGTCATGCGGAAGGCACCCTTTTCGGGTGAACCCAGTACCATAACGTATGGATTGGCCACATTCTGTAGCATCACTACACCCATAGCTACCAGACACATGGAACCCAGGAAAACGGCATAGACATTGGCAGCGGCACTAATGGCTGCAGAAATTCCTAATGAATTAATAACGAAGCCAATACCAGAAACGGCGAGTCCAAGAATAAGTGTGCCCTTATAACCAATCTTACTCATGAGGAACGAGAAAGGAATAGCCAACAGGTAGGCACCATAGAATGCCGAATTAACATATTGTCCCTGCTGGGCTGTCAGGTTGAATGCTTTCGAGCAGAAAGCAATCATGGAGTTATTCATTGTCGTGATAAAACCAATGAGGAAGCAGACAATGAAAACCACTATCAGAGCGAACGTGTAGTTCGGCGTTTGTTTTTGATTATTCATAATTAATAGATGGTTTTAGTGATTATTACTCTACACCAAACTTATAGATGGTCTTCTGTTTGTAACGCTCACCAGGATTCAGGACCACACTGGGGAAGTATGGGCGGTTAGGCGTATCGGGGAAGTGCTGAGCCTCGAAGCATACGGCAGAGCGGAATGGGAATGTACATCCATTGGCTCCTTTATAGCCAGAGGCATAGTTTGCGGTGTAAAGTTGCATGCCAGGCTCAGTGGTATATACCTCCATGGTGCGCCCACTCTTCGGATCTTTTACCTTAGCGGCAAAACTTAACTCACCCTCTTCTTTCTTGTTCAGGACGTAGTTGTGGTCAAAGCCCTTGCCAAATTTAATCTGCTCATGGTCTGCCTCGATATCTTGTCCGAAAGGTTTCGGTGTACGGAAGTCAAAGGGGGTGCCTGCCACCTTCAGGATCTCACCAGTAGGTATAGCGGTCTCATCTGTTGGAAGATAGAAATCTGCGTTGATCTCACAAACCTGATCTAAGATGGAAGGGGTAGGGTCGGCAGTACCAGCAAGGCTGAAGAATGCGTGATGCGTCAAGTTGACAATGGTCTTCTTGTTGGTGGTAGCAAGGTACTCAAGTACTAACTCGTTGTTGTCAGTGAAAGTGAACTCTACGGTCACATCCAACTCACCTGTATAACCTTCCTCGCCATAGGAGGATACACGGTGCAGGGCAAGAGAGCGAGGACCCATCTGACGGGCATCCCAAACTCTACAGTGGAATCCAGTAGGACCACCATGCAGATGGTTAGGACCATCATTGAGGGCTACCTGATACTCTTTTCCGTTTAGGGTAAACTGACCTTTGCAGATACGGTTGCCCCAGCGCCCGATCAGTGTGGAAAGGAAAGGCTCATTACCACTTGTCAACTGCTTAATGCTGCCATGTCCCTGAATAACGTTTGCCACGTTACCATCCTTGTCTGGTACCATAATGGCACAGATGGCTCCACCATAGTTAGAGATAGCAACTTCGAAACCTTTACGGTTACGCAGGATATACAAATCGGTTTTCTTACCATTAATCGTGGTCTGGAAATCCTTGCGATTCAGACCACACAAATTCACATTTTCGGTTGTGTTCGCCATAATTGATTGTTTTTAGTTACCTATATGTATCTAAGTGCAAAGTAACCGAAAAAAATCGAATTTAACGAAAGAAACGTGGAAAAAAACGTTTATTGGAGTGTTAAAAACACCTAAAGGCAATTTTTCAGGAAGTCTCCGACCAAGTAACTGCTACCTCCAATAAAGATAAAATCATTGGGAGTCGCAGTATCTTGTGCAGCCTTATATGCTTCTTTTACAGTGGTATAGCATTCTCCTATGAGACCGTGTTGTTCTGCTAATGCCTTGACAACAGCCCCTTGGATGGCACGTTTGGTGTTTGCTTGGGTAAAATAGAAGCAAGCGTCTTTGGGAAGCATCTCTAACACATGGTCGATGTCTTTGTCATCCACCATTCCAAAGATGATATGTTTCTTAGGACATGTGACATGGGCAAGTTGCCGGCTCAGATACGTCCATCCTCCTACGTTATGTCCTGTATCACAGACGGTATAAGGGGCTTTGTTGACAACCTGCCAACGTCCCGTGAGTCCAGTCGTCTTGCACACCTCGCTCAAAGCACTTGCCAGTTCCGCCTTAAACTGTTGGAGACTGTTTTCCGTCGTGCATTTTGATAAAAAACCTCGCTCTGATAAGACTCGTAATGTTGCGAATACCGTATTGAGGTTCTTTTCTTGATAGATGCCGCCTAAGTCACCAGTAAGTTCTCCCCAATGGCTGGTCTTGTAATACATCTTACCGTCGGCAAGAGGTTCTGCCTTCTGTATCTCCGGCTCATCGTCAGCAAAAATAATCTTGCTTCCTACCTCTCTCGCTTTCTCCTCAAAGACAGGTCGCGTCTCCTCATGACTTTCTCCGATGACTACAGGTACACCTTTTTTTATAATACCTGCTTTCTCTGTGGCAATCTTAGCCAATGTGTCCCCCAAGAACTGGGTGTGGTCGAAACTGATATTCGTCACAACAGAGACGAGTGGGGTAATGATATTAGTGCAGTCAAGCCTTCCGCCGAGTCCCACCTCCACGAGGGCAATATCTATCTTCTTGTCGGCAAAATACTTAAAAGCCATAGCCGTCGTCACCTCAAAGAAAGATGGTGACAATGGCTCAAAGAAAGCACGCTCGTTTTCCACAAAGTCGATGACATAGTCTTCTGGGATCATCTCTCCGTTGATACGGATACGCTCTCTGAAGTCAACCAAATGCGGAGAGGTATAGAGACCTACGGAGTATCCGCACTTCTGCAAGATGGCCGCTAATGTATGGGATACGGAGCCTTTTCCATTCGTTCCACCCACATGGATGGTGGCATAACGGGTATGTGGATGGGCAAAATGCTCATCCAATGTCAAAGTGTTACTCAAGCCCTCCTTATATCCTGATGCCCCTTGTCGTTCAAACATGGGCATCTGATGGTATAGATATTCGCAGGTCTCTTGGTAATTCATTTTTAATTGAAATAGTTCTTGAAACGTTGGAAGATAGAGCGTTTCGTGGCGGCGTCGCCTTGGAAGTTATCGCTGTGCTTGAACTTCTCAATAGCCTCTTTCTCTTCCCGACTCAAAGTCTTAGGCACATAGATACTGATGTTTACCACCAAGTCGCCATTGCCCCTGCCATAACCCTGTACGGCAGGCAGTCCTTTCCCTCTCAGGCGAAGCGTCTTACCAGGTTGTGTGCCAGGCTCCATCTTCACTCTGAGTCTCGTGCCTTGGATGGTTGGAATCTCCACATCACCTCCGAGAGCCGCCGTGGGGAAGTCGAGCAATAGATTATAGATAAGGTCACTATCGTCTCTGATGAAACGCTCGTCCTCTATCTCCTCTACAAATACTTGGATATCACCATTGACCCCTTTGTTATGTCCGGCATTACCCTTGCCAGGAACATTGACAATCATGCCCTCGGCAACGCCTGCGGGAATCTTGATCTCCACAACTTCCTCACCTTTCTCGACACCCGTGCCGCCACATTGACGACACTTGTTCTTGATGACATGCCCAGAACCTCCACATGTAGGACATGTGCCTTGGGTCTGCATCATGCCAAAGATGCTCTGGGTGGTATGGGTGATGAAACCGTTGCCATGACATGTGGGACAAGTCTCTGTGCCACTGCCATCCTCTGCACCTGTACCATGACAGTGAGAGCAGGGCACATCCTTACGTACTTTGAATTTCTTAGTGACTCCCGTAGCAATCTCCTCTAAGGTGAGTCTTACCTTCAAGCGAAGATCACTACCACGATGCTGCTGAGGACCACGGTTGGTACTGCCTCCGAAACCGCCAAAACCAGCACGACCTCCAAAGATGTCTCCGAACATAGAGAAAATATCGTCCATGTTCATGCTGGAGGCGTTGAATCCTCCGAAGCCACCACCTTGTGGACCGTTGAATCCAAACTGGTCGTATTGCTGACGCTTCTGTGGGTCGTGCAATACGTCGTAAGCCTCGGCTGCCTCTTTGAATTTCTCCTCGGCTTCTTTGTTGCCGGGGTTGCGGTCGGGGTGATATTTGATGGCGATGGTACGATACGCCTTCTTAATCTGGTCTTCAGTGGCGTTCTTGTCGACGCCAAGTACCTCGTAATAGTCTCTCTTTGCCATATTATTGTCCTACTGCCACCTTGGCGTGGCGAATTACTTTTTCGTTCAGTTGGTAACCAGTCTGCAGACAGTCAATGACCTTGCCTTTCTTGTCGTCACCCATTCCTGGGACCATGGCGACAGCCTCATGCAGGTCGGTATTGAAGTCGGCATCCTCAGTCTCTATTTTCTTGACACCCAGTCCTTCCAATGCCTTCATAAACTTATGATAGATGAGTTCCATACCCTCACGGAGCACGGCTGGGTCTTCCGTCTTCTCACCATTCTCCATGGCACGCTCCATATCGTCGATGACGGGCAGGATAGCAGTAACGGCTTTTTCGCCACCATTCAGGATAAGTTCAGCCTTCTCCTTCAAGGTGCGCTTGCGGTAGTTGTCAAACTCCGCTGTCTTATAGAGTATCTGGGTCTTCAGTTGCCCGATTTCCTCTAGGGCAGCCTCTAACGGGTCTTTCTCCTCTGAGTTCTCCGAGTTTTCGGATTCCTCTTGGTTCTCAGAGTTCTCCATTCCCTCTGATTCAACAGTCTCTTCCTCTTTCAGAGTATCTTCCTCTTCCAGATTATTCTTTTCTTCTTCTTTCATAGCGTTGTTCATTTGTAAAGATTATATAGCAAATTCCGTGCCATTCTATGCATATAGTTCGGCTTTCTTCTCCTTGATGCTCTCATCGTAGATATAGTCATCATAGGTTGTCAGTTTGTCAATCGTTCCCTTTGGAGTCAGTTCGATGATTCGGTCGGCAACGGTATTGATGAACTCATGGTCGTGGGAGGCAAACAGGATATTGCCCTTGAAGGAGATCAGGTTGTTGTTGAAAGCCTGAATAGACTCCAGGTCAAGGTGGTTCGTAGGAGTATCGAGAATCAGACAGTTGGCGTTCTTCAACTGCATACGGGCTATCATACAGCGCATCTTCTCGCCACCACTGAGCACGTTGACATGTTTCAGCACGTCCTCCTCCTTGAAGAGCATACGTCCCAGATAGGATTTCATCATCACCTCATTGCCTGTCCCATATTGACTGAGCCAATCAACGAGGTTCATCTCACTCTGGAAGAACTCCGTGTTATCGAGTGGGAGATAAGCAGTGGTAATAGTGACACCCCATTTATAGGTTCCAGCGTCTGCCTCACGGTTGCCGTTGATAATCTCAAAGAGGGCGGTCATCGCCTTTGGGTTATGACTCAAGAATACGGTTTTCTGTCCCTTCTCGATAGTGAAGTTCACGTTATCGAAGAGTACGGTGCCATCGGCATCTACCGCCTTTAGTCCCTCTACTTCCAGAATCTGAGTGCCAGGCTCACGCTCCATGGAGAAGATGATACCTGGGTATTTACGTGTTGACGGGGTAATTTCCTCGACATTCAGTTTCTCCAGCATCTTCTTACGAGAAGTGGTTTGCTTCGACTTTGCCACATTGGCAGAGAAACGGCGGATGAACTCCTCCAACTGCTTGCGCTTCTCCTCCGCCTTCATCTTCTGGTTCTGCTGTTGACGGAGGGCGAGTTGACTCGACTCATACCAGAACGAGTAGTTACCAGAGAACAGGGTCACCTTTCCGAAGTCGATATCCACGGTCTGGGTCGACACGGCATCGAGGAAGTGACGGTCGTGGCTGACAACCAAGACGCATTGCTCAAGGTTCGAGAGATATTCCTCCAACCACTGTACAGTGTCGAGGTCAAGGTCGTTGGTAGGCTCGTCGAGCAACAGATTGTCGGGGTGTCCGAACAATGCTTTGGCAAGCATCACACGCACCTTCTCGTTATTTGAGATCTCAGCCATCTGCTTATAGTGCTGTCCCTCTGGCACACCGAGGTTCTGCAACAATTGGGCTGCCTCGCTCTCAGCCTCCCAGCCGTTCATCTCTGCGAAAGCCATCTCCAACTCGGCGGCACGGTTACCGTCTTCCTCCGTCATCTCGTCCTTGGCATAGAGTGCCTCGCGCTCCTTCATGTTCTTCCATAAAGGCTGATGACCCATCAATACGGTATCCATCACCGTAAACTCATCATATTTGAAGTGGTCCTGCTCCAATACTGACAGACGCTCACCAGGGGCAAGTTCGACAGTACCTTTGTTTGGCTCCAATTCTCCACTGATAGCGCGGAGTAGGGTAGACTTACCAGCACCATTGGCACCAATGATACCATAGATGTTCCCGCTGGTGAACTTTAGGTTAACATCCTTATAAAGCGTTTTCTTTCCAAATTGAATAGCAAGATTCGTAACTGTAATCATATCTTCCTTATACCTTATTTATATATAACTCTCTCAAAAACGGATGCAAAGGTACAAATAAGTAAACAAAAAACCAAGAGTTTTTTGAGTTTTTCCGAACGAAAGTATCATCTCAGTTACGAAGGTCCTACCTCCTTGCTTTCCGAGGCATCCGGAACACGGATTCCAGGCTGAAATAAGACCATTTACATCTTAAACTGATACCCGACGGTAAGCCAAAGAGAGGTCGTTTTCCATGAGTCCTCTACATAAAAGTCGATGTCGCAGAGATTCATAAGTCCGATGTTGTAACGGAGATCGGCAACGAAGTTCTTATAACAATAGGAGATACCCGCAGGAATAGATACATTAACGTGTTTGAAACTCTTCGTATTGTCGCCTTGGGTGTAGTCACCTAAATGGTCGTCCATCTTTGCCTTCAAAAGATAACCTAATTGTACACCAGCCTTCAATGCTAACCCTGGTAAAATATTTGGTTCGATATAGAAGTTTACCAATATGGGAATATTCAAAAAATGGAGCGTCTGTGTAACCTTACCTAAATCCTCTACATTGCCATAGGTGTAGCCCTCATTAGAATAAAAGGCTCCAATAGAGATGCCGACTTGTTGACCTGCAAGATATTCTGCGTCCAGACCACCAACGAAGTCCCATTTGTGTTTCGCACTATATGACTTTTCGAATTCGGTCCATAGATTCCCTACGGATACATTAGAGGAGTTGATACCTACTCGTGGCGTGAGTGCCCATTTGCCAGTTTCTTGTTGCGCTTTTATGCTTGAGGTGAGACTCAAGAAAGTTGCTATCATGATGATTTTATTCATAGTCGTTACTATTTATTTTTATTCTATAACGCAGTGAAGATAGTTTTATTTTCATGAAAAAGATAAGAAATAGAAAAATATTCGTACCTTTGCGTGCGGAATGATAGAGACAACGATATCGAGTGCACAGAATCCACGGATTAAGCAACTGTTGCTGTTGCAGCAGAAATCGTCGGAGCGACGCAAGCAGGGACTGTTTGTGGTGGAGGGACGGCGTGAGTTGGAGCATTGTATGGAGGCTGACTATGAGGTGGTGACCCGTTTTATATGTCCAAAACTCTATAGCGACGACTATCCGAAGAATGCGATAACGGTGACTCCTGCTGTGTATGAGAAGATAGCCTATCGAGGGACGACGGAAGGTGTGGTGGCTACAGTGCGCACCCAACATCTGACACTGGATGAGTTACAGTTGCCAGAGCATCCTTTACTCATGGTTTTGGAAAGGGTAGAGAAGCCTGGCAACTTAGGTGCAATCCTTCGCTCTGCGGATGCTGCTAAGGTGGATGCCGTTATCGTCTGTGACCCATTGACAGACCTCTATAATCCTAACTTGATACGTAGTAGTATCGGTGCTATCTTCACCGTACCTACGGTAGCGTGCTCGTCGGAGGAGTGCATCCGTTTTCTGCAAGAGCGGAATGTTCAGATACTGACGGCTCAGTTGCAAGACTCGAACCTATATTACGATCAGGATATGCGTAAGGCGACGGCCATCGTGATGGGGACAGAGGCAACAGGGTTGACAGACCAGTGGCGCAAGGCTGCCACGGCACATATCCGTATTCCTATGTTAGGAAGGTTAGACTCACTGAATGTCAGTGTGTCGGCTGCCATCCTGCTCTTTGAGGCTGTCAGACAGCGGGAGGCAAAAGGTCTGTGATATAAGTGCGTTGCCAGTCTCTCTCGTGGTAGCGTTGTGTGTCATACTGCATCAAGTCGAGGTCGATGGTAACCTGCTGTTTGGTACGTCCCGTCTCTGCCTCCATTCCTTTTAGAGTCTCTTGCAATTGCTCAACAGACAAGTCTGTCACTCCCCATACCAAACGATTCATGTACATTCTGCCAGTCCCCTTGATGTCAGATGTCCAAAGGGTACGGCTCAGTCGACAATCAGAGAGCAGGAATGCCAATCGCTCCGATGCCCATTGTATGTGGACAGGCTGGCGGGAGTTTGAGCCTAAGGCTATCAAGACTTGATGTTTCATTTCCTCTCTTTCAAGATGCCATGACGGTAGGCGTAGAGTAGTTGTCGGAGGTCATTGATTTGTGAACGGAGTTCCTCGCCCTTATCCGTGTCAGATACTAACATACGATGGGCAGAGAGTTCTACCAGTTGCGTCGTCGACTTGATGTCCGTCCCTTTCTGAATGGCATCAGTGGCACTCGTAAATGGCTCGTGCTGAACCAATTGAAAACCGCGGCTATGGTAAACTAAAGTGTAGCCGGCAATACCTGTCTCGTGATGATAAGCCTCAGAGAAACCACCGTCAATCACCATCAACTTACCATTCGCCTTGATGGGATTCTCACCTTTGGAGGCATGGACAGGCACATGTCCGTTAATGATATGGCGATTAGGTCCCGTAACCCCAAAGGCATCCATGATATGGTCACATATCGTTTCAGAGTCACGTAACTGGAAATAATAGCCTTTCTCCTCCTTATAGGTCTCTTTGTCGGAGAGGAAGTATCGCTCAAAAGTCGCCATTTTCGACTTATCGAACAAAGGAGAGTCCTTGCCACACCAGAGGTAGAGGAAGTAATCCTTAGCAAACTGACGAAGGTCTGGAGCCGTGTCACTGGTGAAGGCAGCACGTACTACCATCCCGATATTATGCATCAGGTCAAGACCGCTGTATCTCTTTCCCTGGTAGATCTCCACCTCCCTCAGACTGCCATCCGCATTCAGGGGGCAGGAGGCATGGAACAACAGGTTGTGATTACTAATGTTATACATGCAACCATGTGATAATAGCATCTTGACATGCTTACGTAGTTTCTCGCAGACGCGGAAGGAGTGGTGTAACTTCTGCATGAGCAGTTCCTCCTCAGCGGTCAATGCGGAGGGATTCGCAGGGTCGACAGTGGGGAAGTGGCATGACTTCATATCATACTCCTTACCATCGAGAACGCAGGTCTTCCGCTGATAGTCGACTGCGTCCAGCAAGCAGCGGTCCTCCATCTGCCACTCTGGGCGACGCTTGAAGATTTGCGCCTCTGTCTTAAACTGTATCACCGTGATAGCCTTGTGCATCTGTGCTGTCAGACGCATGGTCTTGCCGTCCATCGTATTGTCTTTCAGCAATCTGGGGATGAACTCCTCACAGGAGTCGTCACCATAGGTCTCCATGGCAAAGGTGGCAAGTGGCACTAAGTTGATGCCATAGCCCTCCTCCAATGTGGCAAGGTTGGCATAACGAAGTGAGAGGCGTAGCACATTACAGATACAGGCGTCATTGCCGGCACAGGCACCCATCCATAGGATGTCGTGGTTACCCCACTGGATATCCCAGGAATGATACTGCCGCATGGTGTCAAGGATGATATGGGCACCAGGTCCTCTGTCGTAGATATCTCCAAGGATATGCAGTTGGTCGATGGCAAGTCGTTGGATGACATTGCAGAGGGCAATAATGAAGTCATCGGCTCGTCCGGTGGAGATGATGGTGTCGACAATGACACTCACATACGCTGCTTTGTCCGAGTCGTCGGTCCGCTCATGCAACAGTTCCTCGATAATATACCTAAAGTCCTCTGGCAGAGACTTACGCACCTTTGATCGAGTGTATTTGCTGCTGACATCACGACAGACGGCAACCAGGCGATGGATGGTGATATGATACCAGTCCTCGATATCGGGCTCAGATGCCTTGATGAGTTCTATCTTCTGTTCTGGATAATAAATCAGCGTACACAATTCCTTACGCTCCTTGTCTCGGATATCCCCGGCAAAGAGTTCTGTCACCTTGCGCTTGATATTGCCGGAGGCATTTTTCAAGACATGCAGAAATGCCTCACTCTCTCCGTGAAGGTCTGCGAGGAAATGCTCCGTACCTTTTGGAAGGTTCAGAATTGCCTCTAGGTTAATAATCTCCGTGGAGGCAGACGCAATGGTCGGAAACGAGTTGGACAGCAGTTGCAGATAGTGCATGTCCCGATTCTTGTCATTAGGGTTAGTGTAGTCACTGGTATTCATATCTTCAGGTGGTTATAGATTTGTTTACTGATTTGCTTGGTTATCTTATCGTCCAAGGGAGGGAGAGGCATGAACCCCTCATCGAACCCCGTCCATTCAGAAAGTAGTTGCATCGTGCGACAGGCAGTCTTGTATAGTCTCGCCTCTCTCAGCGTCTCACACAGATGGTCTTCCTCTACGTCGTGCTCTCTGAGTTCACGGTCTATCTCGCAAAGATGACTGATTGTCAGTTGACGGTGTAGCATTAGTTTGCGGACTTGTTTGAAAGTGGCCATCAAACGGTCGTTCTCTGAGGCGTATTGGAGTCCGATAGTATCCTGTATGGTCTTTGCTATCTCATAGTTCTTAGGGAGATAGCAGGTGATGTTATGTGCCTCCATGTTTGGAATGCGGTAATTTAGGAGATGAGCGCCTCGCCGTATAATATTGACGATATTCTCGTAGTGGGAATAGATGACCACATAGCGCCATTGCTCAGGATCGTTTATCTCATAGAGATCATCCGTCACCCATTGACTGTCCCCCGTAATACCTGCTTTGATGAAACTGCGAACCAGTTGGCGTGTCTGGTCACGCATCAGTTCTATGGTATGGCTGTCAAGCACCTTGCGATAGACACAATAGGTCTTATACGCCATCTCTGAGGGGGAGATAGAGTGGGTGATGACAGGATTGCGGATAATCTCCAGACGAGTATTCCACCCTAAATCGCGGATACACTCCTCTTCCATCTTTCCCTGTATGATGACGGCATACGAATTCTCGACAATATCTTTCTGGAACAGAATCTTCTTGGGCAGTTTCTCCTTCCAGTAACGCTCATCCATGATCCACGGCTCTAATTGTCCGTAGGGTGACAGCACTACACGGCTTCCTCTCTTGATGGCTTGCTTGAGAACACGATAGGCGGCATGATGCCAACAACCATGAATATGCAGGATATCATAATGGGTCGATTTAAGATGCTCTTTCGCTTCTGACTCATTTATTACGATACTGTTGTCGGCTTCTAGTCCCATACTGCCTACCAGCATGTTCACATAACTTGTGATCATGCTGTCGTCTTTTGCGATATAGTGCAGTATCTTCATAGGTATCGGTATCAGTTAAACATGTTTCTCCAGAGAACGCCCATCCTAAGCCCCAGTAGTTTGCCGCCTTTCACCGTGTGGTCGTATAAGCGTACAGCATCAAAGATACGTGTCCGGCAAATAGCGACGGCGTCATAGATTCCCCTTTTCCGCTTGAGTCTGCTTCCTTGATGTCCCTTTCCTGAACGTCTCTCTGCTTTTAACAGGAAACTCTCGGCATCCTCTAGTTGATCGAAAGACTGGAGATAGACTTCCTCTGTACGCTTTCTGTCACTATAGACCATTGCCACCTCGGCATTACCATTACTCAGTTCCTGGGCAAGTCCGTCTATCCATGCATGGGATGTCGGTGGACGTTTGATGTCGGCTATCACGATACAGTCGCTATGGGCTGCTTTGATTCCTACATATAAAGCCAGTTGCGTTCTGCTTGGATTGGGAACGGACTTCGGGAAGAAGGTGGTATGAAGATGAGGATATTTCTCCTTCAGGTCCTTCAGTACATCAGGTGTTTGGTCAGAAGAGGCATCATCCACAACGATGACCTCATAACTGGTGTCGCACGGTTGGGTCAGGAACACGGGTAGGTTCTGTTCCAGTATCGTGTCCTCATCGTGCACAACCATCACGATGGATAATTGGATATTTCTATTGTCGTTAGTCATGATGAATCATTATATCTCATCACTCGTATAGCCCTGCGGAAGATGACGGCAGTTATACTGCGACGCCATAATCTCCCCGTAGGCACCAGCAGAGCGTATGGCAAGCAAGTCACCACGATGAGCCGTGTTCAAGTCAATCTGTTTGGCGAAGACATCTGTTGACTCGCATATAGGTCCAACAACGTCATACGCCTGTGCAGACTCCTCACTGGTAATATTCTCTATCTTATGATATGCCTGATAAAGGGCAGGACGAATCAAATCGGTAAAACCTGCATCAACGATACAGAACTGTTTGGTGGCTCCCTTCTTAATATATAAGGTACGTGTAATTAGACTGCCACATTGTGCTACTACGGCACGACCAAGTTCAAAGTGTAGGGTCTGACCTGGACGCAACTTAAGTTTCTTGGCATAAGTGTCGAAATATGCCTTGAAATCGGGTATGGGGACACGGTTTGGGTGCTGATAGTCAACACCGAGTCCACCGCCCACATTGATATGCTCCACATTGATACGATGACGCTCCAATTCGCTTTGCAGTTCGTTGACCCGATTACAGAGAGCCTCAAAATCACCCATATCCAGAATCTGACTGCCAATATGGAAATGAAGTCCAACGACTTTGACATGACTCATGGCTTGAGATTCCTCTATGACACTCATCATATCACGCATGGCGATACCGAACTTGTTCTCGGCAAGACCTGTTGTGATATTGGCATGTGTATGAGCCCCCACATTGGGGTTCAACCGAAAAGCGACTCTTGCAACCTTTCCTTTCCGGGCGGCTAACTCGTTGATGACCTCCAGTTCTGGTATGCTCTCCACATTAAAGCAAAAGATGTTGTTGTCCAGTCCAAGGTTAATCTCCCAGTCACTCTTTCCCACTCCGGCATAGACGATTTTAGAGGAAGGGAAACCGGCTTTCAAAGAGGCCTCTATCTCACCTCCGCTCACACAGTCGGCACCCAGTCCTGCCTCACGAATAATACGTAATATCCGAGGATTGGCATTCGCCTTGACAGCATAGTGTACCACAAAGCCCTCATGCTTGCCTGCCTCTGTATTGATGGATTGCAAAGTCTTACGCAACAACTCCGCATCGTAATAATAGAACGGTGTTTGGAGTTGTTGGAACTTATCTGTTGGGAATTGTCCTTTTGTCATTGTGTTGTGTTGTTAGGATATTATTTGTTGAATAGGGTATCACTCAGACTCTGAAGGGCACGCTTCTTATCCTCCTCACGAATCAAGAAGGAGATATTGTAGTTGGAGCCTCCATAACTGACCATACGAACGGGAATGTTCTTCATGGCGTCCAGAGTGAGGGTCTCAAAACCGATATTCGACCAGTCGAGGTCACCCACGACGCAGATGATACACATATTCGTATCTACCGTTACTGTTCCGTATTTCTTGAGTTCGTCCACGATTTCACCTAAGTGGGCGGAATTGTCGATAGACATGGAGACACCGACCTCTGAGGTACATACCATATCGATAGGGGTCTGATAACTCTCGAAAATCTCAAAGACCTTGCGTAGGAAACCAGTGGCAAGTAGCATACGACTTGACTTTATCTTGATGGCAATGATATTGTCCTTGGCAGCAACGGCCTTGATTTTACCGTATTCTGTCTGATTACTGATAGTGGTTCCCTCTGCATCAGGATCCATCGTGTTCAGCAGACGGACAGGAATACCTGCATATTTTGCAGGTTGTACACAGGTGGGGTGCAGGATCTTGGCACCGAAATAGGCAAGTTCCGCAGCCTCTTCAAAATGCAACTGATGAACGGGAGCCGTCTTGTCAACTACACGAGGATCATTATTGTGCATGCCATCGATGTCTGTCCATATCTGTATCTCCTCAGCATTGAGAGCAGCACCAACCAGGGAAGCGGTATAATCAGAGCCACCACGCTGCAGGTTGTCAATCTCACCGTAGGCATTACGGCAAATAAATCCTTGGGTGACGTATACCTGTTGCCCCTCGTTGTTTTCCATGATGACCTTCAGTTTCTCACGAATATAGGTCGGGTCTGGCTCCGAGTTCTTGTCTGTACGCATAAAGTCAAGGGCATTGAGCAACACTGCATTGATGCCCTGTTCCTTCATGTAGTTAACCACCATATTCGTAGACATCATCTCACCTTGTGCCACAATACTCTTTTCCTCAAAAGAGGTGAAAAGTTCTTTGGTGAACGAGCGCAGGTAGTTCATCTCGTTGACAATGAAATCACGAGTCGTATCCTTCATCTCTTTAGTGGAGTAGAGTTCGTCAATATGCCCCATGTACTTCTTCTCCAAAGTATTGATAACCTCATTGGCACCCTCTGGATTCTTCTTGTAGAGATAGTCGGAGATCTCGACCAGGGAATTGGTCGTTCCCGACATTGCTGATAACACGACGAAAACTGGTTCACCTGACTTGGTGACCAGTTTCGTGACTTCTTTCATACGGTCTGGGTTTCCTACCGACGTACCGCCAAATTTCATTACTTTCATAGTGCTATTATTTTTATTTCTTATTTTTCCTTATATGTCCTCACGAGAAGAGTAGTCTACTTTTCGAATCTCTTCTGGCTCATTCTCCTGCTCGTAGGCTGCTATCTTGTTATAGTCGTTGGTGATTTCCTCCACGTGACCGTCAATACAACGATATACGATGCCAGGATAGTCTTTCAGTAGAGGAATGTTGTGGGTCGTCATCACTACAGCAGTGCCCATTTGGGTGACCTGACGTAACAAACTAATGATGTTGGTTGCCGTCTCTGGGTCAAGATTACCAGTCGGTTCGTCAGCGATAATGATTTTGGGCTTGTTCAATATCGCACGGGCAATGGCGATACGTTGTTGCTCACCACCAGAAAGTTCATGGGGGAACCGGTCAGCAAAATCCTGCATCTCCACATCTTCCAGTACATCATTGATGCGTTCTTCTATCTCCTCTTTGTCTTTCCATCCAGTCGCTTTCAATACAAAAGCAAGATTGTCGTGCACAGTTCTGTCGCTCAGCAACTGGAAGTCTTGGAAGATGATACCCATTTGTCGGCGCAGTGCAGGGATATATTTACGCTTTAAGCCACGAAGGTCGTGATTTAAAACAAAGGCATTCTCGGCCTCATCGATATCTAATTCGAAATAGAGAGTCTTTAGCAGAGTACTTTTACCAGCACCTACACGACCGATAATGTAGATAAATTCTCCCTCGTCAACATGGAAGTCTACTTCTTTCAATACGAGGATTCCATCTTTCTGATAGATATTTGCCTTCTGATAATCTATGAGCATGGTAGTATATGTTTTTTATTATTTCATCTCTCCGTTGGCTTTTGCCTCACGTCGTTTCTTGTCCCACTCAGGGGCGTGGCGCTTCTGTAACTCTATGGCAACATCCTCAATGCGCAGTCCTTTCTCCGTTAATAGTACCAATAGATGGTATAGTAGGTCACTTGCCTCGTATACAAGATGGTCGTTGGTGCCGTTTGTTGCCTCGATAACGGTCTCCAAAGCCTCTTCACCCACCTTTTGGGCAATTTTATTTATTCCATCGTGGAAGAGTTTTGTCGTATATGAACCTTCAGGCATTTCCTCTTTGCGTTTGTTGATGAAATCTTGCAGTTCCGAAAGGAAGAGCAGGGGATTCATATCGTTGTCTTCACCCCAACAAGTGTCGGTGCCGGTATGGCAGGTTGGCCCAATGGGATGAACCTTCACCAACAGCGTGTCGTTGTCACAGTCGATTTGCATGCTGACGAGATTCAGAAAGTGTCCGGAAGTCTCGCCTTTCGTCCAAAGAGTCTGACGGGTGCGACTCCAGAATGTGACATGCTTAGTCTCCACAGTCTTTTGGTAGGCTTCTTCATTCATGAAGCCCAGCATTAGAACGTTCTTCGTCGTCGCATCCTGTATAATTGCGGGGACCAGTCCACCCATTTTCTCAAAATCTATTTTCATAGTCTTACATTAATTCCTTCTTTAGTTAAATATTGCTTAAGTTCTGGTACTGGTATTTCTCCGAAATGGAAAACACTGGCGGCAAGAGCGGCATCGGCATGCCCTTCTATAAACACGTCCTTGAAATGCTCACGTTTCCCTGCGCCACCACTGGCGATAATAGGAATAGAAAGATGGTCGGCAAGTTCCCGCAATGCTTCATTGGCATAGCCGTTTTTTGTGCCGTCATGATTCATACTGGTGAAGAGTATTTCACCAGCACCACGTTCCTGAACCTCATGAGCCCATTCAAAGAGACCTCGCTCTGTACGCTCACGACCACCTTTCAGATAGCAGTGCCAACCATCCTCGTCAAGACGGGCGTCAATGGCACAGACACATACTTGACTACCAAAACGAGAGGTAATCTCGTCAATGAGTTCTGGATGGCGGATAGCCGCACTATTTATACTGACCTTATCGGCGCCAGCATATAACAATCGCTCCACGTCGGCAAGTTCATTGATACCGCCTCCTACCGTGAAAGGAATATTAATCTCTTGGGCAACACGGGTCACCATCTCTGTGAAGGTCTTACGCCCCTCGAAAGAGGCAGTGATGTCGAGGAACACGAGTTCATCGGCTCCTTGCACACTATATGCCTTCCCTAATTCCACGGGATCGCCAGCGGAGCGGAGATTGACGAAGTTAGTGCCTTTTACTGTCTCTCCGTCTTTCACATCCAGACAAGGTATTATGCGTTTTGCCAGTCCCATAGTTCTCTTAGATTGATTTTACCTTCATAGATAGCCTTCCCGAATACGACGGCGGGGATACCTGCCCCTTCGAGTGCTTGGATATCCTCCATACTTGACACTCCGCCACTGGCTATCAAGTGCAAATGGGGATATGCCTCCATCACCTGACTATATAGTTCGATAGCGGGACCTTGTAGGGTTCCGTCTTTGGAAATCTCCGTACAGAGCACGTTACGTACTCCAGCATCGATGTATTTCTGGAGGAAGGGTAAAAGTTCTTCCGAGGAGTCCTCTTTCCACCCGTTGATACTGATTCTTCCATGACGCACATCAGCACCGAGAATCATATGCTCTTCCCCGTATTTTTCCAACCATGAGAAAAACAGGTCAGGCTGGGTGACGGCAATAGAACCAACCGTGACCATTGCGGCACCGTTGGCAAAAGCCGTCTCGATATCCTCATCAGACTTGATGCCTCCCCCAAAATCTACTTGCATGCTCGTTGCTGTCGTGATATGGCGGAGTACAGAACTATTGACGATATGTTTGGATTTCGCACCGTCAAGGTCGACAACGTGAAGACGTCGAAAACCAATCTCCTCGAACTCTTGAGCCACCTCGGCGGGGGAGTCGTGATAGACTGTTTTCTGGTCATAATCGCCTTTTGTCAAGCGAACACACTGTCCGTTAATGATATCGATTGCCGGTATTAATTCTATCATAGTTCCAGAAAATTCTTAATGATTTGTTCGCCCACCGTGCCGCTTTTTTCAGGATGAAACTGACAGGCGTAGAAGTTTTCCTTTTGGAGAGCAGCGGAGTAGGGTAGGATGTAGTCAGCCGTGGCTACTGTGTCAGCACAAAGAGGTACATAATAACTATGTACGAAATACACATAGGTGTCCTTCACGAAAAGCGGACTCTTTACGTCCGTCAGGCGATTCCAACCCATACAGGGCACCTTGTCCTCATGACGCTTGGGATGGAAACGCTTCACTTCCGCATCAAAGATGCCAATACAGTCTACATTACCTTCCTCGGAATGCTTACAAAGTAACTGCTGTCCTACGCAAATACCCAATACTGGCTGTCGTAACGAACGAATGACCTCATCCAGTCGACGCGCCTTCAGGTATTCCATAGCGCCACGTGCCTCTCCTTGTCCAGGGAATAGGACCCGGTCGGCAGTCCTTAACTGCTCGGCATTGTCCGTCAGCAACGGCTCAATACCCAGTCGTCTCAAGGCATTGATCACGGAATAGATATTCCCTGCATTGTATTTTACGATGGCAACGTTCATGTTCAACTAAAGATAATGGTCTTGTTTTTATAAGTAAGAATCTTACGTTGGATATGCTTCGACACAGCATGTGAAAGTACAATCTTCTCCAAATCCTTACCTTTCAGTACCAGACTCTCTGGGGTGTCTTTGTGGGTGATGCGTGTCACATCCTGTTCAATGATAGGACCCGCATCCAATTCTGCTGTCACATAATGACTAGTGGCTCCGATAATCTTCACACCGCGTTCCCATGCCTGATGGTAAGGTTTTGCCCCCACAAAGGCAGGAAGGAAGGAGTGGTGGATATTAATGATATGATTGGGATAAGAGGCAATCATGTCGTCAGAGATAATCTGCATGTAACGAGCCAAGACAATAAATGTGACCTGCTCTTTCTTCAACAACTCCATCTCGGCAGCCTCTACCTCCTCTTTGTTCGAATGGTCCTTTTTGATACTCCATACGTAATAGGGGATACCAAACTGCTCGGCAACATATCGCAAATCCTCGTGGTTGCTTACGATACAGGGGATGTCCACATCCCATTCACCTGCCTTCCAGCGAGCCAGTAAGTCGTAGAGGCAGTGGCTCATTTTCGATACGAAGATAGCCATACGGGGACGCTTGTCACTGAAATAGAGGTTACAAGTCATCTGGTAGCGTTGTGCATATAGGGTATTGATGTACTCTTGTATCTTCTCACGAGGAATCAGGAAACCTTCCAGTTCCCATTCGATACGCATAAAGAACATACCGTCTTGCTTGTCTACGTATTGGTCAAGATAGACAATGTTACCTTGATTGTCTGTGATAAAACGAGTCACTTCTGAGATAATGCCCTGTTGGTCAGGACAGTGTAGAAGTAATATTGCTGTTGATTTCTTCATTTCTTCCTATGTAATTCTTTTGACGTGCAAAATTACATAATAATTCTCACATTACCAAAGGTAATGACAAAAAATGAAGTGGAAAAGGTGCTTTCATCAAAATTATTAGTATCTTTGCGGACAATTAAAGCAATGAAGACATGACGACACCTGCACTATTTAAGGAATATATTTGGTTGGTGAATACCATATACCAGACTCGTAAGATCACGCTTCGTGAGATTAACTGTCGATGGATACAAACGGAAATGAGCGGAGGGGTGGAATTTGCTCGTAGTACTTTCAATCGTCATAAAGATGCCATCGAGGATATTTTTGGTATTTACATTGATTGTGACCGCAAGAATGGTTATCAATATTATATTGGCAATGAAGATGCCTTGCGTGAGGATAGCGTCCAAAAATGGATGCTGTCCACGCTGTCTGTCAATAACCTGATTAGTGAGAGCCTTGGTCTTCAGAGTCGTATTTTGCTGGAGTCCATCCCGTCGGCTGATGAGCGGATGGAACAGATTATCACCTCTATGAAGAAAAGTCGTTTATTGGAAATTACCTATCAAAAGTATAGTGCGGCGGAGTGTAAAGTATATGTCGTGGCACCCTATTGTATCAAACTATATCGCCGTCGTTGGTATTTGTTGGCTCGCTTCAATACGGGGTTTTTCAGTGTTTTCTCGCTCGACCGCATCAAGCAACTCTCTGTTACTGACGAGGCTTTTACTTTGGATGCAGACTTCAACGCAGACCAATACTTTAGTGAATGCTATGGTGTCGTGCGTGGTGATGCCGCCCCAGAGCGAATCATCATTCGTGCTTATGGTACAGAGCGGAACTACTTAAAAGACTTGCCTCTTCATCACAGCCAACGGGAGGTTGCCATGGGGAATGACTATACAGACTTTGAGTTATTTCTCCATCCGACCCTTGATCTTCAAGGGCAAATCCTTTCTCGGGGCAATCGCTTGAAAGTCCTATCTCCCCAATCTTTGGTTGGCAAAATCAAAGATGCCCTGCAAGAGGCTGCTCAACTCTATTTATAAGTTGATATTCTCTATACGAAGTTTGATGGTTCCTGCGGGAACATGAACCTCTATCATGTCACCAACCTTTTTGTTCATCAGGGCTTGTGCTATGGGTGACTTTACTGATATTTTACCCTCACGGAGATTTGCTTCGTGAGGACTGACAATCGTATAGGTCATTTTATTGTTGTTAGCCAAGTTTGTCATTTCTACCTTACAGAGTAATTGCACACTATCTGTATTGAGCCTTGACATGTCAAGAACCCTTGCCCCTGCTAGTACTTTCTGCTTGAAACGTATTCTACTCAGCAGTCGCGATTGTTCTCGTTTTGCTGCATGATATTCGAAGTTCTCGCTGAGATCCCCTTTGTCACGAGCCTCTGCGATAGCCTCTCTTACTTGAGGCAATTCCACACTCTCCAATTGATGGAGTTCAGCCAACAATTTGTCGTAGCCTTCTTGAGACATATATTCCATATCTATTCTTCTTGTGGTTTTGGTTTATGCAAGTGAAGCAATACATCTAATAGCCCCATACATGCATCCTCCAGAAGTTCAATGACCAGTTCAAAGTCTTTATCCACGCCGTAGTACGGATCGGGGATTGTCGCATGATGAGGATGGTGGCGAAGGAAATCTGCCATCAGACGGATTTTCTTCCCGTCTTCTTCTGACTTTGCTTTGGAACGGATTGCACGTAGATTGTCCTGATCCATCCCAATAATAAGGTCAAAATGCCGAAAGTCATCAGATGAGAATTGACGCGCCCTGCTATTAAAAAGATAACCATGGCGTTTCCCACATTCTCGCATTCGTTTATCAGGTAAGTCTCCAATATGCCAAGGACCGATGGCTGCAGAGTCGATGTGGAAATCATCGGACAGTCCACGGTCATCCACCAGTTGCTGGAAGATTCCCTCTGCCGCTGGTGAGCGGCAGATATTGCCTAAACAGATAAACAGAATACGTTGCTTCATGTGCTATATTATATGCTTTTGTCGGTGCAAAGGTAATTATTTTTTCCGAAATATTTTTTTCTATTCTCACTTATTTGTATCTTTGCAGTCGAAAGCAGTGTCTCGACCTGTCGCTGGTGTCAACCACCTCTGCCTTTTTGATGGAGGGAAGGGCACGAGAGGAAAGTCCGGGCAGCAAAGGGCGCCCCACTTCTGAAAGTGGAAGCAGTTGGTGACAGTTGGTGTCGGAAGAAGAAAATAACCGCCTCGAATGAGGTAAGGGTGAGAAGGTGGTGTAAGAGACCACCAGCCGTTGGGTGATCAACGGGCTGTTCCATCTGGGGGCTGCAAGTTCATGTAAACCATCGTCTGAGGGTTGCCCGTCCGAGTAATACGATGGAGGGTGGAATGCTTGAGTCGTAGGGTGACCTACGGACTAGATAAATGACAGGTGCTCCTCGCAAGGGGAGAACAGAACCCGGCTTACAGAGACAGTGCTTTCTTTTATCATTAACGACCACAGCGATGGGAAAAAAGATAGACCAGATTATCCAGTTTTTCGAGACTGACATGTGGAGGATTACAGCAAGTGATGTTTCACCTGTTAGATTCCTTATGTTGGAGATTTTAAAGAAATTAGTGTTAGCCATCCGCTTCTTTACTGCCAAACGTGTGTTGACAAAGGCTGCGGCACTGACTTATAGCACGCTTCTCGCTATCGTGCCGATACTTGCTGTCGTGTTTGCCATAGCCCGTGGCTTCGGCTATAACAAATACATCGAGATCTGGTTTCGTGACGCTTTCCAGTCACAGCCTCAGGTGGCAGAAGTCATTATAGGCTTTGTCAACAGTTATCTGGTACATACGAAAAGTGGTATTTTCCTGGGAATCGGCTTGTTGTTTATGCTTTATACGGTATTAATGCTAGTCAGCAATGTAGAGGACGCATTTAACGAGATTTGGCAGGTGAAAAAACCTCGTAGTATTTTCCGTACATTCACCGACTATCTGGCGATGTTCTTCTGTTTCCCTATTATCATTGTGGTGACATCAGGTATCTCCATCTTCATGGCGACTATAGCCGACTCAATGCCTGATTTCCTGATGTTAGGTCCTGCTATTCGTTTTTTGATAGATTTGATTCCCTATGTGCTGATGTCTGCGATGTTTATCGCTCTCTATATATTCATGCCGAATACCCATGTAAAACCTGTCAATGCCGTTATACCTGGCATCCTTGCAGGTATCGCCATGCAGGGCTTGCAAATATTCTATATTCATTCGCAGTTGTTTCTCTCAGGATATAATGCTATCTACGGCTCTTTTGCCGCTCTTCCTTTGTTTATGCTATGGGTACAAATATCCTGGACGATCTGTCTGTTTGGTGCGGAACTTTGTTACACGAATCAGTATCTGGACTATTATGATTATGATGCTGAGACAGGAGAGATCAGTTATCGCTACCGTACGATGTTATGTGCCCTGCTGATGAGTCGGATCTGTCATCGTTTCGCTGACGGTGGAAAGCCTTATACGGCGGTAGAGTTACGGGCAGAGACAAATATCCCCATCCGTATAGTCAATGACCTGCTATATGAGTTGATAGATGCCAAGTTGCTCATTGAGATTACTAATGACGAGAAAGGGGAGACCTCTCATTTTATGCCTGCGGAGGACATTAATAACCTGACCCTTGGTACTATGTTGGACCGTATGGAGTCACGGGGACAATGGAAGATTGACCTAGATGTGAGCGAACTTTTCTCCGAGGAGTGGGGAATGGCGATGGAGCAACGATTAAACTACCTCCACGCTCTCCGTGATATTAAACTGCAGAGTTTACGTCCTTAGACGAATTTCTGTATAAGATCTACAAAGCGTCTGCCATACTTCTTTTTCTTATGCTCTCCAATCCCTTGTATGAATCCAAAAGCATCCAAGGATACTGGTTTGATAGTGGCAAGAGAGTGTAGCACTTTGTCGCTGAAAATAATATAAGAAGGGAAACCCTCTTCTTCCGCACATTGACGACGAAGACTCCGTAGCGCATCGAAAAGTTTCTTATCTTCAATACCAGTTGTCTCAGGTAGTCCTGGTATGGTAATAGTGGGTATCTCCAAATGTAGTCTCTTGGACTTGACGACTTCTTTTGGAGCGTGGTCAACCACACATAACTCGGCCTGTTTGCGACCATAAAGCACGTCATCGCCACTTTTTGTGATCTTTACAATATTGCCTTGGTCATAGGATATTTCTATAAAGCCCATTTGCAGCATCTGTAGCAGATAATCTTGCCAGTCGTTGGTGGAGAGATTCTTTCCGACTCCAAAAGTCTTTATGTTTTCGTAACCTTTTCGTTTGACAGTAGGCGAAGCAATTCCTTTCAAAATCTCGATAATAGTGGAAGTTCGAACAGACTCTTCTGTACGCTTTATGGCACTTAACGCCATCTGAATATACGTGGTGCCATCGAAACGTTGGGGAGGATTCATGCATACATCACAATTGTCACAGTCGTAATCTCTTTGCTCTCCGAAATAATTTAACAATATACGGCGACGACAGATATTGGATTCCGCATAGTTTTGCATTTGTTTCAATTTGTCGAGATTAATATCCTTTTGTCCGCTCTCCTTTGCAAATTGTGATAGTTGGACGACATCGGCAAGCGAGTAAAAGAGAACCGTATCGGCAGGGGCTCCGTCACGACCGGCGCGACCTATCTCTTGATAGAAATTTTCGATACTTTTTGGCATGTTATAGTGTATGACCCATCGTACATTGCCTTTGTCAATACCCATTCCAAAAGCAATAGTAGCACAGATTACTTGGACATCATCTTTCTGAAAATCTATTTGTGCTTTGTCTCTTTCTTTTTGCGTCAATCCAGCATGATATACAGAAGAGGATATTCCTTTACTGTTCAAGAACTTGGAAACTTTTTCTGTAGTTTTCCTACTGAGACAATAGATAATGCCGCTTTCTGTGGGACGTGCCTTGATGAATTGTAAAATGTAATTATCCTTCTCTTTGGTCGCATATCCTCTTTTTACGGTTAGACTCAGATTCGGACGGTCGAAACTTGAGATGAACACCTGAGGATTTTTCAGTTGGAGTTGTTTAATAATGTCCTGACGGGTGATCTTGTCCGCAGTGGCAGTTAGTGCCATGATGGGAATGTCAGGAAACTCTTGATGGAGGATATCTAATTGTGTATATTCTGGACGGAAGTCATGCCCCCATTGGCTGATGCAATGAGCCTCGTCTATTGCGAATAGGGAGATTGTCATTTGTTTTAACAAAAACGGAATCTCAGAAAGCAACTTCTCTGGGGATATGTAAAGCAATTTCAGACTACCGTCAATGCATTTTCTTCGAACGATGGTGTCAGTACTGAAATCATTGCCGCTATTGAGGGCTGCCGCCTCAATGCCGTTTGCCCTCAGGCTCTCTACCTGATCTTTCATTAAACTAATCAATGGCGAGATAATAACCGCAGTACCTTGCATGGCGATGGCAGGAATTTGATAGCAAATACTTTTCCCTCCTCCAGTAGGCATTAATACCAGACAGTCTTGATGATGAAGAATAGTGTTGATAATCTCTTCTTGATGGGCTCTAAAAGAGTCATAGCCGTAATAGTTTTTTAAAAGAGTTTTTGTGTCCATTTTACTGAAAATTCCTAAAATTATCGACAAAGTTATTCTTTTTTTCTAAATAAATGTTGAAAATATGGTGAAATCTAATTTTTTTTCACTATATTTGCAATGTATTAATATATCATTCAACCTTGACTATGGCCAAGTATAATATTACTGAGAAAAAAGTAAAGGAAGCCGCGTATAGAACGTTGGTTAATCCTCAGTTGATGGATGATTTAAAAGAAAGAATCCTTGATGTCATTGTAATGAAGAAAAAATACAAGGACAAGGATTACTCTGCAAAAAGACTTGCGGATGATTTGGGGACCAACACCCGTTATATCTCGGCTGTTGTAAGTGTGCAGTTCCACATGAACTACACATCCTTTGTCAACAAATTCCGCATCGAGGAGGCGATGACTCTTATGGTGGATAAGCGTTATCAGGATTTGACGATGGAGGAGGTGAGTGACATGGTAGGCTTTGCTAACCGCCAGTCATTCTATGCCTCATTCTACAAATTCATGAATATGACTCCTCGGGAGTATCGTATGCAGCATTACGAGAAGCATCCATCTCAGAAAGTTCAAAAGAGGAAAAAGGACAAGTAGAGCATCAAAAATGGTTAGTTATTCTGACGAACGTTTTGCAGACCTTCAACTGCTCAGATACCAACTTGTTGGTTTTGAGCAGTTAACTTTGCGTCAAAAACGATATATATATGCGTTGTCAAAGGCGACTCTCTATGGTCGTGACATCACTTTTGACCAGTTTGGCAAGTATAATCTCCGCATCCGCAAGATGCTGGAGGCTATCTATACGGCTTCACAGATACAACACGACACAGATGATTTCAAGGCTTTGGAAATCTATTTGAAACGTATCTGGTTCTCTAATGGTATCTATCACCATTATGGCTCGGAGAAGTTCCAGCCAGGATTTAGTGAGGATTATCTTCGCAAAATGTTGCAACAAGTCCCCAAGGAGTGTCTCCCCTTATCTGATGGAGAGACGTTAGATGCCTTTTGTGCTGATCTGTTTCCTGTTATCTTTGACCCCAGCCTATATCCCAAGCGAGTCAATAAGGCTGATGGGGAGGATCTCGTCAAGACCTCTGCTTGCAATTTCTATCAAGATGTCACGCAAGAAGAGGCAGAGAACTATTATCAAAGCCAAAAGGAAGCCTATGAGGGGGATGAGCCTCCCTCTTTCGGACTTAACTCAACACTGATCAAGCGGGATGGAAAGGTTTGTGAAGACATTTGGTGTGTAGGTGGACGCTATTCAAAAGCGATAGAAAAGATTGTCTATTGGCTGGAACAAGCAAAAGAATATGCGGAGAATCCGAAACAGACAGATATTATCAGTCATTTGGTTGACTATTACAAGACTGGCGACCTGCAGAGTTTCAACACCTATTGTAAAGAATGGGTAAGTGAGCATGATGGCAGGGTGGATTTTGTAAATGGTTTTATCGAGGTATATGGTGACCCGCTAGGTCTGAAAGGTTCTTGGGAGGGAATTGTGGAATATAAGGATCTGGAGGCGACCAAGCGCACCCAGACAATAAGTAATAATGCCCAATGGTTTGAAGACCACTCTCCTGTGGACTCCCGATTCCGAAAAAAGGAAGTCAAGGGCGTGAGCGCCAATGCCATCTGTGCGGCAATGTTGGGAGGTGATGAGTATCCCTCTACAGCCATTGGTATTAATCTTCCCAATGCCGACTGGATCAGAGCCGAGTATGGCAGCAAGAGTGTCACGATTAGCAACATCACTGACGCATATAATAAAGCCGCCCATGGCAATGGCTTTAAAGAGGAGTTTGTGATTGACGACCAGACTTTGGCGATGATAGAGAGGTATGGAGACCTTTGCGATGACCTTCATACTGATTTGCACGAGTGTCTCGGACATGGTAGCGGACAACTTTTATCAGGCACGGATCTGGATGCCTTGAAAGCATACGGCAACACCATTGAGGAGGCGAGGGCGGATCTGTTTGGACTCTACTATATCGCAGACCCTAAAATGGTGGAGTTAGGTTTGCTCCCGGACATGGAAGCCTACAAGTCCCAGTATTATAGTTATATGATGAATGGCTTGCTGACGCAGTTGATACGCATCCAGCCAGGACATCAGATAGAGGAAGCGCATATGCGCAATCGTGCCTTGATAGCACGGTGGTGTATGGAACATGGAGATACGCTCTCTTTGATTCAGCGAGAGGGGAAGACCTATCTGGAGATCAAAGACTATGCGGTGTTGCGTCAAATGATAGCCACGCTGTTAGCGGAAATACAGAGAATCAAGAGTGAGGGCGACTATGAGGCTGCCAGACAGATGGTAGAGCGTTATGCGGTCAAGGTTGATCCTGTCATACATCAAGAAATACTGGAGCGCTATCAGCGGCTGGACCTTGCGCCTTATAAAGGTTTTATTAACCCAAGGATGACTCCTGTGAAGAATGAGAAAGGAGAGATCACCGATATCCAGTTAGACTATACCGAGAAGTATGCGCAACAGATGCTTCGTTATAGTTCAGAATATGGTACGTTAATATGAGTAATCAGATACAAGACAGAGTCAAAGAGATCAAACAGTCGTTCCGTCAGTTGATGGACGGGCAGACGGCGCAGTCGATGCGTGATAAGGGCGTTGAGTATAAACTGAACTGGGGGGCTTCCATTCCGATGCTAAGAGAGAAGGCCGAGGAGATAGGTAAAGACTACGACCTGGCGATTGAATTATGGAAGACGGACGTAAGAGAATGTAAGATTCTTGCAACGATGATAATGCCAGCAGAGAGAATGTTGCTAGAAGTGGTGGATATCTGGATGGAGCAGACTGTCTCTCAGGAAATAGCCGAGCAGGCTGCCTTCAATCTATATCAGTATCTCCCGTTTGCTCCAGAGAAAGCGTATCAATGGATGGCTTCAGGCAAAGAACTCTACCAGTTGTGTGGATTCCATATTCTGACTCGCTTGTTTATGAACCGTCAAGAACCTAACGCGCGGGGAATCAACGAATTCCTTGACCAGGCTTTGGCTGCCCTTCAGAGTCCGTCTTTAATGGTACGAAAAGCGGCTATGCAAAGTGTTATTAGGTTTTCAGAATTGGGACTTGTGTATGAGCGAATGGCGAAAAGTGCGCTTAAAAGTCTTAATTTAGAACTTTTTTAAATAATTAATGCCTTATTCTAAAGAAATTATTGTAATTTTGTGCGGTTTTAGGTATTAATGGTTACATGAAAGAAAGTGTAAGGGCAACTGTCAGACAGATTCTGAACAATTATCTGGAAGTGAACAATCGCCGAAAGACGCCAGAACGGTATGCGATTCTGGATGCTGTCTACGATATCAACAGACACTTCACTCTCGAGGAACTGAGTGAGAAACTGGCAGAGGAGAACAGATTCCCTGTTAGCCGTGCCACACTTTATAACACGCTGAAGTTGTTTATGGAGTTACGCTTAGTCATTCGTCATCGTTTTCAAGGACAGACGAAGTACGAGGCATGTTACGACAACAACAGCCACAGCCACCAGATATGTACGGTCTGTGGGAAGGTGACGGAAATCAAGTCGCCTCAGATATCGGAGACTATCAGTAACATGCATCTGAAGCGGTTCCGTAAAGACGGCTATTCCCTATATATTTATGGAATATGTAGTACCTGTCAGGCGAAGATCACGCGAACAAAAACAAAGAAAAGCAATCAAAATTTAAATAAGCAAAAAGATGAATCAAGGTAAAGTTGATGTCCTGCTCGGTCTGCAGTGGGGCGATGAGGGAAAAGGCAAGGTGGTTGACGTGTTAACCCCACAATATGATGTTGTGGCACGTTTTCAGGGTGGTCCTAATGCAGGTCATACTTTGGAGTTTGAGGGACAGAAGTATGTGCTTCGCAGCATTCCCTCTGGTATTTTCCAAGGCGGTAAGGTCAATATTATTGGTAATGGTGTCGTCTTGGCTCCAGACTTGTTTATGGAGGAGGCTAAGGCACTGGAGGCAAGTGGGCATGAATTGAAAGGCAGACTACATATTTCCAAGAAAGCCCATCTCATCATGCCCACCCATCGTGTGCTGGACGCAGCCTATGAGGCTCAAAAGGGAAAGAACAAGGTAGGCACGACGGGAAAAGGTATTGGTCCGACCTATACTGATAAGGTGTCACGTAATGGCTTGCGAGTCGGTGATATCCTTGATCATTTTGAAGAGAAGTATGCCAAGGCAAAAGCACGTCATGAGTCTATCTTGAAGTCGCTGAACTTTGACTATGATATCACGGAGGTCGAGAAGAAATGGCTGGAGGGTATCGACTATCTCCGCCAGTTTCCTATCGTCGACTCTGAGCACGAGATCAACAACCTGTTGAAGAGTGGCAAGAGCGTTTTGTGCGAGGGCGCACAGGGAACGATGCTCGACATCGACTTTGGCTCCTATCCTTTTGTCACATCCTCTAATACGATCTGTGCTGGTGCTTGCACTGGTCTGGGTATTGGTCCTAATAAGATTGGTGATGTGTATGGCATCATGAAGGCTTACTGCACTCGTGTTGGAGCAGGACCATTCCCCACCGAACTCTTTGACGAGACGGGCAAGCGTATCCGTGACTTAGGTCATGAGTATGGTGCTGTGACTGGTCGTGAGCGTCGTTGCGGATGGATTGACCTTATTGCCTTGAGATACTCTATCATGGTGAATGGAGTCACCCAGTTGATCATGATGAAGAGCGATGTCTTGGATGACTTCGATACTATCAAAGCATGTGTTGCCTACAAACAAAATGGCACTCAAATTGACTATTTCCCCTATAATATTGAAGAGGGTATTGAGCCTGTGTATCAGGAACTTCCTGGATGGAAGACGGATATGACGTCGTTTACCAGTGAGGAACAGTTCCCACAGACATTTAAGGATTATATCAAGTTCTTAGAGGATTTCTTAGAGACTCCTATCAAGATTATCTCTATCGGTCCAGACCGAGCACAAACTATCGTAAGAAAATAAATGGCACAGAAACCAAGTATACCTAAAGGCACTCGCGATTTCGGACCTGTCGAGATGGCGAAGCGCAACTATATCTTCAACACCATCCGTGAGGTCTATGCGCTCTATGGCTTTCAGCAGATAGAGACACCTGCTATGGAGACCCTGCAGACACTGATGGGCAAGTATGGAGAAGAGGGTGACAAACTGCTTTTCAAAGTCCTGAATAGCGGAGACTTTATGGGCAAGGTCACAGAACAGGAACTGCAGGAGCGGAACGCCCTGCATCTCGCCGCCAAATTGTGCGAGAAGGGATTGCGTTATGACCTCACCGTCCCTTTTGCCCGCTATGTGGTGATGCATCGTGAGGAACTGCAACTGCCTTTCAAGCGTTACCAGATACAACCTGTGTGGCGCGCTGACCGTCCTCAGAAGGGACGCTACCGTGAGTTCTATCAGTGTGATGCCGATGTCGTAGGCTCCGACTCCTTGCTCAACGAGGTGGAGTTGATGCAGATTGTGGATACTGTATTCACTCGCTTTGGCATTCGTGTTCAGATTAAGATTAATAACCGCAAGATACTGACGGGTATTGCGGAGGTCATCGGTGAGGCGGATAAGATCGTGGATATTACCGTTGCTATCGACAAACTGGACAAGATAGGTATTGACAATGTCAATGAGGAACTCCGTGCTGACGGCATCAGCGAGGAGGCTATCGCTCGACTGCAACCAATCATTTCCCTGAGTGGTACGAATGAGGAGAAACTGCAGACGATTGCCGAGGTGCTGAAGGATAGTGAGACAGGACTGAAAGGCGTGGAGGAAACTCGCTATATCCTTAACACATTGGCGACAGTCGGTCTTAAGAACGAGATACAACTTGACCTTACCTTGGCTCGTGGACTGAACTATTATACTGGTGCTATCTTCGAGGTGAAGGCGTTGGATGTGGAGATGGGCAGTATCACAGGCGGTGGTCGCTACGACAACCTGACAGGTATCTTTGGCATGCCAGGTTTGAGTGGCGTGGGTATCTCCTTTGGCGCCGACCGTATCTACGATGTGCTGAACACGCTCGATCTATATCCCAAAGACTCCATGAATGCTACTCAGATTCTATTCATCAATTTTGGCGAGCAAGAGACAGCCTATTGCCTACCTATTATATATAAGGTACGCGAGAAAGGCTTCCGTGCGGAGATCTATCCTGATGCTGCCAAGATGAAAAAGCAGATGAGTTATGCCAATGCGAAGCAGATTCCGTTTGTGGCTCTTGCTGGTGAGAACGAGATGAATGAGGGTAAGATTACCTTGAAGAATATGGAGACTGGTGAGCAGCAACTGCTGACACCTGATGAACTAATAAGTCGGTTATGAGGAAAATTCTCTTTCTCTTCGTCGCACTTGTTATGCTGACCTCTTTCACAAGAGATCACGTGACCACGATTTTCATCATCGGCGACTCTACGGCGGCAAAGAAAGACCTGTCGAAAGGCTCGCCAGAGAGAGGGTGGGGCATGGCGCTCCAATGTTTCTTTGACTCTGCATATGTGCGGGTCGACAATCATGCAGTGAACGGACGTTCCTCTATTTCCTTCATCAATGAGGGACGATGGAATAAAGTCCTCTCACTCATGAAGCCAGGCGACTATGTGATTATCCAGTTCGGACATAATGACGAGAAGCCAGGCCTCGACCGTCATACCGACCCAGGCTCAACTTTCGATTACACGTTGGCGAAATATGTTCGTGAGACTCGGGAGAAGGGTGGTATCCCCATCATCATGAATCCCGTGGTACGCCGTAACTTCGCCCAAAAGCCGATGCATACCGCAGATGACGAGTCGCTTCGTAATACGACCTTCGCTGATGCGGCAAAGGTCGTGGAGGGTGATTCTCTGATCGACACCCACAAACTCTATGCCGTGGCTCCTCGTGATGTCGCCCAGCGAATGAATGTCCATTTCGTGGATGCGACTAAGATTACCCATGACCTCGAGCAGTCGCTGGGTGTTGAGGGCTCTAAGAAACTACACATGTGGTACAAGCCTGGTGAGCACCCTGCCTTACCTGATGGTCGTCAGGACAACACCCATTATAATCAGTATGGTGCGCATGTTGTGGCAGGCAGGTTGGCAGCCGCTCTCGTCCAAGAGATTCCTGTGTTGGCGAAATACCATCATGATGTTGAGTTTAAGGAATAGACACAACGGCATCACATACCCTATTAGCATTCTTTAACTAAAATACTTGTCAGGTGTCCCACGCTTTGGGACACCTGACTTTTATCTTTGCACCAGAAACATTAAAAAAGAATGCAATATGATTAGTTTATTTTTTATCAGTGCTATCATCGTAGCGTGTGTTGATCTCTTCATGGGGTATGTGGATGCCCTAAGTAATGAAACCTCTCATGACAACAGGGTGGAAGGGGATTTGTTTCAATAAAACTTTTCCCTATAATCCTTGTTGATTACAAAAATATTTGTATCTTTGCATATAAATCATAACAAATGATGAGCAATGACATATTTGAATCAGTTTCACAAGGAGGCAATGGAGCGTACGATGAAGAAAATCGAAGAATCCAAGAAATCTCCAATGAACTCCAAAGACTTTGCAAATTATATGAGGAGGAATCTGGAATTGGCAAAGCAAATGGAGGCTGCTTTGAAATAGAACAGCGAATGTCAAGCTATATAAAAGTGTAAGCAAAGCATGGCTATAAAAGATATCAAACTTTCTAAAATACCAGAAGAGGTTACAGAGGATGGATTAAAGATATATGGTTCTGAATCCTATGAGATGCAGATTGCCATATTGAGTCATTATCTGCATAATCTTGAGGGCAAACACGATATAGCGTCTGGCGAAAGGCGATATGAAATTTTGGAGGCTATTCGTGACTTCATGGAATACAAACGTCAACAAGACAAGAAGAATCCGATGTGGGACAATGTCAGCGAAGAAATTGTGACGAAAGCAGCAGATAGCCCACAAGAATGTGACTTATTTGCCGACTTCTTCAAAGTCCCATTCCCAGCACCTAAAAATCCTACATTCACCTTCATTGATTTGTTTGCTGGTATAGGTGGATTTCGTATTGCCATGCAAGAATTGGGTGGTAAGTGTGTCTATTCTTCGGAATTTGATGCCCAAGCACAACGTACTTATTTTGCAAATTATGGTGATATGCCTTTTGGTGACATCACAAAGGAAGTGACTAAAAGTTATATCCCTGATGAATTTGATATTCTTTGTGGCGGTTTTCCTTGTCAAGCATTTTCCCTTGCTGGCAAACGGCTTGGATTTGAGGATGAAACACGAGGAACTTTGTTCTTTGAGATCGAGGATATTCTGCGCCGTAAGCAGCCCAAAGCATTCTTCTTGGAGAATGTAAAAGGACTGATGATTCATAAGGGAGGGCAGACCATTAAAACAATCTTGGAACATCTAGACGATGCAGGTTATGATGTTGTACCACCTCAAATCGTCAATGCAATGGACTTTGGTGTACCCCAACATCGTGAACGTGTATATATCATTGGTTTTCGCAAGGACTTGCATATCGACATCAACAAGTTTAAATATCCAGAGCCTCAGACAATAGGTGACAAACGCCCACGCTTTCGTGATGTCATGGAGGAGCATGAGGTGTCAGTGAAATACTATCTCTCAACTGTGTATGTGGAAACACTCATACGTCACAAGGCACGCCATGAGGCTGCAGGTCACGGATTCGGATATAAGATAATTGACCTTGATGGTGTAGCGAATGCTATTGTTGTTGGTGGTATGGGGAGAGAGTGCAATTTAATAATCGATAAGCGTTTAACAAATTTCACTCCTATTACAAATATAAAGGGAGAGGTCAATCGAGAAGGTATTCGCAAAATGACCCCACGTGAATGGGCAAGATTACAAGGTTTCCCTGAAAACTTTAAAATTGTAGTAGCCGATGCCTCTGCTTATAAGCAGTTTGGCAACAGCGTTGCAATACCTGCTATTAAGGCAACAGCAGAGAAAGAATTGAAATTGTTAGGACTTATAAGCGCTTAGGACTATGGCAATAACAGGAAACAAAGGAGAATGGAGTGAACTTTATGCCTTATTTCGTCTGCTCGGCGAAGGTAAAGTTCATGCAGGTGATGCAGACTTGAACAAGCTTGACTTGTATTATCCCATCCTCAATATCATACGAGAAGAGAGCAAGAAATATGAATACAAGCCCAACAAGGAACAGAATGTTGTTGTTATTGATGAGGACGGCAACGAATATGCATGCATTTCGATGGATAAGTTTATGGAGGAATCCTCAAAACTTCTTGACTCTATTAAGAGTGCGGGCAGTCAGAGAGCTTTCGAAGTGCCAGATGCGGAGTGCTTCATGAGCCAGATTGGATGCTCCAAAATAAAGGCACCATCGCAAGACAAAGCGGATATTCACATTGTCATACACGACTTGCGCACCAACATGACTCCATTGCTGGGTTTTAGTATCAAGTCCCAACTAGGTAGTGCTTCGACATTGCTTAATCCTGGAATGCCAACCAATATCACCTACAAAGTAGTGGGTGGCAACATAACCGATAATGAAATAGAGGAGATTAACAGCATAGAAGACCACCTGCCACGTATGCAAGCCCTGCTGGATAAAGGCTATCAACTGGAGTATTATGAGATTGCTCATCAAACATTCAAGAACAACCTTTTGTTCCTTGATATGTGTATGCCTGAACTGATTGCACGTTGTCTAGTCTTGGGTAGTATGCCTAATTCAAGTACCGCCACAAAGGACATTGTTGAAAGCGTTGCCGAGGAGAATCCTTTTGGCTTTACAGGCAAGAATGTGGTTGCTTTCTATGAACACAAGATAAAAGTTCTCCTGTTGGATACTGCACTCGGAATGACATCCGCAAAAGAGTGGAACGGACACTACGATGCCAATGGTGGTTATCTTGTTGTGAAGGGCGATGGAGATATTGTATGCTACCATTTTTACAATAAGAATGATGTGGAAGATTATCTCTATAACAATACACGTTTTGACAGAGCCAGCCGTAGCCGCTATGACTTTGGAAAACTTTATCGAGGCGAAGATGGTGATGTGTATATAAAACTTAACCTACAGATTAGATTCAAGAAGTAAACTCAGTCTGGATAAGAAACAAATCAATATAGGAAGAATTGCGTAATGTCCACAATCAGAACGACCATATCGTTATGCAAGCATACGGCTTTGATCCGAAGATGACTGATGACAACAAGGAATCGCTTATTATTGCAGAATAGTTCAAACTATATCAGTCATTGGAACTCAAATAACACATATTCTAGGTGGGGTAGGTAACTACCTCGCCTATACACCAAGTGACAGATTATCTATTCTTTCAAGAAAAAGGTTGTCAGGTTGACAAGACACCGATTACCACTGCGTTTGCAACCTTTTTGAGGTCGTCAAGGTTGTCATAAGGTTGCAGTTCTACGTGAGTGGGCTTCTCAATTTTGTGAGGAGCCTTTTCAATTCTGTGAGGAGCCTCCTCAATTCTGTGAGGAGCCTCCTCAATTTCGTGAGGAGGCTGGTAATTTTTGTGAGGAGTGTAGTGTACTGATTTTGGTTGACAGTTTATTACTTTATTCCTGCTTCGGTTTACACTTTTTGTTTTTATTCCTAAGATGGTTGTCACTCCAAAATCTTAGTCCTAAGACGGTTGACAGTCAGGTCTCAAAGC
>JAFUFD010000033.1 GCA_017470055.1 Prevotella sp. | reverse complement strand
GGACAGACAATCGCAATATCTGGAGACTGCTCCATTCTTTCTATGAGCGCATCAATATTGAAATCTTTAAAATAGGTGTCATTGTTAATAAGAAAGATATATTTTCCTCTTGCTTCCCTGATGCCTATGTTGTTGCCCCCCGCAAAGCCTACATTTTCAGCACTCTTAATAATCTTGACGTGCGGAAAGCGTTGAGCAATAGTCTCAGCCTCCGCATTCTTAGATGCATTATCCACTACAATCACCTCCATTTTCTCATTGAAGGGGATGCTCTCAATCAATGAACAGGTATCTTCTAACCCATTATAATTGATAGTGATGATGGATAATGCGATACTCAATTTTCAATTACTATTTTCCAATTCTTACACTCTTGATGCTAATTTCTTTTCCAGTTTCAATCGTTTTCGCTCTTCTTGCTCGGCTAAGCGTTTCTCTTCGTATTTATTCCATTCAGGTTCCAAATAGGGGAGAATGTATACAATCGCCAAGCCACCAAAGAAGGTTACTCCATTGGGATACTGATACAACACTTGGTTACCATAGGCCCCCAATTGTATAGCCACAAAAGCCCCACATAATCCAGAGCCAATGCCTATAAGAGCCCGACTCTTAAGTTTGAAAAGCACAACGGAACAGGCTCCTAAAAACATAATAGCCATTGATATGAGGAATATGGTTATACCAATTGGGCCTGTTCGAATCCATATAAATACATATTCAGAGTCAGGGGGTACGGTAGCCAGTTTAAAGTATTTATTGTTTGCAGGGACGTTATCCCAGCCCATGCCTAATCCGATTCCCCATGGTGCGTCTTTAATATAACCACGAATCGCCTCTTTATTGATATCTCGGACACTTGCAGAAGCATCTTCCTTGTTGAATGCTGATCTCATTCTTCGGATTTGCTGATTTCCATTACCGATATTGGTAAAAACGAGAATGAAGGCGAAGAATAAGAATGCAATTAAGAAAGGAGTGGCTATTTTAATGGATTTTGATAAGACAACATATACAAGTAAGCCTGCCCCCAGACAAAAAATGGCAGTTCTTGTACCAGACTGGAACATTCCCCAAATGACTGCAGCAGAAATTAGAAGAAAGAATAATTTGTCTCTTATAATTTTAGATGATATGCCTGTTAAGATAAAGGCTACAGCAGCACCGGCTGCATGACAACCATAATTGGCAGCGTCACTAAAAGTTGAAAAATACCTGATTAATGTTCCAGCATTTAGGATATGGGTTCTTCTACCAACAGTCTCCATCCAGATGTTTTCTGCCGTTGTAAATCCGTAAGTTTGCTGTTTCCATGTCCAAAATGCAGAAAACAACGAGAATAGCGCCCAAATTCTGAGGTAGGTTATAAGAATCTTTGGAGAAGAAATGTAGATCGTGAAAATAAGAAAGATCCATAAAAGTTGAAGTGTCATTAGGCGGAAACCAGTAAACCATGCACCTACGTTCATCCCCAGATTGCATGTGTCATTAAGCAACTCTATACAACAGAAACCAAACCATAATGTAAGTGCGAAAAGCATCATGTTGCCGGCTCGTTCGAAATGCGGTGATTGACGCGCATCTATGACGGCAATAGCCAGCAAAATAATTTCGAGAATTTCATTCGGAAGAGACATTGGAACAGGTAATGAAATGTCCTTCATCTGAATGAAATAGTTAACGGCTATTAATGTCCAGAACGTGAACATCCTCCACCTGAATGCCACGTAAACATATAGAATGACGAAAGGTAAAAGGCAAATTATGGCAAAGGCTGTGAATCCTGCATTTACAAACTCATAAATTGCAAGTAAAAACAGGAGAAAGAGCAATAGGACTCTTCCTCCGTTTTCGTGTGAAAATTCTGACAACCTATTTGAATAAATTTTTGCCATTATTTTGCATGACTATTTTCAACAGCGGTCAGACCCATTTGGGAAATACGATATACGAAATTGTTGAATCTTGTATAAGGTGGTAACTGACCTACAAACTCCTCTACAGCATAGCGTTGTGCCTCTGTGAGATACATATAGAGGGTATTCTGATCTTCCAATTGAGACTGAAGTTCCTTTAGGGCTTTCTGGTCTACATCTTTCCATGTACGGTTGGCACGGGTAACTAAAAGATTAACTGTTCCCATGTTTAGAAGTCCCGAAGGAATGGAGTTATCATCAAGATTTGGATACTCCACAATTGCAATTTCATTTGGCATGATATCGGGACAGATATCTTTGATGCCGTTTGCCATGATAAAACGACTGTCTTCTGCCAGGAAGTCCTCATCGTATGTGAGACGACGAACCTGTAAGCCAATGGAAATCCAGTAGTTCTCTAACTCCTGAGCCAGATAACTCTTTCCGTTTGCCGCATCGGTTGAAAGCAGGTTCAGTACGTTTTGCTGGCCCTCCTTAAAATGAGGAAGCAAGACTTTACTTAATTGCCTCAGAGCCATGTCTGCAATAGTTTTGTTGAATCGGCGATAGCGCAATGTGCTTTCTTTTGGGAAGCAACCCAATACGGGAACTTTGGTAATACGCTCTGAACGCATACGATCTCGAAGTGTACGATCCAACAATTCAATGATGAAGAAGTACATGGCTGTCAACAAGAATGTTAACATGAAGGCACCTAATAAAATCATCATGCGGTTTGTTGGCTGGGCATTCATCGGGAACATCGGAGGATTCAGCACACGCAAGGTTGCTGTTGTCATCTGGAGGTTCTTCTGACGCAAACGGGCGGCATTCAAAGCCTTCAACATCTCCATGTAGTTTCCTTCAATAAAGCCTATGTGGCGTTCTTTTCTTCCTAATGTGGCACCGATAGGAGCAAAATATAACATTTGCTTATCTATTTTCTCGCGCATAAGATCTTGAGCACCCAATTCGGCTTTTGTTTTTTCTAATAAAAGTACCTGCTCTAACCATCTACTTATCATATCATTGGCCTTCACACCAGTTTCAGTACTATAAGTGCCTGCTTCTATATCTTTCACTAAACCTCTAACATTAGCGGTAGCATCTTGTAACATTCTTTCTGCCTTGGCTAATTCTAATTGCGATTCTACTCCGCTTCCTCCTCCTTCACTATTCATTAATTTGAGATTGGAAATACGTGATTGTATGCGTGAAATGTCTGTAATTTGATTCGTAAAGTCTTTATTTGCCTTGATAATTTTAGCCCTATCACCCAATTGGCGTTCCAAATAATCCATCAGTGCACGTGTAGTGGCTTGAGTTTTAACAAGATCGTTATCAGATGTCTGCTGGGTTCCATCCATGGCTGCCACAACTCTTGTTTGCTCAAGATAGTTGATGATCCTTTTTTCAACATTGTAGCGAATCAAATCGTCTTCTGCTCCAGTTAATATCCGATACAAACGTGCAACTTCACGTTCAAAGAATTTAATCACATTGTTTGTCTCACCATATCGTAACTGTGCATATTGGCGAGCAAATACATCATTAAGGATATCTAAAGTGTTGTAAGCAATACCAGGGTCATTCGCAGAGTAGCCTATGTCAATAATATCACTCTTGTTTAACTGAAGGACTTTCAGCCTACTTGTGATGCTATTGATGCCAAAATAAGGATGGTAGTTTAGAATGCCAAAAATATAATTATCCTGTGAAGGACGCTCATACGCTTTCAGATTAGCATAGGTCGCATTCTCGCTGTTATGATTAATGAGTCCTTTCACATCTGAGGGAACGCTATTATTTAATTGACGGAAATGTTCAGCAGAGATGTAGTTGTTGTCTTTATTTGGGTTACCATACATCATACATCTGGCAAACAAACGTAGGGAGACTTCGTGGATAGTTACATCAGTAGTGATCAGCAACATCAGGTTGTTCATGTTTGTCTGAGATTGGCCACCTGCCGTTCCAACAGTTCCCTCAATGTTATATCCCGTAATCATACCTGTATAGATGGTGGTATTGGTATCATATACTCGTTCCATGTGGCGAGTCATGAACCATGCAATCACAAGTGCAATAAGTGGTAAAATAATGAGATACCAACGAATCTTATATAAAAACCTAACAATATATCTGAATAAATCCATAATGGTAATATTTACTTGTTACTTTTTGTTTTTTACGGCCTTTGCTGCTGCTTTTTCTGCTTTCTTTTCTGCTTTTTCCAAGGCTTTTGTCTTCTTTTCTTCTTCTTCTACAGCTTTCTTTATACGTTTTTCCACTGCTTTGTTTTCTTTCGCTAATTGCTTTTCCGTCTTGGAAACGGTCTTGTCAAGAGTGATTTCTGTAGAAGAATTTGTTATGATAGGTGTATGTGACAATATTTCCAAAGTTATAATATCTGTAGTTATAGTTGTTTGCATGTCTTGATAACTTTGTACCATACCACTCTCATGAAGTGTCGTGTAGGCATAGTCCTCAATATTCATATTGCCGTTTTCAAAGTCTTCTTTGTTAAGAGCACCAGCCCCTTGGTATGCGGCAGCAGACTCTCCGATAGTTTTTAGTGTTACCAAATTATTAGTGATTCTCACAAAGAGAGTGGCAATCTGTAATTTTAGGTTATCGTAAGCAACATCTTTTGCAATAACAGCCTGTTCAACTTCATACTTTTTACGTTTGACAGAAGCAGATAAATCCAAAATATCTTCTAAGGGTACTGCTACATTTACGCCAACATTCCAATAACTCTGTTCAGTCCCTTGGAACTGATATATCATAGGTGCTGTTGAAGAATTATTATTGCCCCACATGTCTGCCTTACCATAACTATAACTTGCATGACCTGTTACGTACGAAAATATATGCCTTTTCTGTTTGGCAACTTCTGCCTCCGCTATTTGGCGTGCTTTTTCCAGTGTCATGATTTGAGGTGTTGACTTGGCATTCTCAAATAAGATAGCAAGTGGCGGCAGGTGAAACTCGGAGAAGTTAATCTCTTTGTCGTTACTGGAATCAAAGAAACCGGCACTGATACCACTCTCGTTGAACTGAGCGAAGGCAGAGGTGCTGATTCCTGTAGTTGCTACAATAAATAATAGTCGTTTTAACCTATTCATTGCTATTTATAATTTTATACGTTTTCTTTCTGGATAAATGCTGTCAGTGTGCGGAACAGAATTTTCATGTCCAAGGTAAAATTATAGGTCTGGCCGTAGGTGATGTCGAGTTGCTTACGCTCTTCTGCTGACATCATACCGCCTTTACCGCGCTCTTCGACCTGCCACAGGCCTGTAAGGCCAGCGGGAGCCATGAAACGGTCAATGCTGGAATCTACGGTGAGTTTCTCTGCCTCATACAGGGGCAGCGGACGATTGCCGACAATCGACATGTCGCCTTTCAATATGTTGAAGAGTTGTGGAAGTTCATCAATGCTATACTTCCGG
>JAFUFD010000032.1 GCA_017470055.1 Prevotella sp. | reverse complement strand
GACTGTCCACTTTGCATGTACTCAATGCAAATACTGCGCTTCAAACCGCGACTGAATTTCTTGTTTCCCATTTTGCTTAAATGAATTTAATAATTTAACATTTAAGGCTGCATGGGAGTCAACCTATTTCAGTACAAGACAACCGGCTCCTCGGGCTCAGGCTCAGATGTTACTGGCGTAAAATCATCATCAGTACATCCTGTCATGCAAACCAGGACGGCAAGCGGTAAAACAATCATCAAACCAAGTATTCTTTTCATCTTTTCATTGGTTTTAGTACTACAAAATTACGATTAAGTGAGCACAAAACAAAGAAAATCTTTCTTTTTTTGTCGAGCGTGAGTAATTTCGAGACCGAAAGTCTCAAAGGAAATCGAGTAAAGAACAAAATAAATTCATTTATTATTTCTCTCGCGCGCGTGCGCGCACTACAAGTTTTTTAATCCTTGTCACCGTTGCCACCTTGCAAAACTATTTAGTTATCAGGCAGTTGTGTGTGACAACGAGGTGACAACGGTGACAAGGAAACTCGTTTTTGTCATCAAAAGGGACGTTATTGCCACTAAAATGACGTAAGAACGAGTTTCGTTCTAATATCTCCTGCAAAAGTAAATTCAGTGTGTTTACTAAGTAAATTCAGTGTATTTACTGAGGTTACCTATTTCTGTCGGTTGATATACTCCATAATGACGGCAACGGCATCGTCCTCCGTCATGTGATCCATCGAGATAACGACATCGTAGTTACGGGTGTCGTAACGAGAGCGGTCGCTATACTTCTTGAGGTATGTCTCACGACCCTCGTCCACCTCATCGATGGTGTCGAGGGCGGCGGCATAGGTCATCCCTTTCTTCATCAGACGCTCGATGCGGTGTTCGGTGGATGCCTGAATGAACACGTTCAGGCGGTTGGGATGGTCACGGAAGATCAGGAAAGCACTTCTGCCTGCCACCACACAGGACTCCTCACGGGCAAGTCCCTCAAGGATCCGCCGCTCCGCCTCAAACATTGCGGCAGTAGACGGTTTCTCCATAGAACTGGCAGTCAGCAGCGACTTACAGCGGTCCTGCAACTCACTCCACCACGATGGTTTCTCCTGTGCCTTCAGACGCTCTATCTCCTCAACGGTAAGCCCGTATTTCTCCGTCAGTCCCTGAATAATCGCCTTGTCGTAATACTTCACCCCCAACTGCTCGGCGATTTTGCTTCCGACAGTCCTGCCGCCACTGCCTAACTCACGGTTGATGGTGATGACAAATTTCGCGTTCTTGTCCATTTACCCGATATAGTTGAATATCATATCAGCAACCTCGTCTTCCGTCTTGCCATCCATATTGATGACCAGGTCGTAGTTGCGGGTATCATAGCGAGAGGTACTGGTGTACTTCTGAACGTAGTTCTCACGCATCTTGTCGACACGTTTGATGGTTTCCTCAGCATCCTCACGAGACAGTTCCTGCTTTCTCATCACACGCTCGACACGATGTTCCATGGGAGCCTGAATAAGGACGCTCAGGTGATTGGGGTGCTTACGGAATACGAAGAAACCGCTGCGACCCGCAATGACACATGACTCGTTTTCGGCAATACCTAACAGAATCTCCTTCTCAGCAGCGAACATATCCTCGGTCGTCAATAACTCCGGCTCATCACCAATATTCACCTGATAATAAGGTGCCTTCGTCAGACCGCCACCGATGCCGACGACTCTCTTGAAGTCTGCCCACCAGTTATGCTTCTTTCCTTTCAGACTTTCAATCTCCTCGACAGTCAAATGATATTTCTTCTCCAGCGCCCTGATGAGTGCCTTGTCGTAATATGTCACACCAAGCCTTTCGGCTAACTTCTCGCCTACCGTACGACCACCACTGCCTAACTCACGGTTAATAGTGATCACAAATTTCTCATTCTTGTTCATTTCTGATAATTTATAATTATTTGCCTACAAAGATAAACAAAACTGATTAAACCAAACACTTTCTTTACTTTAAAGAATGTTAACCACATTGACACAACAAAAAAGGGCATGCCTGATAAGCATACCCTCTTATTATTAGGATTCGATGATTACACCTTGATCTCTACCTCAACACCGCTGGGGAGTTCGAGTTTCATCAGCGCGTCAACAGTCTTGGCAGTAGAACTGTAGATGTCGATCAGACGCTTGTAGTTAGAGAGTTGGAACTGCTCACGAGCCTTCTTGTTGACGAAGGTAGAGCGGTTGACTGTGTAGATACGCTTGTGTGTGGGAAGGGGGATAGGACCGCTGATGATAGCACCGGTAGCCTTCACAGCCTTCACAATCTTCTCTGCAGACTTATCGACGAGTTTGTGGTCGTAAGACTTCAGTTTGATACGGATTTTCTGACTCATTGTCTTATTATTTTAATTGTTAATATTAAAAGGGGAGCCACTAAAGAGTCATTTACTCAGCGACTCCCCAAATTTATTTTACTATAGAACTATAGTCACTATAGGAACTATAGAATCTATACCAAATCAGCACGTCCCTTCACCTCCTCGAGCACTGCCTTAGCAAGAGCGCTTGACAGAGGAGCGTGGTGATCGTACTCCATAGAACTGGTAGCACGACCGGAAGTGATGGTACGGAGAGCGGTTACATAACCGAACATCTCTGACAGTGGAACCATTGCCTTAACGACACGGGCACCGCTACGAGCCTCTTCCATACCCTCTACCTGACCACGACGCTTATTCAGGTCACCAATCACGTCACCCATGTTCTCCTCAGGAGTAACAACCTCGAGTTTCATGATAGGCTCCATCAGCACGGGCTTAGCCTGAGCGCAAACTGACTTGTATGCCATCTGGGCTGCGATCTCGAACGATAACTGGTCAGAGTCTACTGGGTGGAATGAACCATCGACAACGACCACCTTCAGGGAGTCTACTGGGTAGCCACCGAGGATACCGTTCTTCATGGCTGCCTCGAAGCCCTTCTGGATAGAGGGGATAAACTCCTTAGGAATGTTACCACCCTTCACCTCGTTGACGAACTGCAAGCCACCGTTCTCCTTGATGTTCCAGTCGTCATCAACAGGACCGACGTTCACGATGATGTCAGCGAACTTACCGCGACCACCAGACTGCTTCTTGTAAACCTCACGGTAGCCCATCACGGTCTTCGTGATAGCCTCCTTGTAGTTCACCTGAGGCTTACCCTGGTTACACTCAACCTTGAACTCACGCTTCAGTCGGTCGATGATGATATCGAGGTGCAACTCACCCATACCAGAGATAATGGTCTGACCACTCTGCTCGTCGGTACGTACGGTGAAGGTCGGGTCTTCCTCAGCAAGTTTGGCAAGACCGTTATCCAGTTTTGCCACGTCAGCCTGTGACTTAGGCTCAACGGCGATAGAGATCACAGTATCAGGGAAGGTCATAGACTCCAATACGATGGGCTTATCCTCATCACAGAGGGTATCACCGGTACGGATATCCTTGAAACCTACACCTGCGCCGATGTCACCAGCATCGATAGACTCCATAGGAATCTCCTTGTTGGAGTTCATCTGGAACAGACGGCTGATACGCTCTTTCTTACCAGAGCGGGGGTTGTAAACGTAAGAACCTGCCTTCACGCTACCAGAGTAAACGCGGAAGAACACCAGACGTCCCATGTAGGGGTCAGTGGCGATCTTAAAGGCAAGAGCGGCTGTCGGCTCGTCCTCGCTGGGCTTACGACCTTCCTCTTCCTCGGTGTTGGGGTTAGTACCAGTAACCACCTCCACGTCAACAGGAGCGGGCAGGAATGCGCAAACATAGTCGAGCAGGGGCTGTACACCCTTGTTCTTATAGGAAGAACCGCAAATCATAGGTGTGCAAGCCATAGAGATAGTACCCTTGCGGATAGCAGCGATGATCTCGTCCTCTGTGATAGAGTTAGGATCGTCAAAGTACTTCTCCATCAGTGCCTCGTCATACTCAGCGGCAGCCTCGAGCAGTTTGTTACGCCACTCGTCGCACTCATCCTGCAGATCAGCAGGAATATCCTCCACATCATACTCAGCACCCATAGTCTCGTCGTGCCACAGGATAGCCTTCATCTTAATCAGGTCAACGACACCCTTGAAGTTCTCCTCAGCGCCAATGGGCACCTGGATGACAACGGGGTTAGCGCCCAGGATGTCCTTCATCTGCTGTACTGTCTCGAAGAAGTCTGCACCAGAGCGGTCCATCTTGTTCACATAACCGATACGGGGTACGTTATACTTATCAGCCTGACGCCAAACAGTCTCTGACTGAGGCTGTACACCGTCAGCAGCAGAGTAAGTAGCGACAGCACCGTCGAGCACACGCAGTGAACGCTCCACCTCAGCGGTGAAGTCAACGTGTCCCGGAGTGTCAATTAAGTTAATCTTGAAGTCCTTGCCGTTCCACTTCCAGTTACAGGTAGTGGCAGCACTGGTGATGGTGATACCGCGCTCCTGCTCCTGAGCCATCCAGTCCATGGTAGCAGCACCGTCGTGCACCTCACCGATCTTATGCGTCTTACCTGTATAGAACAGGATACGCTCCGACGTAGTGGTCTTACCGGCGTCGATGTGCGCCATAATACCGATATTGCGGGTCAAATGTAAATCGCGATTTGCCATTTCTTTCTTTTCCTTAGTTTATCTTTTTACCTATCTTAGAATCTGAAGTGAGCGAATGCACGGTTAGCCTCTGCCATACGGTGCATATCTTCCTTACGCTTGAAGGCACCACCCTGATTGTTGAAGGCATCCATGATCTCGGCAGCCAGTTTGTCAGCCATAGACTTACCACTACGCTTGCGGGCAAACGCAATCATGTTCTTCATAGAGATACTCTCCTTACGGTCAGGACGAATCTCTGTAGGTACCTGGAAGGTAGCACCACCGATACGGCGGCTCTTAACCTCCACCTGAGGAGTGATGTTGTCCAGAGCCTGCTTCCAGATCTCCAGGGCAGACTTCTCCTCGTTCTGCATCTTAGCCTTTACAGCCTCGAGTGCATTGTAGAAGATCTCATACGAAATAGACTTCTTACCATCATACATCAGATGGTTCACAAACTTTGACACCTTGGTGTCGTTGAAGACTGGATCCGGCAGGATCACACGCTTCTTTGGCTTTGCTTTTCTCATTTTTTGTTCTTGTTTTGTTGTCTGCGTGGGGCTGTTCTTTCTCGTTCTTCAACGCTCTCACATGAGCATTTACTCAACCTGTCTATAACAATTCTCCAGCAAAACAGTTGTTACTTTTTCTCTTTGTCCTCTCGGCTTACTAACCCTCTCCGGTTATTATTTCTTTGCCTTTGGACGCTTAGCACCGTACTTAGAGCGACGCTGTGTGCGGCTTGCCACACCGGCGGTATCCAATGTACCACGAACGATGTGATAACGTACACCGGGAAGGTCCTTTACACGACCGCCACGCACCAGCACGATAGAGTGCTCCTGCAGGTTGTGTCCCTCTCCGGGAATGTAACTGTTGACCTCCTTCTGGTTGGTCAAACGAACACGGGCTACCTTACGCATAGCCGAATTAGGCTTCTTCGGGGTCGTTGTGTAGACACGAACACAGACACCACGACGCTGAGGACATGAGTCCAGCGCGGGAGACTTGCTCTTGTCAACGAGCACCTTTCTGCCTTTTCTTACCAATTGTGAAATTGTAGGCATAATTGTTTGATTTTTAAATTATTATATTATATGTATATATTCAGCTTGACATAATGCGCCCATCTCATTGGTCGCTTTTGGGCTGCAAAGGTACGAACTTTTCGGGAAATCACCTAATCTATAAAGCACGAAAAAACACTTATCTTATGAAATTTAACATAAAATAAGCGTTTTAGTAATTATTAACCGCCTCTATGCCTCTCCTTTCCCTACATTGAAGGGGGTAATGGTGCGTGGCTCTTGGTTGGGAATCTTAATCGGACCGAACTCGCGCTCATACCTCATGATATTCTCCTGCAAGGCGCCAAGCAGTCGTTTTGCATGCTCGGGAGCCAGTATCACACGACTTTTCACGGGCGATTTCGGTACCCCGGGCAGCACGCGGGCAAAGTCGATGACGAAGTCGCTGCTGGAGTGCGAGATAATGGCGAAATTAGCATACTCCCCTTGTGCCACATCCTGTGGCAGTTCCAGTTGCAGTTGTCCCTGCTGTTGGTTTTTCTCGTTATTGTCCATACCTTATTTATATTAATATATTTAGTCTAAGTTACATGATTGGTACCAGTCGGAAGGTGAAGGTGCGGTCCTGACAGGGTACGCGGTAGGGTTGCAGAGCCTGTCCCCACTCACTCCAACTATCAATGCCACCGACACCGGCATGTGTCTGATCGATGTTCAGATTGGTGTAGCGTGACTTAGGAACCTGCGGGGAGTGACGCTGTGCCTTCTCCTGACCGGGCTCGTCAAGATCCTCCACACTATAGTGAAGTGCCGAGGCATAGAAAGGAGTGTCTGCCTCTATACATAACCCACCGTTGGTACCATTAGTCTGTTTCCACCACCGGATATCACCCTTCGTACCCGTCTCTTGTGGACGGATATAAGGATAGAACTGCTCATCAGCGGTCTGGCGATAAATACCAATACGCTGTGACAGATGACGGTCGTTGTAGTTCTCAACAGGTCCACGACCGTAATACTCACTGTTGTTCATGTTGTAAGGCATCTGCAATACGACACCATAGCGTAACAGGTCAGGCTGTTTGTCGCCAGGGGTTGTCTGCATCTGTTGCGTGACGGTCACCACCCCGTTCTTCTCAATGCAATAAGTGAGGGTGAGGGTTGCCTTCACCTCCGGCATGTCGTAGACGGCGGTGACGGTATAAGTACCCTGTTTGTCCTTCTTGCCCTGCCTGAAACTCTTGAGGTTCATGACAGGCTTTCTCCATACTTGGTTCTTCTGATGCAGTCGGGCTCCCATGTCATTGTCAGTGACGGCACGCCAGAACTGCGGTTTGAGGGTACCACCCACGCCCAACATCGACTTACCGTTGACGATATACTGGTTGATGAAACCAGTTGTCTTATCAAAGGTGACAGATGAGGACTGGGGGTTAACAGGAACATCGTTGGATGCCGTCCACTCACCGACGACAGGCAGTTGGGCGTAGGCAACGGTCTGCCCCTTCTCCATCAGCGGCTCTGCCTTCTTCAGTTTGAAGTCGATGTTCAGCAGGTATTCCCCCATAGCGGAGAAATCACCCAGCGACAATGTCACGTCCGTAGTACCCTGCGGCTGGCAGTCGAGGTCATCCACTACCCCACGCTTCACAGGAATACCGTCACACAACAGGGTCCACTCCATATAGACATAATCCAAGGGTCGGAAGAAATTCTCATTACGGACACGGATGCGTCCTTGTTTGATATCGACAGCCTCTACCCATATGTTCTGGTACTCATAGCCCACCTCATACATCTGAGGGTTCGGCACACGATCAGGACTGACGAGTCCGTTACAGTTGAAGTTATTGTCAGAGGGGTCGTAGTTGTTATAATCGCCACCATAGGTATAGATGGCACGACCCTCGGCATCCTTGCCATGCAGAGCCTGGTCAACGAAGTCCCAGATAAAACCACCCTGGAACTTAGGATACTTACGCACAAGGTCCCAATACTCCTTGAAGCCACCACTGCTATTACCCATCGCATGACTGTACTCACACTGGATGAGCGGTTTCTGTTTGGTGTCGTCCTTGGCATAGTCCTCACAATGCCATTGCGACATATACATCGGACAGAAGATGTCGGTATTGTCGCCACCATGTGCCTGTTCATACTGAACGGGACGACTCTGGTCCTGCTGCTTAATCCACTGATAAGCGGCAGTGAAGTTAAGACCGTTGACTGTCTCATTACCCATACTCCAGACGATGACGCTGGGGTGGTTGAAGTTTATGCTGACATTATGCTGGTTACGCTCCAGTATCTGACGGGCAAACTGAGGTTTCTTCGTCTCTGCATCATTGCCATAGCCAAAGCCATGACTCTCTTGGTTTGCCTCGGCGACAAGATAGATGCCATACTCGTCACACAGGTCATACCAGACAGGATCATCGGGATAGTGACAGGTACGTACGGCATTGATGTTAAAGCGCTTCATCAACTGGATATCCTGAATCATGCGCTCACGAGAGACGACATAGCCACCATCAGGGTCCATCTCATGACGGTTAGCACCCTTGATATAGATAGGCTGTCCGTTGACCAGCAACTGGGAGTTCTTGATCTCCACCTTACGGAAGCCCACCTTCTGAGTAATCACCTCACTGCCATAACGCACCACCAAGGTATAGAGGTAGGGAGTCTCCGCTGTCCACTTATGAGGTTTCCTCAACAGTATCTCAGCACCTGTAGCCACCTCCCTGCCCTCGGCATCACGCAGGGATATCTGTGGTGTTGCCTGCCCGATGGTCGTCAGTTTCACGGAGAGCGTACCATCCTCATAGTTATTAATCAGGTCAGGGGTGATACGGATATCCTGGATATGTATCTTTTGATCTTGCGCATAGAGATAGCAGGAGCGTCCTACGCCACTCAAACGCCAGAAGTCCTGGTCCTCGTCATAGGAGCCGTCGCACCAACGGAAAGTCTGGAAGGCGATCAGGTTATCACCAACATGCACATAGTTGGTGATATCGAACTCTGCGGCAACCTTCGAGTCCTCGGTATACCCCACATACTTGCCGTTGACCCATAGGTACATATTAGAGGTGACAGAACCGAAATGAGCGATGACCTGTTTCCCACTCCATCCGGCAGGGATGGTAATCGTCCGGCGATATGTTCCCACATGGTTGTCCTTCACTGGCACTTCTGGCGGAAGATTCTGGAAATGTCCACGCCAAGCGAAACCGATGTTTACATACTCAGGATCGCCATAGCCGTTAAGTTCCCATAGTCCCGGCACGGGCATCAATGCCCACCGACGGTCGTTATAGTCTGTACCAAAGCAGTCTGTAGGACGCTGGTCGGCATGCTCCACCCACAGGAAACGCCACGTACCGTCAAGCGAAAGGAAGTTTTTGGACTGCGTCTTGTCACCGGCAAGGGCAAGTGTCTCCGACTCATAAGTAAAGAAATCAGTATGGGGGGTAAAACGATTGACTTCGTTTACCTGTAAATCATGCCACTCAGTCATGGTAGGCTGCTGGGCATAGGCTGTAAGCGCAAAGGCGCTGAAAGATAATGCGAGAAATAACTTGTTCATAGGTTGATAGGTTTTTAGAGAAAAAGCGCCACTGCAAGAGGTATTGCAGCGGCGCCTTTATGAGGGTTTAGAATTTACTTTTCTTCAAGAGCAGGCTCCTCTGCGAAATCGAGGACGTTCTTCTTATTCGCCTGCATCCGCTCGTACTCCTCCTTGGAACCGACAATAATCTTCTCAAACTCACGAAGACCAGTACCTGCTGGTATCAAGTGACCGGCAATCACATTTTCCTTCATACCCTCGAGTGTATCAACCTTACCACGGATGGCTGCCTCGTTAAGTACCTTCGTCGTCTCCTGGAAGGATGCGGCAGACATGAATGACTTGGTCTGTAGGGCAGCACGGGTAATACCCTGCAGAATCTGAGTAGAAGTAGCGGGCACAGCGTCACGCACCTGTACGATCTTCAAATCACGACGCTTCAGCATGGAGTTCTCGTCACGTAACTTACGGGCGGTGACAATCTGACCCTTCTGCAGGTTCTCGGAGTCACCGGCATCGATGACTACCTTCTTACCCCATATACGGTCGTTCTCCTCAGCGAAGTCGAGTTTGTCGACAATTTCCTGCTCGAGGAAGGAGGTGTCACCAGGCTCATTAATCTGTACCTTACGCATCATCTGACGCACGATAATCTCGAAGTGCTTATCGTTAATCTTCACACCCTGCAAGCGGTATACGTCCTGCACCTCGTTGACGATGTACTCCTGTACAGCCGTCGGACCCTTGATGGCAAGGATGTCGGCAGGCGTGATGACACCATCGGAAAGAGGCGTTCCAGCACGAACAGCGTCGTGCTCCTGTACCAGGATTTGCTTCGACAGGGATACGAGATATTTACGCTGCTCACCTGTCTTAGAGGTAACGATAATCTCACGGTTACCACGTTTCACCTTACCCATGGTAACCTCACCGTCAATCTCAGAGACAACAGCAGGGTTGGATGGGTTACGAGCCTCAAAGAGTTCGGTAACACGTGGCAGACCACCAGTGATATCACCACCCTTAGCAGCAGCACGTGGAATCTTCACGAGAGTCTCACCCGTCTTCACGGTCTGACCATCCTCGACAACGACGTGACCACCCACCGGGAAGTTATAGGTACCAATCACCTCACCGTCAGCACCTATGACATCACAGGTAGGTACTTTCGACTTATCTTTAGACTCTGTGACAATCTTCTCGGTCAAGCCAGTGGTATCATCCGTCTCAGCACGGAAAGTGATACCCTCGATGACATCGTGGAACTTCAAGGTACCAGCATACTCTGTAACAATCACGGCATTGAAAGGATCCCACTGGGCAACCTTATCACCCTTTTTCACAGTATCACCAGACTTGAAATACAGAGAAGATCCATAAGGAACATTCACAGTAGAGAGAACGATCTTGGTGTTAGGATCAACGAAGCGAGCCTCACCCAGACGGCTGACTACCATCTCGCACTCACGTCCGTCCTCATCGAATGGAACGGTACGTACCTCCTCGAGTTCCAATACGGAGTCGTTCTTAGCCACGATACTTGCATTGGCTGCCGCGTTGGCAGCGACACCACCAGCATGGAACGTACGGAGTGTCAACTGTGTACCTGGCTCACCAATAGCCTGTGCGGCGATGACACCGACAGCCTCGCCTTTCTGTACCATACGGCGTGTAGCGAGGTTACGTCCGTAACACTTCATGCAGACACCATGCTTCGACTCACAGGTGAGAACGGAACGGATCTCGACGCTCTCAATCGGTGAGTCTTCGATAATTTGCGCGATAGGCTCGGTAATCTCCTCACCAGCGGCAACAATCAACTCACCGGTAGAAGGATGTATGATATCATGTACAGAGACACGACCAAGGATACGCTCATAAAGGGTAGAGATGGTCTCATCACCATTCTTCAAGGCGGTGCATACCAAACCACGGAGCGTACCACAGTCTTCCTCATTAATAATCACGTCATGTGACACGTCCACCAGACGACGAGTCAGGTAACCTGCGTCGGCAGTCTTCATGGCGGTATCGGCAAGACCTTTACGGGCACCGTGAGTAGAGATAAAGTACTCCAGCACGGACATACCCTCCTTGAAGTTCGACAGAATCGGGTTCTCAATAATCTGTGCGCCCTCGGCACCTGCCTTCTGAGGCTTAGCCATCAGACCACGCATACCAGATAACTGACGAATTTGGTCCTTACTACCACGGGCACCTGAGTCAAGCATCATGAAGACGGCGTTGAAGCCCTGGTCAGCCTCGGTCATCTCCTTCATCAAGACATTACCTAAGTCATTATTAATATGTGTCCAGGTATCAATTACCTGATTATAACGCTCGTTATCGGTGATGAATCCCATGTTGTAGTTCTCAGTGATCTGCTGTACCTCGGCATTACCCTTCTCCACCAGTGCCTTCTTAGACTCTGGGATGATGATGTCGTCAAGGTTGAACGACAGACCTGCCTCGTATGCCATGCGGTAACCGAGGTTCTTGATACCATCCAGGAACTCACAAGCCTCAGCGAAACCTACGTTCTTAATCACATCAGCGATGATGTCACGCAGAGACTTCTTAGAGATGATGCGGTTAACATAGCCAACCTCCTTAGGAATGATGCCGTTCACGATGACACGACCAACAGAGGTCTCCACCATACGCTTCACAGGTTTGCCGTCAACGATATCGTCAACGACCACTTTCACCTGAGCATGCAAGTCGCACTTTCCCTCATTATGGGCAATGATAGCCTCCTCAGGACCATAGAAGGTGAGTCCCTCACCCTTGGCTCCCGGACGGATCTTAGAGATATAATAAAGTCCGAGTACCATATCCTGCGAAGGAACGGTGATAGGAGCACCATTAGCAGGATTCAGGATGTTGTGGCTTTGGAGCATCAGGATCTGCGCCTCCAGAATAGCCTCGTTGCTCAAAGGAAGGTGTACAGCCATCTGGTCACCATCGAAGTCAGCATTGAATGCCGTACATGCCAATGGGTGCAACTGAATAGCCTTACCCTCAATCAGTTTTGGCTGGAATGCCTGAATACCCAGACGGTGCAGTGTCGGTGCACGGTTGAGCAGTACAGGATGTCCCTTCATCACGTTCTCCAAGATATCCCAGATAACAGGCTCACGACGATCCACGATTTTCTTAGCCGACTTCACCGTCTTCACGATACCACGCTCAATGAGTTTGCGGATGATGAACGGCTTATAAAGTTCGGCAGCCATCAGTTTAGGCAGACCGCACTCACCCATCTTCAATTCTGGACCTACTACGATAACCGAACGGGCTGAGTAGTCGACACGCTTACCTAACAAGTTCTGACGGAAACGTCCCTGCTTACCTTTCAGTGAGTCAGAGAGCGACTTCAACGGACGGTTGCTCTCGCTCTTGACTGCAGACGACTTACGGCTGTTGTCGAAGAGAGAGTCAACAGCCTCCTGCAACATACGCTTCTCATTACGGAGGATTACCTCAGGAGCCTTAATCTCCATCAGTCTCTTCAGACGGTTGTTACGAATGATGACACGACGATAGAGATCGTTCAGGTCCGAAGTGGCAAAACGTCCACCATCTAGTGGTACCAGTGGGCGTAACTCTGGAGGAGTCACAGGAATAATCTTCATCACCATCCACTCGGGGCGATTGATACCCTTCTCCACACTGGAACGGAAAGCCTCAACCACCTGCAGACGCTTCAATGCCTCATTCTTACGCTGCATGGAAGAGTCACTATTAGCACGGTCACGCAGTTCGTATGACAAAGAGTCCAAGTCAAGACGAATCAGAAGGTCATAGATAGCCTCAGCACCCATCTTGGCGATGAACTTATTAGGATCACTGTCATCAAGGTAGTCATTCTCTGCTGATATCTTATTGTCCACGATATCATTATACTCTTCCTCCGACAACAGATCGTACATATTAGAGCCAATGGCATCATTACCCTCAGCGTCCTTCTTGCCTGCCATAGCACCTGGCTGGATAACCACATAACGCTCATAGTAAATGATGGCATCGAGTTTCTTGGTAGGAAGACCAAGCAGATAACCTATCTTATTAGGCAGACTGCGGAAATACCAGATATGTGCAACAGGAACAACGAGTTCGATATGACCTGTACGCTCACGGCGAACCTTCTTCTCTGTTACCTCAACACCACAACGGTCGCAGACAATACCCTTGTAACGGATTCGCTTGTACTTACCGCAGGCACACTCATAGTCCTTAGTAGGACCGAAGATGCGCTCACAGAACAAACCATCCCGCTCTGGCTTGTATGTACGATAGTTGATGGTCTCAGGCTTGGTCACCTCACCACATGAGTTCTCAAGGATCTCTTCGGGCGAGGCAAGACCGATGGTAATCTTGGTAAAATTACTCTTTATCTTTGAATCTTTCTTGAAAGCCATATTTCAAATTTACCTTTTTACTTTTTTACCTTGTTTATTTCTCTCATTAGTCCATCTTGATACTGAGACCAAGACCCTTCAACTCATGCAGCAGCACGTTGAGTGACTCAGGAATACCAGGAGTAGGCATAGGCTCGCCCTTGACGATAGCCTCGTAAGCCTTAGAACGACCTACCACATCATCAGACTTAATAGTCAGGATTTCTTGCAGGACATGACTGGCGCCGAAGGCCTCCAATGCCCAGACCTCCATCTCTCCGAAACGCTGACCACCGAACTGTGCCTTACCACCAAGTGGCTGCTGGGTAATCAAACTGTACGGACCGATAGAACGGGCATGCATCTTGTCCTCAACCATGTGACCGAGTTTCAAGAAGTAAGTGATACCTACTGTTGCCGGCTGGTCGAACTGTTCACCTGTCTCACCATCATACAGGTGGGTAGAGCAGAGACGTGGCAGACCTGCCTTGTCAGTCCACTCCGCAAGGTCTTCGAGTTTAGCACCATCAAAGATAGGAGTAGCGAACTTCACTCCAAGGCGCTTACCTGCTGCTCCGAGGATAGCCTCGAAAATCTGACCGAGGTTCATACGGGAAGGCACACCCAGCGGGTTCAGTACCAAGTCTACCGGACGACCATCCTCAAGGAATGGCATATCCTCCTGACGAACGACCTTGGAGACGATACCCTTGTTACCATGACGACCGGCGAGTTTGTCACCCACACCAATTTTACGCTTCTTGGCAACATATACCTTCGCCATCTGCAGGATACCTGAAGGCAACTCATCACCGATGGTGATAGCAAACTTCTTACGCTTCATCTCAGCATCGAGCAGTTTGAACTTCTTCATATAATTGATAATCAACTGGGCGATAAGTTGGTTCTTATGCTCATCGTTAGTCCAATTGCTAATCTGGATGTCACCATACTCAAGATTCCTCAATGCAGTCATGGTGAATTTGCTACCCTTAGAGATAATCTCGGCACCTGTGTAATCCTTCACGCCCTGTGAAGTCTTACCCTTTGTCAAGGTGGCTAGTTTCTCTATCAAAATATCCTTCAGATCCTCAATCTTTGCCTCGTGCTCCTCATCAATCTTGGCAAGATGGATCTTATCCTGCTGCTTGGTGGCACGGGTCTTAGTGGCACGGGTGAAGAGTTTCTTGTCAATAATAACACCAGAGAGCGAAGGATTTGCCTTCAAAGAAGAATCTTTCACATCACCAGCCTTATCACCAAAGATGGCACGAAGTAACTTCTCCTCTGGTGAGGGATCGCTCTCTCCTTTTGGAGAAATCTTACCTATCAGGATATCACCTGGCTCAACACGGGCACCGACGCGGATAACACCATTCTCGTCAAGGTCCTTAGTAGCCTCCTCACTGACATTAGGGATGTCGGCAGTAAACTCCTCGGCACCACGTTTTGTCTCACGGACATCCAAAGAATACTCATCCACGTGTACTGAGGTCAGGACATCCTCACGGACGATGCGCTCATTGAGCACAATAGCATCCTCATAGTTATAACCTTTCCAAGGCATATAGGCTACGAGCAAGTTGCGACCTAAGGCAAGTTCGCCATTCTCGGTAGCATAACCCTCTGTCAGGATATCCCCCTTCTTCACACGCTGTCCTTTCTCACAGATAGGACGAAGGTCTATCGTCATATTCTGGTTGGTACGACGGAATTTAGGAATACGATACTCCTTGAGGGCTGGCTCGAAACTAACGAACTCCTCATCTTCCGTACGATCATACAGAATACGGATTGTCGTAGCGTCAATATAGTCAATCACGCCATCACCCTCGGCAGTAATCATCGTACGAGAGTCTTCACACACCTGCTTCTCAATACCTGTTCCTACAATTGGAGCCTCGTTGTGAAGCAGTGGCACTGCCTGACGCATCATGTTAGATCCCATCAGTGCACGGTGGGCGTCATCATGCTCCAAGAAAGGAATCAGCGAGGCTGCAATAGAGGCAATCTGCTGTGGAGAGACATCAATCAAATCTACGTCTGAGGGAGGAACAACAGGGAAGTCAGCATCCTGACGGCACTTAACGACTGGACGGATAAACGTACCATCGTCGCGCAAAGGCGCATTACCCTGACCAATTACGTGGTCTTCCTCTTCCTCGGCGGTCAGATAAACAATATCATCGTTATTGAGATTGGCAATACCATTCTCCACCTTACGGTAAGGAGTCTCGATGAAACCAAGTTCATTAATCTTAGCATATACACACAGTGACGAGATCAGACCGATGTTAGGACCTTCAGGGCTCTCAATCGGGCAGAGACGTCCGTAGTGAGTGTAGTGTACGTCACGCACCTCGAAACCAGCACGCTCACGGGACAGACCTCCAGGACCCAGGGCTGAGAGACGACGCTTGTGGGTCACCTCGGCAAGTGGGTTGGTCTGGTCCATGAACTGTGACAAGGGGTTAGTGCCAAAGAACGAGTTGATCACACTGGATATCGTCTTGGCGTTAATCAGATCAGTAGGAGTGAACACCTCATTATCACGGACATTCATACGTTCACGGATGGTACGACTCATACGGGCAAGACCAATAGAGAACTGATTACTCAACTGCTCACCGACAGTGCGGACACGGCGGTTGGACAGGTGGTCGATATCATCGACCGTAGCCTTAGAGTTAACCAACTGAATCAGGTACTTGATAATCTCTATAATATCTTCCTTTGTCAGGACACGGACATCCATCTCTGTGTCCAGACCTAACTTCTTGTTGATACGGTAACGACCAACATCACCCAGGTCATAACGCTTGTCTGAGAAGAACAAGTTCTGAATGACCTCACGGGCACTGGCATCATCAGCAGGATCAGCATTACGCAACTGACGATATATGTATAATACGGCTTCTTTTTCGGAGTTGCTGGGGTCCTTCTGCAGTGTATTGAAGATAATAGAATAATCCTGAGCCACAGACTCATCCTTATGAACCAGAATTGTCTGGGCACCACTTTCCAGGATATCTTCCATATTCTCCTCGGTAATCTCAGTCTCACGCTCCATGATCACCTCGTTACGCTCGATAGAAACAACCTCACCAGTATCCTCATCCACGAAGTCCTCATTCCAACTCTTCAGCACACGGGCAGCCAGTTTGCGGTCCAAGGCTTTCTTCAGAGCGGTCTTATTGACCTTCACCTCCTCGGCAAGTTCGAATATCTCAAGGATATCCTTATCGTTCTCGTAACCGATAGCACGGAGCAAGGTGGTTACGGGCAACTTCTTCTTACGATCGATATAGGCATACATGACATTGTTGATGTCCGTAGCGAACTCAATCCAAGAGCCCTTGAAAGGAATGATACGGGCACTGTAGAGCAGTGTTCCATTGGCATGAACGTTCTGTCCAAAGAACACACCTGGAGAGCGGTGCAACTGTGATACGACTACTCGCTCAGCACCATTGATAACAAAAGTACCATTCGATGTCATATATGGAATCGGACCCAGGAAGACATCCTGAATCACAGTACCGAAATCCTCATGATCAGGGTCTGTACAATAAAGTTTCAACTTAGCCTTCAAGGGTACACTATAGGTCAGTCCACGCTCCAGACACTCATCTATCGTGTAGCGTGGAGGATCAATATAGTAATCCAAGAACTCAAGAACGAAATTATTACGTGTATCGGTGATAGGGAAGTTCTCTGCGAACACCTTATACAAGCCGTCATTCTTGCGTTCCTCAGGGGGAGTATCCAACTGCAGGAAGTCTTTGAATGACTTTAATTGCACATCGAGGAAATCCGGAAAGGGCATCGGATTCTTGACGCTGCCAAAGTTTACTCTGTTATCAATTACTTTTGAAGCCATATATATAAATTAATAATGTTTCCAGATATTCTAGATGGTTCTAGATTGCTCTAGATAGTTCTAGATTTTTCTAGATCTTCTAGAGGACTAGAGATACTAGAAATCATGAGACAAGAAAAGGTTAAGAACCTCCGACTGGGAAGTCCTTAACCATTTTATGATGGTTGTGTTTGAATTACTTCAACTCAACTACGGCACCAGCCTCTTCGATAGCCTTCTTCAGGTTCTCAGCCTCTGCCTTTGCCATACCCTCCTTGATAGTAGCAGGAGCACCATCAACGAGATCCTTTGCTTCCTTCAGACCAAGACCACAAGCCTCCTTAACGGCCTTAACGACCTGGAGTTTGTTTGCGCCTACTTCCTTCAGAACTACGTCGAAAGAAGTCTTCTCCTCAGCAGCCTCAGCGGCACCTGCAGCAGCAGGACCAGCAGCAACAGCAACGGCTGCAGCGGCGGGCTCAATTCCATACTCGTCCTTCAGGACTGTAGCTAACTCTTGTACTTCTTTAACTGAAAGGTTTACCAACTCTTCAGCAATAGCTTTAATATCTGCCATTTTATTTAAAATTTTAATGTTTTTAATGTTAATTGTTATACTTCTCGCTTATTTGTTACGCTCAGCGATAGCG
>JAFUFD010000031.1 GCA_017470055.1 Prevotella sp. | reverse complement strand
TGTCCATGTCTACCATGTTTTAACTAATTATACCTTACAGCGCTCTTATGAGTCACCTTATATATAACGTAAAACTCTGGTCTACGTGGTAACCTTTTCGATTATTATAGTGGTATCCTTTTCAGTTATTATCTACAATATCTTAAAGATAAAGGTTGGTTCGTAGCAGGTGAAGAACTTACACTTCATAGAGTTTATCGTTAATAGTGTTCAAATTAAGAGTGTGTTCAAATTAATCTATAAAGGTTGGCTTGAACGCACTCTTTTTAGTGTTCAACTTATACTTTGATTAAAATGAATGCAGTTATTTACGCACGTGTTTCTTCTATCGGTGATAGGCAGAACACAGACCGTCAGATTTCTGACCTCTTAGATTATGTAAAATATCAGAATCTGGAGATTTCCAAGATTTTTGAAGAGCATATATCTGGAGCAAAGAAGAACGTAGAGAGACCTATCTTAATGCAAGCAATTGACTATTGCAAGCAGAATGATGTTTCTATCCTCTTGGTAAGTGAACTTAGCAGATTGGGGAGAAATGCCTTTGAAGTGCTGGCTACAGTTAAAGACCTCATTGATAATGGCATTAACCTCTATATGCAGAAAGAGCAGTTAACGCTACTTGATTCTGAGGGAAAGCCCACAATGTTTGCACCTATAATGATTGCAACATTATCCACCTGTGCACAGTTAGAGCGTGAAAACATTAAGTTCCGTTTAAACAGTGGTCGTAAACTCTTCATTGATAGAGGTGGAAAACTTGGTCGTAAGGTTGGAAGCATTAAGACCATTGAACAGAAGAAAGAAGAATATCACGACATCATCAGTTATCTGAAACGTGGCTATTCCATCCGAAATGTTGCTAAACTTACCAATAAGGGGATAAGCACAGTACAACGAATTAAAGCGGATTTCAATCTCTAAAGTAATAGTTTGGTAGGGCATCAGAAATGGTGCTCTACATTATATTTTAAGTAGATTTCCCGTTTTGTAGGGCTTAAATATTAAAAATTTCACAAAATTTAAGCATAATCCATTGCTATATGAAATAATATGCTTACTTTTACAACGAGTTTCAAGTACCCTACGTGTAGGAGTGCGTTTTAATGGCTCAACTTTGTAAGAGGAGCATTTGATATTATCCTTCACTGAAATCTGGACAATTTCAATCATCAAGGGTAATAGGCAATTTGCTCATGCTTGGGATTATTATATCATTAATATATCTCCTGCATGGGCTGTTGTCTTTATTTGATGATTGGCAGTCCAGAGCCGCAGTGAGATAAATTCAGCAGTCCCATGCTTCTAAACTATTAACGCTGACTTCTTGGGATTGGTTGGCATGGAGTAAATTTTACTAATCATTTAAATAAAACAAGATTTATGAAAACATTAAGATTTATTGGAATTGCACTTCTCACAGTGCTTATGAGTGTAAGTTTTTCCGCTTGCGGAGGTAGTGATGATGATGAACCTCAGCCCTCGTCCAATCCTCTTATTGGTACATGGGAGTCTATAGATCCTGATGGGGATTATTACAATCTGGAATTCAAAGCTGATGGGTCTTGGTACCAAGTTGAATTTGAACGCAGAACAGAAAAAGTGCAGATTTCTTATAAAGGCACATATAAGATTCTATCTGTAAGTGGTAATACATATGAAGTTTCTTTTATTTCAAAAGAAAAGCAGAAAATGAGTGGAGAAATTGTAACTGACAACGAAACAGTAACAAGATTTGTCACTCTCTCTGATAATAATAATACACTGGCTATTTCAGGATCAAGTGAGATGACTTGGAAAAGGAAAAAGTAATATTTTGTGAGTTCAACTTGTCAAAGTGGTATCATATTTATCACATTGTTAGTGGGTAGCATATTGATTGCTACCCTTTATTTTTGCTTTATTGGCTAATTCCGTTTAGCATTTCACATTCCGCTTCTGTTGGTTTGGAGATACAAGAATAATAGCATATACTTGATTAAGATTGATTCAAAGTGACTTCATGGAGGTGCACCTCACTTTTACTCTGAATCAATCAATTTCTAGATAAGTTACGTTGAATCAATTAAATTTTGAAATTATGACTAACACTACTATCAAGGGTAATGCACCCTACCTAAGCCCACTAATCGGCTTTAAAAATGAAAAATCAAAGGGCTATGCCAATATGAAATTTTCCAACGGAAAAGTAACGCAACCACCACGCTAATATGTGTGATGGTTGCGTTTCTTATTATCTATCTATTCTCATATTCTTCAATTAGAGCATCTATCACCTGTTTAGGTCGTTCTATATCTTCATTAGCAAACATTGAGTTGATTTCATCATAACTTGCTACTTTATCAACAATGCCGAAGTAATGCTCTTTATATTGGTAGGCGGAATATAGTTGAGCGTCACGATAATAATAACTAAGTTCAAAAACCACTCTATCTAAAGCCTCAACTTTCTCCTTGTCAATATCCTTTGAATAACTACTTAATCCTACTACATTCTTGATAGTTTCTATGGCTTGTCTTGTGCTATCATTGTTAAAGTTAATATCATTCTTCATGGCGTGCTCAACATTCAGAAGCATATCATAAGCGAACAATTCATTAAGTACATCTTTCCCTCCAATTTCAGTAGTAGGAATATCATTCTTTTCAGCCTTATTAAAAGCCTTATTTAAGATGTTAATCCGATCTCCTACGGTTTGGTGTAGATAGTTCTTGTTCAATGATTGGGTGTCCTTATGTCCTGTTAATAACTTAACCTTTTCCAAGGACATTATTCGAGCCATTTGGGTAACAAAAGTGTGCCGCCCAAAATGACTACTTATCAATTCGTGTAAAGGTTTGCTTAAAGTGCTACCTTTATTATCCTTATAACTTATAACACGATTTAACCCTGCTTTCTTAGCAATCTCTTTTAGTGCTATCGTTTCACCTTGTGCCAAGTAACGAGAATTGATATTGATATGCTTAAATCCATCTTTATATTTATCAATGATTTCAAGAACTTCTGGTGTTCTTTTGACAAGTGCTGCAACTTTCTCCTTCTTAGTTATGAAAGAGAAATATTCTCCTTCTATAGTGTAAAGGTCTGGATTAAACAGGGTAGGAATATCCGATACTCGTTGACCTGTTAAACATTCAAGGATAAACAAGTCTCTATATTCCATTTTTACAGGAGTTAAACCTTCACAATTCTTGATGGCAGCGATTTCATCATCAGTTAGTTCTACCTTTTTACCCTCACTCTTTTTATCTTTAGGTAGTTTTACCTCAATTTCTTCTATACCATATCTTTTAAAATCTGGGTGTTTAGCGAGAATTTCATTAACTAATGTCTTAACTACTCTAAGGCAATTCCTAATGTTGTTAGATGTCTTCCCTTTACCTTTTAGATATGCCTCAAACTCAATCATTCCTTTCTTAGTGAGCATTAAGACGGAATCTCGTTTTATATCAGCACAGTAATCCTTAAAGTTCTGTAGATTATACTTATATGTCGTTAAAGTACTATCAGAAATATTCTTAGCATATATATCAAGAGCCTTATCAAGAGCATTGGTAGCCTTTTTCTGCCTTGTTACGTTGGGTACACCATTCTTAGCCATATTCTTATTTACTATTAATTTCGATAATACATTCTTCTCGAAAAAGCCTCTTACATCTTCAGAGGTTATTTCTTGAAAATTTTGGTAAAAGTAGCAATAATAATCGGAAAAGGCACTCTGAAAAGAGTTAATTATGCTAAAAACTAGTTTCGCATTATCGCGTTCTGCATTAGACATACTATTTAATAGCATTGGTACTTGTTTCTTGCTATCCCATAAATAAGCATTGATTTTAGCAGTAGTAGGAATCTTTATTTGCTTACCGCATACTTTTACTACTGCATAGACGTTGGTAGGTCTCTTAGAAGTAGGCTTTCTAAGATTAAAATTCAACGTCAGTTCCTTTAGGTAATTTAACTCTGCCATATCGCTCAATTCTTAAATGATTTAACTATAATCGGTTCTTTTTACTGGTTCTTTTTCTCCGATACGGCAGAATATATAATAATCAGAAATGGGAGCAGCAGGGATTTCCTGTGTCAGTCTGAGTTGAATTTGGTCTAAAAGTTGTACCTTTGCACCCGCTTATGGATGAAAAAGAGAATGCATACGTACGTTTAGTACAATATATCCTGCCTCCCAATCTTGGGA
>JAFUFD010000030.1 GCA_017470055.1 Prevotella sp. | reverse complement strand
GGACACCCAGTTTTCCTAAAGAGGTCTCAATAGGATGGAACCCTAAGTCACCAGGGGTGAAATAGAACTTCTCGTAGTAGCCAGGGTCATCAGGGATATGCATCTTCCGATACTTCCCCGCTATCGTACCGTCTTTCTCCAGCACCACCGCCGTGTTATGATATAGTCCAGGTGCCCTACGCTCGAAGAGCGAGGTGACGATGACGACATCCAGTTGTTTGGCAAGACTGCCAAAGAACTCCGTCGAGGGACCGGGAATCGGTTCCGCTTGGTCGAACACGTTGACATCCTCCGCCTGACAGAAATAGAGTCCATTGTGCAACTCCTGCAACACGATAAGTGTCGCACCCTGTTGGGCGAGACTGGTGATCTTCTCTGCCAATCGCTTCTTATTGTCAGCGATATCCGCAGTGTTGTGCTGTTGAATGATACCTATCTTCATCTTCTAATAATATTGCATAGTACAACAATGTAGACTACCATGTTGCTGGATGACGGCACGACAGTCGATACCAACGATCTCCCAGTCGGGAAAAGCCTTGCCAATCGTCCGCATAGCCTCTGCGTCAAGGTCAGGTTGGTCGTAGGTGGGCACCAGTACGGCACCGTTGATGACGAGGTAGTTGGCATAGGTGGCAGGAAGGCGTTGCCCCTCATCGTAGATGGGGCGGGGGAGTGGCAACTTCAGTAATTTGTAGGGACGGTCATGGCATGACCGTAGACACTGCAGTTCCTTCTCCATCTCCACCAAGTCGGGATGCTCCTCATCCCCTCCCGTATATAATAAGGTGTCGTTAGGAGCGATGCGTACCAAGGTGTCGATATGTCCGTCCGTGTCGTCACCGATAAGACTTCCATGGTTTAACCATACGATACGCTCGGCACCCAGATACTCTTTCAAACGCTGCTCTATCTCCTCTTGGGTCAGCGGCTGGTTGCGATGGGGAGCCATCAGACAGCACGTTGTCGTGAAGATAGTGCCTTTGCCGTCGCTCTCAATGCTACCCCCTTCCAGCACGAAGTCCAGATGTGGCTCGTAGATGCCCTTCACCATCCCTCGCTCATAGAGGTGCCTGTTGATCTCGTTGTCCAAATCGGCAGGGAATTTCTCACCCCAGCCGTTAAACCGAAAGTCGAGGAGATGCAGTTCCCCGTCCTCTTCCACAGTAATAAAGCCGTGGTCACGAGCCCATGTGTCGTTATGGGGGATGTCATCCACGATGATTAGTGGCTCATGCTTGCTGATCTCCCGTCTCATCTCCTCATAGACCGCCATGATCTCAGGCAGGATGGGAGCCCAGTCGGTATGCTCATGCGGCATTGTCAACTGCACGGCACTCTGCTGTTCCCATTCGGCAGGCATTCGCCTCTTTTTCGTTATCATGCTGCAAAATTAGTAAAAATTCTCAATTCTCAATTCTCAATTCTCAATTATTTATTATCTTTGCACAAAAATAGAAATGTTAGAACTGCATAACGTAACGATAGAGCCGTTGACTCACTCGCTCTCCCTGACGGTGGGCGACGGACAACTGGTGTGCCTGACAGGTGCGAAAGGGACAGGCAAGACCACCATCCTGCGTGCTGTCCTTGGTATGATACCTATTGATAAAGGACATATCAGTATCGACGGGGAACTGTTGACGCCTCGCTCCGCTCCCTATTTCCGCCGACATATCGCCTACGTGCCGCAACGGTTGACGGCAATCGAGGACTACGACAGTATTGCCGACCTCTCGGAGATGTTGTTTGGACTGAAAGTCAATAAGGGTGGGGCATCGTACAGGGTGCCTACCGATGGTCGCCGCTGGTCGGAATTGTCTGCCGATGAGCGTTACCTGCTGTTGCTTCAGAATGCGATGCAGTTGGGCAAGTCGCTGCTGATCGTCGACGAGCCTGCGGAGCCCATCAGTGCGGAGACGATGGAGCAGGTCGACCGGATGTTGATAGATGCCGCCCGTCATGGGGCTACGGTCCTTGCCGTCAATTCCAGAATCCTACAAAATCAGATACGACTATGAATATAACTATCTTACATGTCATCATCGGTGTCCTGCTGCTGATCGTGCCAGCCGTCATCTTGTTTCGTCTCGACCGCCGTTTCCTGCGCCAGTCAGCGACAGTGATCGGACGGCTTGCCGTCACCCTTGCCGTGCTGGCGTCACTTCTCTATTATGTGTTCCTGTGGGACAAGGCTTGGATCAATATCCTATGGGTCCTGCTGAGCAGTGGTGTCGCTACCGCAGTCTATTGCCGTAAGCGATGGCAGTCGGTGCCGCTCTATGCCAGTATGACGGTGGTGACTTTCGTCACGGGTGTCATCGTACAGTGGCTGATCGGTGCCCATGGGCTGTTTGAGGCTTCCACGTTCATCCCAGTGATGACGATGCTGCAGGCAGAGGCACTCTTCGTCTGTCGCCGAGGTATCACCACCTATGTCCTTGAGCGTCGCTCCCATGCCGAACTCGACGAGTACCTTCGTGGTAATGGCGCATCCCGTCTGGAGGCGTTACGCCCCTTCCTCACCAAAGCGATCACCCGTGCCTTCGCACCCGTCCTCTCCCAGTTGCTGCTGGTCGGACTGGTCTTCGTGCCTTCCCTGTTAGCAGGACTGCTGATGGGTGGTGTCTCCGTCCTACAGGCGATGGGACTGCTGGTCATCATGACGTGTGCGGCATTATGTAGCACGATGCTAATCCTCGCACTCTCTATCTATATCTATACTCGAATCAGTTAACTTATGAAGCGTATATCCCTTATCGTAGCCGCAGTCACCCTGCTGTGTCTGCAATCCTGCGGACAGCGTGTGGAGAGTCAGCAGGAGTCTGACGACCTGACCGAGGTCGTTGTGTCGCAACAGACCGTTCCCCTGAAGCGTTATGCCTATCGGGTGTGGTATTCGGAGACGATGCGCATACCCCTTGCCGTCTCGTGGTATCTGACGGGTAATCATGTCTCAGGAAGTTATAAGCGTAAAGGAGTCGCCTTCCATCCCGATAGTGCGGTGAGCAATCCCGTCACGACTTTCGACTATATGCAGTCAGGCTACAGCCGTGGACACATGTGTCCCTCTGGTGATAACAAATGGAGCCAACGTGCGCAGGAGGAGAGTTTCCTGATGACGAATATCTGTCCGCAGAACAGTAAACTGAATGGTGGTGACTGGAACGACTTGGAGATGCTTTGCCGTACATGGGCAAAGCGTTACGATCGTGTGTACATCGTCTGTGGTCCTATCCTGCGTGGCGATACCCATAAGACCATTGGCAGGGAGCGCCGCCGCCGTGTCACCGTTCCTGAGGCATTCTATAAGGTGGTGCTGCGTACAGGCAAGAATCCTGCCGCCATCGGCTTTGTCTATGAGAATAATGGTAGTAGCCAGCCCATGCGTGAGGCAGTCCGTACTGTTGACGAGATAGAGCGCATGACGGGCTTCAACTTCTTCTCCGCCCTCCCCGATGATGTGGAGCGGCGCATCGAGGCGAAGGCGAGCCTCTCTGATTGGTAATAAAAATCCCCGCAGTCATCCTGCGGGGATTTCTTTATTTAGTAAGACTTACATGTCCTCGTAAGTGTCGAGGTAAGTCACATGGGTGACGAGGTATTCCTCCACACCATGCTTGCCGTCGGCACCTCCGATACCCGATTTCTTCACACCAGCGTGGAAGCCCTGTATCGCCTCGAAGTGCTCACGGTTGATATAGGTCTCTCCGAACTCCAACTCACGGCATGCCTTGGTGGCGATGTTCAGGTCTTTGGTGAAGATGCTGGAGGCAAGACCGTACTCACAGTCGTTAGCCCATGCTATCGCCTGGTCGATGGTGTCGAACTCCACGAGTGGGATGACGGGACCAAAGGTCTCCTCATGGATGATATCCATATCCTGTGTGCAGTCGTCGAGAACAGTGGCGGCATAGAAATAGCCCTTTGTACCTACACGCTGACCACCACAGAGCAGTTTAGCACCCTGGCTGATGGCGCGCTCCACCTTCTCCGTGACACTCTCCAAGGCACGAGCCTCTACGAGAGGTCCCATGTCGACAGACGTATCGGCGCAGGGGTCGCCCACCTTCACAGCCTTCATCTTGTCGACGAGAATCTTCGTGAAGGCATCCTTCACCTCTTTCTGTACGTAGACACGCTCCGCATTATTACAGATCTGACCGTTGTTGCCGATACGGCTGTCGACGATCCACTGTGCCGCACGCTCCAGGTCAGCATCCTTGCAGACGATGGCAGGAGCCTTTCCGCCCAGTTCGAGGCTGACCTTCGTGATGTTCTTGGAGGCAGCAGCCATGATACTCTCACCGGCACTGACAGAACCCGTCACGCTGACAATGTCAATCTTCGGACTTCCAGCCATCTCATTACCGATGACAGAGCCCTTGCCCGTCACGATATTGATGACACCAGCGGGTAATCCCGTCTCAGCAACGACCTTGGCGAACTCCGTGCAGTTCTCTGGTGTGAGTTGCGAGGGCTTGATGACGATGGTACATCCCGCAATCAGCGCCGCACCAGCCTTACGGGCGATGAGGAAGAAGGGGAAGTTCCAAGGCAAGATGCCCGCCACCACTCCAATAGGCTTCTTCGTCAGCAGAATCGTCTCGTTAGGACGGTCAGAGGGGATAATCTCGCCCTCGATATGGCGGGCGAAAGATGCCATATACTCAAAATACGATATCGTGGCACCCACCTCGATACTTGCCCATGCACGGGTCTTTCCCTGTTCACGCATGATGATCTCCGTAAACTCCTGTTCACGAGCCTTGATGCCTGCCGCCATCTTCAACAGATACTGGGCACGCTCGATGGCAGGTGTCTTGCCCCATGCCTTCTGAGCCGCACGGGCAGCATCCAAGGCACGGTTCACGTCCTCGATGGTTCCTTCTGGCTGACGGGAGATCACTTCCTCCGTAGAGGGATTCAACACGTCAATCCACTTGCCGTTGGAACTCTCGCAGAACTGACCGTTGATGTACATTTTTAAGTCTTTCATAAGTTTTGTTTGTTTTTGAGATTAGTATATAAGTTCATTTGTGCTTAGTCATGCTGATTGCAAATATACGAATATTTTTTGTATTCGCCCCATATATCACATAAATTAACGCATGTCAATCACACAAATTTTTCTCCTATAGAGTCAACCAGCAAGTGCAATTTGCCTGCAAAGTTAGGCATAATGTTTGAAAAAGACCTCATTTGGTGTGAGGAAATTTAGTTTTTCCCTCGGTCTTCTGTTGATTTTTGCCTGTATGGACGCAATTCTCTTGT
>JAFUFD010000063.1 GCA_017470055.1 Prevotella sp. | reverse complement strand
TCCTGTGATTTTACTATTTTCTTTCATACTCTAAACGATAAAATTAAACTCTATTCATTTATATAAACACAGATTCGGTTAATTACTGCATCAACACAACGGGAAATTGCTGTTTTTTAACATTAGTTATGATAAATCGGTAAGAAAGAAAGATTTTCAGTGTAATTTGAGTAGTTAGTATTAAATACACCTGATAAATAGTAACCATTATAGGTTCCATAATAACCAAAATTGCAATGGCAATAGTAATTGTATCCTATGACTTCAATACCACTCAGTACCCAAATCATGTCATCAGGGTATTGTAAATAATGATATACTACCTCTTCCTCTGTCTTATATCCATCGATTACCCAGGCGTGTCCAATATCTTGAGACGAATCCTTGCCAGTTATCAATATTAAATGATTGCTATCTAACTGTGCTTTGACATTTGACGTGTTATAATTACTCCAACTACCTGTTTGATATCCTAATGTTGACATGGTTGAAGGAACATAACTGTTATATGTATAAGTATAAGTATTATATGTAATGCTATGATTTAAATATCCTAATTCTTTCATCAATTTTGATATTGAAGAGTGGACTCCTGATGTTGAACAAGAACTAAGCGAGTGACCAGTTGAATGTGCCTTCATTTGAGACCAGTTGAATGTTTGGATCATGGGATCATTTGTAAGATAAGTCAGCACTATTTGAGACGGATACTCATAATAAGACATTATCTGGGCTATAGCCGTATTTGTACATCCGCTAATATTGTTGACGAACAATTCTCCCTCAGGGAGATGTTGTCCCCAGTTGACACTTACATATGGTCCTACGACATTTCCTTCTCTGTAACCTATCGAATCTTTCTCTAATGGGCGAACTATAATTCTTTTAGGTCCACCTGTTGCTTCTGCATTCTCAACATAACTTTTAGCCAAGTCCATGAATATGTTGAAACTTTCTATCTCTGACAAGGAGTCTGGGTTATAGGTTCCTTTTTCTGTAACAGCCAATAATCCTTCTGTATTCTTTGAAGCCGACACAACAGCAAAGCCTTGCTCATCTGCAAAGTTGAAAACATACATAAGAGTGTCGTTGGTATCGGTTGCCCTACGTGTCTTTGGATCTAGTTTCACCACTTCGTTTTTCGACAAGTCAATTTCTCTGGAACTTGCTGACCTGGTCTTGGGGTTGCTCTCCAGAATTGATATGGATGACTTGGCTATTTGTAAAGCCTCGTCATAACTACGAATGTTACTTGCGGCCTGAGCCGCCTGATTTGGAACTGCGGATTCAATCTGCTCGCTGTCTGAACATGCTGTTAATAGTGCCATTGCACAAAGAACAAATAGGAATACCTTTTTCATAACTTCTATTTTTTATTAATAATTAGGTGTACTTGTTAGAAATAACCAATGTAACTATGCCCATTGATGTAAAGTTGGATGCTATACTTGTCTGAATTAACGCTGTTGGGTAGAACCATCACGTAAGATGAAGCGGGTAGAGTTACAATGGAGTCATAGAGGATGTTACCATACACGTCTCGGATAATAATTTCTGCATCAATAACCACATAAGGAGATGTGATGAAAAGATAATCGTTTTCATACGACAATCGTGGTAGTAGGGCGGGACTCTTCTGGGGATGGTTAATAACGCCATCATCATCGGGCTCTGGATCCAAAGGAATTACTTGCTCTGCATAATTAGATGTGAACATCATACAGCAGATAAACATTAATAAAAATCTTCTCATAATTTATTGTATTAAAAATTTGCAATTCAAATGCAAAATTAGCAAATAAACATGAGGAGATAAAGATTTTGAGTATGCAAAAAGTACGCAAATGATAAAACCACGAAAAAGGGGGTGTTCTAAAGGGATTTGATATAGGCATCCCAATCTTTTGCTCTACCTTTTTTGCCGAAAACGACTTGGTAGAGACGCATTCTTATCGTAGAAAT
>JAFUFD010000062.1 GCA_017470055.1 Prevotella sp. | reverse complement strand
TGCGCGCACTATAAGTTTTTAAAACCTTGTCACCGTTGCCACCTTGCAAAACTATTTGATAATCAGGGGATTGTCGGTAACAACGAGGTGACAACGGTGACAAGGAAAGGCGATTTTGCTGATAGAAATGCCTCCGATCACTGTGGCGGATGCCTTCACTCACAGAGAGGAGCGACTCCCCTCTGAGAGGGGAAAATTTCCCATCTTTAAGCGAAGGCATCCCTCACTGTGATCGGAGGCATCGGAGACATTCGCCCTACATCAAGTTGTGATGCAGGGCGAATATTTTAGACTACTCTTTTGCCTTGAAATGCCAGAAGGAAGCCTCACCCCAGCCACCAAGACCGCTGAAGTCACCTTTGTCAGGATATACCAACGTCATCTTATCAGATGTCAGGTAAACAATCTCATAAGTGTCTGGAATGTTACCGCCTGAATTAATTTCGTATGGCCAGAGGATAGCATTTGTATTCAACATACCTACACGCCATGCTGAAGGATCACTATTATCATAGTCGTTTACTCTGAAAGAGCCTGTACGGATAAGGTTACCATCCTTATCGTAACTGTTCAAGATGCCGTCAGTACCAAACGTCATGTAGGCATTGAGGTCACCGTCACCATGGTTGGTGCCATCCTCTGTATGACCAAGTTGAGTATTAAACTCGTCAGTAGATGTAACACCCCACCACTGACCTTCACCAGAAAGACCGACTTTAGAACCAGCGCCACCACAGTAACCCATGTTACCCCAGACAGCACCAGTGATAGAGGTATCCCAAGTCCAACTCTTTGAGGCTTCTCCAGCCAATATGACCATCTCTTCTGGTAGAGGATCAGCATTTGTAAAGGTGAAGGTGCGCTCAGTAACGGCATCAATATTGTTACAGTTCTTCAGACGGAAGCGCAATTGCTTGGTGACAGTTTGACCAAAAGGAACATAATACTCAAAGGGAGAATTATCTTGCACTTTGCCCATCTGCATACCAGTCTCGGCATCTTCCACATAGATGATGAAACGCTCTCTGTCCATATTCAGACTCAGGAATCTGCCTGTCTCTGACGGTGTGCCGTCTTTTTCCTGTTGCTGGACAATAAGTGTATTTTCGAACTCACCTGAAGTAAGTCCACGTTGCCCAAACATCCAGAAGGTATTCATGTCATCTATCAACGATATACTTCTCAATGAGAGAATAGGACTTGTACGCTCAGCCAATTCAGATAGAGCGATTTTATATCTTAAAAGGAATTCTTTAGTGATTTCATTCTTACCATTATACATATATGGTACTAATGTCGCGTTCTCAGAGGTCTTCAATATCATCGATGCGCCATCTTTATTCAATATGAAGGTACCTGTATTGATGAGTTTGCCGTCAGCCGTATATTTCTTGATCGTGTTATTATAAAGGTCAAATACCATATAGGCAAACGGGTCTGTCTCTCCCTCACCCACAGTTATATTGTTTGCTTTCACAAATGATGTCAGATCTGAGGCTGCAGTTCCTTTGATATATGGATCATAAATTCCTCCAATACTGGGTAGATTCCGGCTTCGGTAAGGCTCTTCCCAAGAAGAGAGTCCATAGGTACCGAAGGTCACCTCATCTCCAGTATTCCAGTGTTTTCCTGTATAGGTACCATACGACCACTTGATACCATGAATCTGATTAATCAACGTTGTATTACTATCAATACGACGCAGTTTCAACTCCTTACCATCAACCTTGAGCACCATCGCATCGTCTGAGAGAGAGATAAGGTCATAGGTCATTGTGCCTTCCTCTTCTGAATACTTTTTACTCATAGGCAACATACAACCATCAGAGAATGTGATCTGGCAGATACGCTGGTCGTAATTCTCTGTAGGTGTAAAGGTGATGGTTCCATTAGCAACCTCTTTTCCTGCTGGGTCATAACGCAATACTCCTCCATCAATAATGTTGATATAGTCAAGAAGGATTCTGTCGCCCTCATCGTAAGTCCAGAAACCCAACAGTTTTTGAGTAACCATTGCGCCTTCCTTTTGATAGGCTTCGGGCTTAGCGAAGAATCCGCGATTCTCTGCATAGTGAGCACTATAGGGACGAGCATCAGCCTCATAGGTAGGAACACCCAATGGGTTTGTCGTTTGTATTCCTCCATTGTAAATAGGCTGGTCCATCTGCTTGTCGAGCGCAGCCATACAGTAGTCATCACCCCAACGGCGCATGTCATTCCAACGGACTCCCTCAAAGGCTAACTCCCAACGACGTTCCTGTTGAAGAGCAGAGAGTGAATAGGTAGATATCGGTGACAGTCCTGCACGACGACGAACCTGATTCATACCATCTGTCGTTCCTGTCAGTTCACTGTGCATCAGCAGGACATCAGCATAACGGATGATGTTCAGCGGGTGGATATTACCTAACTGGAAACTATAATCTACCCAGCCATCCTGACCGTACATCAGTTTCTCGAAGGTCTCTGCATATCCATTCTCATCACGAGCAGAAATGGGTGAGTTCTTTTTCTCATGATATTGTGTTTCCTGCACATAATCTTCACCATAAAGATAATTATGAAGTTTGGTTACATCCTGTATAGAGGCATCACGACGAATGTCCTGAGGCTCTGCATCACTCCAGTCCTGATAGAGATTAGGAGCAACTGTACCAGCACCCCATCCTTGTCCAAAGGGGAAGACACCACTATTATCTTTGAATCTCATCCCGAAAAAGAGTGCAAACTGGTTACTATATCCTACTGTAGTGCCCCAAGACGCATACGTATTATACTTAATCTTGAAAAGCACCTCTGGATTAATTGCCCCGTCGTTCTCTACCCAACGAAGGCTCTTGTCTTTTGTATAATCGTAATCATCCACTGTATAGCGGTTAGTATAGGGCCAGAGATTACGGTAATCAGGTACCAAGGAGAAACCAGAATTAGTGATACAGTCATTAAGATAACTAACTACATCTGCTTTCGTCAGACTGCTTCCGTCTGGCAAAGTGACATCGGCAGTTCCATTGGCAATGTCATGAACGCCCATATAGAATCCTGTATAGAACAGGTAGGCACGTGCCAATAATGCCTCTGCAGCATATTTACCCACACGGCTATCGTCAATTGTCAACGTAGGAGAATAGCCATCCAGTAATTTGATAGCATCCTTCAAGTCCTGCAATATTCTACCCCAAACTTCAAGTGGTGTTGTGGTTGAGATTTTCTCCTTCCATGACTCATTATTAGTAATAATAGGTATATTACCAAAGAGAGAAGCCAACTGATAGTAGTAATACGCACGAAGGAAAAGCGCCTCACCATGGGCATGGTCTGCCTCCTCCTTTTTGACATCCCTGGGCAGGAAGTTCAGCAAGTTAATCATCGTATTGATATTGTAAATCGACTGATAGTAGGTATCCCAACCTGATGAAAGGGAGTTATTCAAACTTTCGTTAACTGTCAAAAGATCTATTGCCATGAAATTATCATATTCTCCGCCGCCACCTAACATCTCGTCACTGGCAAGAGAGGATATAAAGAAAAAGTCACCAGTAGGATTTGCTGTAGAATAGTATAAACCTTCGTACGCTCCTGAAGTCTGTACCTGCAACAATACTTTGGGATTGCTGTATCGATTGTAGAAGCGAATAGACTTGATGCTCTTACGTTCAATCTTCGCATTAGAGCCATCCCAAAGGTTAACTTTAACAACAGACGGATCGGAATAATCCAACTTCGTAATGTCACCGGAAATAAAATCCTTGACGGATCCGTCAATCATCGTGATACGTAACGTATCTTGCTGTTGCTGTATCTGCGCACTCATGTTAATGGCAAATAACAACAATATGGCAGTGAATATCTTTTTCATTTTGCTATTCATTTAAGAAGGTTAGTACTTTTAATTACCGCTTATAACTGTGTAGCCATACTTTTTCATAACGGCATATAACTCTTGCTGATTAATCCGTGAACCACTGGTTAAGATAATATTAACCATCATCACGATATCCGTGACGTTAACCGCTTTATCATGATTCACGTCAGCAGCCTCAAAAATGAAAGTAGGATCGTCCTTACCCAGGATATAGTTCACTGTGGCAACAATATCTGTGACATTGACTTTTTTGTCACCATTCGCATCACCAGGAATGACCTCATTTACTCCATTAGGGTATACTTCCACTAAGTTCATATTGTAACTCTCAAAAGAGTTGTCAGTGAAATAAACCAAGATATTTCCTGGAATAGTTGGATCAAGAGTAATGTAAGAGAAGTCTTTCTCAACTTTCTCTCCATTAATCTTCAAAACGCTTTGCGCCTGTAGTGTACATAACGACAACAAGCATACGATTAACACTTTTAGTCTTTTCATACTTATTATTTTAGGCTGTTAATTGGTAATTCGGTAATTGTATAGATTGCAAATATAAGAAGAATATCTGAAAGTAAAAAATAAAAACAAGATTTTTTACACCTTCATTAAATATTTATTACCTTTGCACGTAATATGATGGGATACCTTGGTGAATTGATCTCTATTGGCGTGGCGTTCTCATGGACGGCAACGGCACTGCTCAGTGAGTTTGGCAGCAAGCGGTTGGGCAACCTGCCCCTCAACGTGCTGCGCATGGCACTTGCCCTGTTATTCTCTGTGGTGCTTTTTATGGTCGTTGTGGGCTCACCCTTGCCAGCAGGTGGAACGATGGAGGCATACGGCTGGATGCTGCTCTCTGGACTGGTAGGCTATGTCATTGGCGACTTCTGTCTATTCCAATGCTATATCATCATCGGCTCACGATACGGACAATTGTTTATGACGCTGGCTCCTCTTGCTGCCGCCTTGATGGCATGGATAACACTGGGACAGGAGATGAAAGGGATGAGTATTCTTGCCATGCTCGTCACACTGGCAGGCATCAGTATCTCCGTGTTAGGACGTGGGGAGCATCATAAGGTGGCTTTGAAACTACCCCTGAGCGGAGTCTTGTTTGCTATTGGTGCGGCACTCTGTCAAGGCATCGGACTCGTATTAAGCAAGATAGGTATGGACCATTACGACACCACACAGATACCAGCATGGCTCGTCCCGTTCAGTGCTAATTTCTTCCGTTGTATAGCAGGTATCATCGGCTTTACCTTATTACTATATGTCAGGGAGGGCTTCGCCCCGCTTCGGGAAGCCATACATGACAGAAAGGGAATGACTGTCGCCACAGCAACCACCATCTTTGGTCCTTTCGTAGGTGTAGGGTTCTCACTGATGGCAGTACAATATACCAGTGCCGGCATCGCCTCTACCCTGATGGCACTAACCCCTATTATCATCATCCTACCCTCTCGTTGGTTGTTCCATCAGCCTATCACTTGGCGCACTGTCGTTGGTGCTGTGATCTCTGTCATAGGTGTCAGCCTCTTCTTTCTTGGTTGATCATTAAAAATCCTCCATTTTATTTGCATTTTCGTTCGATTTGCACTACCTTTGTCAGCATGATACTAAAATATGACGTACTGGTTATCGGAGGAGGTCATGCTGGTTGTGAGGCTGCTTGTGCCTCTGCAAACATGGGAGCAAAGACCTGTCTGGTAACGATGGATATGAACAAGATCGCGCAGATGTCGTGCAATCCTGCCGTAGGCGGTATTGCCAAGGGACAGATCGTGCGAGAGATTGACGCATTAGGTGGACAGATGGGACTCGTGACAGATGCCACGGCGATCCAGTTCCGTATGCTTAACCGTAGTAAGGGTCCTGCCATGTGGAGCCCTCGTGCCCAGTGTGACCGTGGTAAGTTCATCTGGCAATGGCGCAGTGTCCTCGACCATACGGACAACCTCGATGTCTGGCAAGACCAAGCCGACGAACTACTGGTAGAGTCTGCTGCTGTGGCAAAGCAACAAACGATGCAGGTGGTGGGAGTGAAGACCATCTGGGGCGTGGAACTGCGAGCCAAAGCCGTCATCGTGACGGCTGGTACTTTCCTCAACGGACTGATGCACATTGGACGTAAGATGGTACCTGGAGGACGTATCGCAGAACCTGCCGTTCCTCATTTTACAGAGAGTATCACCCGGCATGGTGTCCGCTCAGAAAGAATGAAGACGGGTACACCCGTCCGCATCGACAAGCGTTCCGTTCATTTCGAGGATTTAGAGATACAGGAGGGTGAGCACGACTTCCACCAGTTCTCCTATATGAGCGAGCCACGTCCCCTTCCCCAACTGACCTGTTGGACCTGTAACACCAATCCTGCCGTCCATGAGACATTACGCTCAGGACTGAAAGACTCCCCACTCTATAATGGACAGATACAGTCGATAGGACCCCGTTACTGTCCCTCGATAGAGACCAAACTGGTCACCTTCCCAGACAGAGAGCAACACCCGTTGTTCCTTGAACCAGAAGGGACAGATACCAATGAACTATACCTGAACGGTTTCTCGTCGTCATTACCTATGGACGTACAGATAGCAGCCCTGAAACATATCCCTGCTTTCAGAGACCTGAAGGTGTACCGTCCTGGTTATGCCATCGAATACGATTTCTTCGATCCCACCCAACTCAAGCACTCGTTGGAATCGAAAATCATTGCAGGATTATTTATGGCAGGACAGGTGAATGGTACGACAGGTTATGAGGAGGCTGGCGGACAGGGAACGGTGGCTGGTATCAATGCAGCATTGAAGGCTGGTGGTGCTGGTTGTAGTGACACAACAACAGACCAGACGTTTGTGCTGCATAGGGACGAGGCATATATAGGAGTGCTAATTGACGACTTAGTGACGAAAGGAGTGGATGAGCCCTACCGTATGTTCACCTCCCGTGCGGAATACCGCATCCTGCTAAGACAAGACGATGCGGACGCACGACTGACCGAGAAAGCCTACGAATTAGGAATCGCCAAAAGAGACCGATACGACTGGTGGATGGAGAAGAAGAAACATATCGAAGAAATCGAAAACTTCTGCAAAACATTCCCGATAAAACCGAAGGTCATCAATGGTGCTCTGGAAGCCCTTGGGAGTACCCCACTCGTCTATGGCTGTAAACTGGAAGACCTGATTGCCCGTCCAGAACTAAACTTCGAGAAACTACAGGAGGTGATTCCAGAATTGAAGGAAATACTGAATCGTCCTACTCAACGAAAAGAAGAAATCGCAGAGGCTGCGGAGGTACATATCAAATATAAAGGGTATATCGAACGGGAACGTATCGTTGCTGACAAGATGCACCGCTTGGAGAATATCAAAATCAAAGGGCGCTTCAACTATAACGAGATGCAGCAACTCAGCACGGAGGCACGTCAGAAACTCACCGCCATCGACCCAGAGACATTGGCACAAGCAAGTAGAATACCAGGAGTATCACCCAGTGATATCAACGTGATGCTGGTACTGATGGGAAGATAACGTTCCACGTGAAACATTAAAGCATGAAACATAAGTAACAATAACGAATAAACCAATTGATTATGAACAACAAAACACTGATGGAGCATCTGCGTAGCATACCAGATTTTCCGAAGAAAGGAATCAATTTCAGAGATGTCACTACCCTCTACAAAGATGCAGAGTGCATGAAGATTATGCTAGACGAAATGTACGATCTCTACAAAGACAAAGGGATTACCAAGATTGTCGGGGTGGAATCACGAGGTTTCGTCATGGCTGCCGCATTAGCAGCAAAGATGGGAGCAGGTGTAGTACTGGCAAGAAAGCCTGGAAAACTGCCCGCTACAGTCATTAAAGAGTCATTCACCAAGGAGTATGGAGTGGACATCGTAGAGATGCACATCGACTCTATCGATGAGAACGATGTCGTTTTGATCCACGATGACTTGTTAGCGACTGGTGGTACCGCACTTGCCACCTATAAACTTGTGAAACACTTCCACCCCAAAAACATCTATATGAATTTCATTATAGAGATTACAGACGAGGGATTGCACGGCAGAGACAAATTCAAAGGCTTAGTAGATGTTACTACCTTGATGGTCGTCTAATGTTCCACGTGAAACATTTAGCATGACAAAGGAAGAGAATGAGGAAAGGCTGAAGAGGCTCAAGAGCATTGTGAGTGCCCTACCCGAGAAGCCTGGTAGTTACCAGTACTACGATGCTGAGGGAACGATCATCTATGTGGGTAAGGCAAAGAACTTGAAGGCAAGAGTCTCTTCCTATTTCCACACCGAGGTAGACCGTTTCAAGACCAAGGTACTGGTATCGAAGATACATGATATCAGCTATACCGTGGTGAATACGGAAGAGGACGCATTACTCTTGGAGAACTCCCTCATCAAGAAGTATAACCCAAGGTACAATGTGCTGCTGAAGGACGGCAAGACCTACCCCAGTATCTGCGTCACCAAAGAATACCTGCCCCGCATCTTCCCTACACGTACCATTAATAAGAAATGGGGAACCTACTACGGTCCCTATTCCCATGTAGGCAGCATGCATGCCGTTCTTGACCTCATCAAGAAACTATACCACCCAAGGACCTGCAAATTCCCCATTACCAAGGAGGGTGTAGAACAAAAGAAATACCAAGTCTGCCTTGAGTACCATATCAAGAACTGTGCAGCACCCTGCATAGGGAAGCAGTCGTGGGACGACTATCAGAAGAATATAGACCAGTGCCGGGAGATCTTAAAAGGCAATACACGAGAGGTGCTGAAGGCACTCAAAGACGAGATGCTACAACTCTCCGAGCAACTCCGTTTTGAGGAAGCAGAAGAGGTGAAGCGTCGCTATCTGCTCATCGACCAGTTTGTGTCGAAAAGCGAGGTGGTCAGTCACACCATCAACAATGTCGACGTGCTCACGATCACCAATGACGAGAAAGTCGCTTTCATCAACTATATCCATGTCTCCAACGGTTCCATCAACCAGAGTTTCACCTTTGAGTATAAGAAGAAACTCGACGAGACAGACGAGGAACTGCTGCAGTTAGGTATCGTAGAGATGCGAGAGCGATTCCATAGCAATGCCAAGGAGATTATCGTGCCCCAAGAGATCGATCTAGACATGGAGGGAGTAACGATTACCGTCCCCCAGAGAGGAGATAAAAAGACCCTCTTGGACCTTTCGCTGATGAATGGAAAACAATATAAGTTCGACCGCCTAAAACAAGCCGAGAAACTCAACCCAGAGCAGAAATCCGTGCGTCTGATGAAGGAACTGCAAGACCTGTTGCACCTCCCCAAGATGCCCTATCAGATCGAGTGTTTCGACAACTCCAATATCTCAGGTTCAGATGCCGTTGCCGCCTGTGTCGTCTTCAAGAAAATGAAGCCATCTAAACAAGACTATCGCAAGTATAATATCAAGACCGTAGTAGGACCCGACGATTATGCCAGCATGAAAGAGGTGGTATACCGGCGTTACCACCGTCTGATGGAAGAGGAGCAACCCCTACCCGACCTCATCATCGCCGATGGTGGAAAAGGACAGATGGAGGTCATCCGACAAGCCGTTCAGGACGAGTTAGGACTCGATATTCCCATTGCCGGACTGGCAAAAGACGACAGACACAGGACCAACGAACTGCTCTACGGTTTCCCACCACGGGTGGTAGGTATTAAGGACACATCCGAACTCTTCAGAGTACTGACCCATCTGCAGGATGAGGTACACCGCTTCGCCATCACCTTCCATCGTGACAAGCGGTCTAAGCATGCACTGCACTCAGAACTGGACGACATCAAGGGGTTAGGACCGAAGGGCAAGGAAGCCCTTTTAAAGGCCTTCAAGAGCGTCAAACGCATCAAGGAGGCTACTCTCCCAGACCTTACTCAAACGCTCGGCAGCACCAAGGGAAAGGTGGTCTATGAGCATTTCCACCCTAATGAGGTATCATCATAAATAGCGTCAAATAACAAACATTATCATAGTTTTTGTTTACCTCTTGACCTGGCGGTCGAAGGTACTCCCTTTCGAGAAAACCCAAAAATCTTTTGGTTTTCTTCTCACTTAATCGTACCTTTGCAGCATGAGAATAGTAATACAACGTGTACAGCATGCCAGTGTGACGATAGACGGAGAGGTACATAGTGCCATCCAGCAAGGGTTTTTGATCCTGCTGGGAGTCTGCGACGAGGATACCAGCGAGGATGTTGACTGGCTCGTCAAGAAGGTTGCAGCACTGCGTGTTTTCGACGACGAGAATCATGTCATGAACCGCTCCATCATGGACATTGGTGGAGAGGCTTTAGTGGTCAGTCAGTTCACCCTCTTCGCCAGCTACAAGAAAGGCAACCGTCCCAGTTGGTTCAAGGCTGGCAGTCACGAGCACTCCATCCCCCTCTATGAGGAATTCTGCACGAAACTAAGTGCTGCGATAGGCAAGCCCGTAGGTACTGGCGAGTTTGGTGCAGATATGAAGGTTGAACTACTGAACGATGGTCCCGTCACCATTTGTATGGATACTAAAAATAAAGAATAATATGAAAATAACAAAAATACTATTCTATATAGGTGTAGTCATGATGTGTGCTGGCATCTTATTACACCCTCTTACAAAGATTTTACTCTTTGGAGGATTCTTAGAAGTTGGTGAAGGATTTACTAATAAAGTTATCTTCGGAATTGGAGAATATGAATTGTTGTATTGGATGGGATTAATACTAATATTAACTCATTTTACCATAAGTATCAAAAAAGATACAACGCTCAAAATATTCATTGCCTTAGGGCTTGCTTTTTGGGGATATATTCTCTATACAGGTGAACTAAAATTAATTGGTTGTTCAAAACCAAATACAGAAACTATTAATATCAATAAAGACAACATAGAATAATATGAAAAAATACCTAAGAGAAATAGAAGTATCGGGAGTCATCCTGATGTTTGTCGGCTTTATCATCAGTATGGTCTCAGGATCCAACTTTGGCGTGTGGCCCTGTATATTTGGTATCTTCCTGTGGGTGATTGTATTTCTATACAGAGCCTTTCATTGGAAAGAATATGAGCGAGAGAACAAACAGGGAATCATTATTGTCCTGTTAGCCATTGCTCTACTGATCTTTAATATGCTAACAAGAAGATGACCATCAAGGAAGCACAAGAGACTGTTGACCAGTGGATTAAGACCTACGGAGTAAGGTATTTCTCAGAACTGACAAATATGGCAGTACTGACAGAGGAAGTGGGCGAACTGGCACGTGTCATCGCCCGTAAATATGGTGACCAGAGTTTCAAACCAGGTGAGAAAGACAACTTAGGTGACGAGATGGCTGATGTGCTATGGGTATTGCTCTGTCTTGCCAACCAGACAGGGGTCGACCTGACAGCGGAGTTCAAGAAGAATATCGAGAAGAAGACACAGCGAGATAAGACACGACATATTAATAATGACAAATTATAAATGATGGAACAACAAGAGAATAAGTATGAGAAGGCATTAAGTCTTTACAATACAGACATCAATGACGAGGAGGTACGCACCGCCGTCCGCAAGATTATCGCAGAGAAAGTACATGAGAACGATACCGCAGAAGTGAAGAAATTCCTGCTGGGCAGTGTGGAGTTGACGACCCTCAAAACCACAGACTCAGAGGAGAGCGTCCTTGCCTTCACAGAGAAAGTCAACCAGTTTGACGAGACCTATCCTGACCTACCCCATGTAGCGACCATCTGTGTCTATCCCTGTTTTGCCAAGACAGTGGCAGAGACCTTGGAGATAGACGGAGTAGAAATCGCCTGTGTGTCAGGCAGTTTCCCATCCTCACAGGCAGTCATCGAAGTGAAGGTTGCAGAGACCGCCCTTGCCATCAAGGATGGTGCCACAGAGATAGACATCGTACTGCCAGTAGGTAAGTTCCTGAGTGGTAATTACGAGGATGTAGCGGATGAGATTGCAGAACTGAAGGCAGTATGCGGAGAACATAAGATGAAGGTCATCTTGGAGACTGGTTGTCTGAAGACAGCAAGTAATATCAAGAAGGCAGCCATACTTGCTATGTATGCAGGTACCGACTATATCAAGACCTCCACAGGTAAGTTAGAGCCTGCGGCAACCCCAGAGGCAGCCTATGTGATGTGCCAAGCCATCAAGGAATATTATGAGAAGACTGGTATACAGATTGGTTTCAAACCAGCCGGCGGACTGAACAGTGTGATGGACGCATTGATCTATTACACCATTGTCAAAGAGGTATTGGGCAAGGAATGGCTCACCAACCAGTGGTTCCGCATGGGAACATCCAGACTTGCCAATCTTTTGCTCAGTGAGATCTTAGGACAAGAGACGAAATTCTTTTAGTAATTACGCTCTATCACGTAATCGACATAGGCAGTCAGGGCATCCTTGATTGCCTTTTCTTTTACACAAGTATTGATATAATCCATGCAGACCTTACTGAACTCCTGCATACGCTGTTCTGCATACTCGATGCCCCCTTGTTGCTTGGTGAACTCTACTAATACGGCTATCTCATCAGGATTTATCGTACCCGCCTTGACTTTCTTCGCAAGGGTATGCATCGACTCGTAATTAGCCTTATTCAAAGCATAGAGAACAGGAAGGGTCAACTTACCCTCAGTCATATCATTACCAGTAGGTTTGCCTATCTCCTTCGAGTCATAATAATCAAAGATATCATCACGAATCTGGAACATGATACCCAAGGTCTGTCCAAACTTAGCCGCTTTCTTTACCTCTTCGTCAGAGGTTCCTGAGGAGATAGCACCGATAGCGGCACAAGCCTCAAACAAAGCGGCTGTCTTTTGATTGATGACCTGATAATAAACCTCCTCGCTCAACTCCTGATTCTGGATATTAGACAACTGAAGGATCTCACCAGCAGCCAACGTACGACCTAACTCAGCAAGATACTCCACAATACGCTTGTTACCCGTCTTAGCCACACTCAACAAAGCAGTAGAGAGGATATAGTCACCCACCAACACAGCCACCTTATTATTATAGGTAGCATTGACAGAAGCCTGACCCCTACGCTCCCCACTCTCGTCTACCACATCATCATGAACCAACGAGGCTGTATGTAGCATTTCCAAGCCTACAGCAGCATACTGAGTCACGTCGGAGACTCCTCCGTAGTTCTTGGCAGTGAGTAATATCAACATAGGACGCATACGCTTTCCACCACGCTGACGGATATGCGTCAACACTTGTGAAAGTAATCCATCCTCATGTGACAAACTCTTGTTGAACAATTCGATGAAATCGTCGAGATCCTTCTCTATAGGCTGCTTGATAAGTGACAAATAATCCATTTTCATTGAAATTTGTTACAAAAATAGTGAAAATATCGGGATATTGGAAAATATTTTAGTAATTTTACGCAGAAAATAAATAATGTTATGGATAAACTCTTCCTTTTAGACGCTTATGCGCTTATTTACCGCTCTTATTACGCTTTCATCAAGAATCCGCGTATCAACTCGAAAGGTCTGAATACTTCAGCGATCGTTGGTTTCGTGAATACGTTGCAAGAAGTACTCACCAAGGAGCAACCTACTCACCTTGGGGTCGCCTTTGACCCTCATGGTCCTACATTCCGCAGTGAGGCTTTCCCAGCATATAAAGCACAACGGGAGGCTACCCCAGAGGATATCCGTAAGGCAGTACCTATCATCAAAGACTTGTTGAAGGCATGGAACATTCCCATCCTGCAGGTTGACGGCTTCGAGGCTGATGATGTCATTGGTACACTTGCCACGAAGGCTGGAGCACAAGGAATGACTACCTATATGCTGACTCCGGATAAGGATTATGGACAGTTAGTCAAGGAGAATGTCTTCATCTTCCGTCCTCGTCATGGAGGTGGCTATGAGACGATAGGTATAGAGGAAGTAAAAGCAAAATATGGTATTCCATCGACAATGGCTGTCATCGACCTGCTTGCCTTGATGGGTGACTCTGCTGATAACTTTCCTGGTTGTCCTGGTGTGGGAGAGAAAACTGCTGTCAAACTTATCGACCAGTTTGGTACCATTGAGAACATGCTTCAGCATACGGATGAGATCAAAGGAGCACTCAAGACAAAAGTGGAGGAACATGTGGAGGATATCAAGATGTCGAAATTCTTGGCAACCATCAAAACAGATATTCCCATCGAACTGAATCTCGACGAATTGAAAATCTCAGAGCCGAATGAGGAGGAACTTGGAAAACTGTTAGAGGAATTGGAGTTTAAGACCCTTGCAAGTAAGATTCTTAAAAAAACTGAAAAAGTATCAACTCCTGTGAACGGACAACTCGATTTGTTTGCAGAATTTGCGCCCGTGGGGACGAGCGAGCCAGAATTTTCGAAATTTGAGACATTAAAATCAGTGGTTCACGACTATCAACTGATTGATAATGAGGAAGATTTAAAGAAATTATGTGACTTTTTCTTAACAAAAGAAATTCTCAGTCTAGATACAGAGACCACTTCGACCAATGCCATCGACGCAGAATTGGTAGGATTGAGTTTCGCTGTGAAGGAGCATCAGGCATTTTATGTCCCTATCCCACCCCAACGGGAGGAGGCACAGAAGATTGTCGAGATTTTCCGACCCGTCTATGAGCATGAGGATATTTTGAAAGTCGGACAGAATCTGAAATATGACTTAGAGGTTCTTCGTAACTATGACATTGAGTTGAAAGGTAAGATGTGGGACACTATGATCGCCCACTATCTCATCCAACCCGAACTTCGTCATAACATGGACTATATGGCTGAGATCTATCTGCACTATCAGACTATCCATATTGACGAGTTGATTGGTCCTAAGGGGAAGAACCAGCGTTCGATGCGTGACCTGGATCCTAAGGAAGTATATGAATATGCGGCAGAGGATGCGGACATCACATTACAGTTGAAAAATAAATTAGAGCCGGAACTGAAGAAATATGGAGCCGAACAGTTGTTCTATGAGATTGAGATGCCTTTGATGCCTGTCCTCGCAGAGATGGAGATGAATGGTGTGTGTATCGACACCAACTCTCTGTCAGAGACATCTACCCAACTGACCCAGCGCATGCTCGACATAGAAAAGCGGATCTATGAGTTGGCTGGTGAACAATTTAATATCGCATCCCCCAAACAGGTAGGTGATATCCTTTTTGGTAAGATGAAAATCATCGAGAAACCCAAGAAGACGAAGACTGGACAATATGTGACGAGTGAGGAAGTATTACAACAACTACGTCATAAACATGAGATAGTCGATAAGATTCTGCAACACAGAGGGTTAAAGAAACTATTAGGTACGTATATCGAAGCATTACCTAAGTTGATTAATCCACATACAGGACATATCCATACCTCTTTCAACCAGACAATCACAGCAACTGGTCGACTGTCGTCGTCTGACCCTAACCTGCAGAATATCCCTATACGTGGAGAGGATGGAAAAGAGATAAGAAAGGCTTTCGTACCAGAACCTGGTTGCTTGTTCTTCTCTGCAGACTATAGTCAGATAGAACTGCGTGTGATGGCTCACTTATCAGGTGATGAGAATATGATCAACGTATTCCGTGAGGGTAAGGACTTGCATGCGGCAACAGCAGCAAATATCTATAAGAAAGATATTACAGAAGTAACCCGTGATGAGCGTACTAAGTCTAAACGTGCTAATTTTGGTATCATCTATGGCATCACTGTTTTTGGTTTAGCAGAGCGTTTGGATATCGATCGAGCAGAGGCAAAACAGTTGATAGACGGCTATTTCGATACCTTCCCACAAGTTCATGACTATATGGAGAAATCCAAAGAGGTGGCTCGCCAACAAGGATATGTCACTACCCTATTTGGTCGTCGTCGTTATCTGCCAGATATCAATAGTGCCAACTCTGTGGTTCGTGGATTCGCAGAGCGTAATGCCATCAATGCTCCTATCCAGGGTACTGCAGCGGATATTATTAAGGTAGCGATGATACGTATCTTCCAACGTTTTAAGAAAGAAGGTATCAAGAGTAAGATGATTCTCCAAGTACATGACGAATTGAACTTCTCTGTTGTACCAGAAGAAAAAGAGACAGTAGAACGTATCGTATTAGAGGAGATGCAAGGAGCCTTTGAGATGAAAGTACCCTTGGTGGCTGATAGTGGTTTTGGTAGTAACTGGTTGGAGGCACATTAATGAGAAAAATACATACTATTGAAATGCAACGGCTCACAGTAGATGAGTTTCGTGAGTCAGAAAAGATGCCCCTTATCGTCGTACTGGATGATGTACGCTCTATGTATAATGTAGGAAGTGTTTTCCGTACTTGTGACGCTTTCCGTGTAGAGGCAGTCTATCTCTGTGGTATCAGTTGCACTCCCCCAGCCACGGAGATTCACAAGACAGCATTAGGAGCAGAGGATTCTGTCAGTTGGAAATATTTTCCTTCTGCCTTGGATGCAGTCAAAGAATTACAAGAGAAAGGCTATCAAGTGCTGTCTGTAGAACAAGTGGAGCACTCTACAAAACTACAAACCTTTACACCACAAGAAGGACAACGATATGCTGTTATCTTAGGAAATGAGGTAAAAGGTGTACATCAGGAAGTTGTGGATGCCTCTGACGGTTGTTTGGAGATTCCACAATTAGGTACCAAACACTCTATGAATGTCAGTGTCACAGCAGGAATTATTATTTATAAATTTGCTGAGACTTTGATGCTAAAGCGATAAATAACAGTGTGGATAAACTAGTGGATAAGTGTGTTTATAACTTGTGAAGTAATTCACTTAACACACTTATCCACTCTTCTGTCTATGGATAAAAAGAATAAATCACAACTTTCTGAGTAACTTTTCCACTCTTTTTCGCTGAAAAAAGATATAAACTTATTATATTTGCACCAGAATTGAGAATTGTGGATAAACTACTTAGTGAACTCATAATCAGCAAGAAAGTATTCACAAGGGATGAGGAAAACTGGAGATAATAAGTGAATAAATAATCTGGCAAGAAAAAGCCAAGAAAGTTTTGCACTTATCAACGGCATATCATCCTATTCATTTCATTTTTAAAAGAAAAAATAAAAAGAAAATAAATATAATATGATGTTGAAAACTGAGTGGATCAAACAGGGATTTATCGATGAGCCAGTGGCTGATGGTATAGACTTAAAAGCAGAGATTCGTCGTCTTGCTGATGAAAAGAATGCTGTTATCTTAGCACATTATTATACGAAAGGTGAGATACAAGAGATTGCTGACTTTATCGGTGATTCTCTGGCACTTGCCCGTAAGGCTGCAGAGACTGAGGCGAAAATCATTGTGATGTGTGGTGTTCACTTTATGGCTGAGACTTGTAAGATACTCTCACCTGATAAACTCGTATTATGTCCAGATCTGAATGCCGGATGCTCTCTTGCTGATAGTTGTAAGGCAGAGGATTTAAAGAAATACAAGGAAGAGTATCCAGGTTATCAGGTAGTCAGTTATGTTAATACCACGGCTGCTGTCAAGGCATTGACAGATGTAGTAGTTACCAGTGGTAATGCTAAGAAAATAGTAGATACTTTTCCAAAGGATGCTAAGATTATTTTTGGTCCAGATTATAATTTAGGATCTTATATCAATGAGATTACTGGCAGGAAGATGCTTTTATGGAATGGTGGATGTCATGTTCATGAGCGTTTCTCTGTACCTGAGATTATCAAACTGAAAGAGCAATATCCAAAGGCATTGGTTCTTGCACATCCAGAATGTAAGGGTCCTGTGCTCGCTACGGCTGATATTGTGGGCTCTACAGCCGTTCTTTTGAAATATGCGGTAGAACACCCTACCGAAGAGTATATCGTGGCTACAGAGGCTGGAATTTTGCATGAGATGCAGCGTCAATGTCCTGATACCAAGTTCTATCCAGTACCGCCAGAGATATCAGAGGGTTCTATAGGTTGTCATTGTAACGAGTGTGACTATATGAAGATGAACTCTCTTCTGAAGATTTATAATGCTCTAAAGTATGAATGGCCGACAGTGGAGGTAGATAAGGAAATAGCCCAAGAGGCTGTAAAACCTATAGAAAGAATGCTGGAGTTGAGTTAAAATATATATTTATATATGATTTATAATGAGTAAATAACCTCTTATCCTTTTATCTCCAAATTGAAGGTTAGTTTACTGTTTAGAGTGAGAATAAATAATAACTGGAAGATATTTATATATGATCCAGGTAATTATTGTGCTGATAAAATAAATTACAAGGAATACTATTACTATTGAAAAATAGCCTTTAAAAGTAAAACTAAACATATTAAATAGTTTACTGGTGATAAGCGGAACTCCTCCACATATAAAATAATATACTATACTATGACTACCTGTCCATTGTATAAGGTAGTTTGGAGGAAGCAGTTTGAATATTATTACTAACAATAAAATACCTATTATTAGATCTATAACGAAAAGAGGATAGTTAGATACTACGATAGGTCCAAAAATAAATTGTCCCTCAGTTTTATATATTATTAATTTGCTGATAATAAACAATATAGTTAATATAGGAAGTAGTTTTAACTGGAAGTGACTGAACTGATTCTCAAAATGTCTGAAAATATATCCAAAAGACAAGAAAAAGAAACCTAATAAGGATTCATTTATGTGCCAAAAATTATCTTCATAATGAATGCAGGATGGGTTGTAGTTATTACCTATAAGATATGACAATATCAGCATAATAATCGATGTTATACTTATGATTTCTATTATATGTTTTTTAAAATAGTGAAGTATTATGATAAACATTAATTCTGATACAATTAATGCTGCAATAAACCAGGAAGCATATCCATATATGATATCTGTAATAATAGCGAATAAGTCTGTATTATGATATACTAGAGCTTTAGGAAAAGCCATAATAGAGGTAAAGAAAAAATATGGAATAATTAACTTACGAAAAATAGAATAAATTCTTTTCTTAATGATTAAGTCTTTGTGATATAATAAATATCCTGATAGAAAAAAAAATACAGCGAGGACATTTCCTACATACATTGCATAGGGAGTAATATCATATCCTACATAATACATTTCAGTATGAAACCATAGTATGGCAATCATACAGAAGCCCCTAAGCAAGTCTATCCATTGGATTCTCAACATTTTATAAGATCTATTCATATTTTACATGTCAAGGTCATTTTTATTATGCCTGCAAAGTTATAAAATCTGGAGAAACTTTTTTATATTTTTCGCTGAAATATAATAGATATTTGCTATATTTGCAACTATTATGAATCATGTGATAAAAATATTCTCGATTACTGTTCTAATGGTAGTTTCCTTTTTCTTTTTATCAATACTAACAGTAATGATACCAAAGGAGACTATAAAAATACATGTTCAAGAGTCAATGGATATCATAGAAAAGGAAGGATTAAAATATAGGATAGGTGATATCTTTTTCTTCCGCCTTGACAATTTCACAGATGCATTAATGATTAATATAGCGATGGGAGTAAATGATAGCCAACCTGTGAAATCTGTCATACAGAATACTTATTATTTACAGAATGAGAATTCGTCTATTATTAAAGCCACCCGTGATATTGCTGATGAAAATTATCAAGGGGTATATGCTGTACCTTATCCACGTTATTGGCATGGGTATCAAGTCATATTAAGACCCTTACTGTATGTAACAAATTACAAGGGTATTAGGATGATTAATGGTTGTTGCTTTGTTAGTCTCCTATGTATTATATTCGCTTTTTTAATAAAGAGAAGAGAATGGCAACTGTTAGTAACTTTAACACTAGTGTCTCTTAAAATTATTTAAATTAAAAATTAAAGTTCTCATGCACAACGTTTTAGCCCTCCGATACCCTGTCCGGGTTTTGAAATGCCTATCTTTGCATCCGATTCAAAATCGGAGCAGATATGCATATAGGGAC
>JAFUFD010000029.1 GCA_017470055.1 Prevotella sp. | reverse complement strand
TCAGGAGCACGAAACTCAACAATATGCAAAAATCAACGATGGAATCTGCCTCTTGGCAGAGGCCTTTATATGGCTTTAAAATTAATCAAAAACAGGCTAAAACCCCTTTAAAATCAGGGTTCTCGGACGGTCTGGGGGGGGCGTTTTTGTCTATGGAGGACAGAATGAAGTTCCTATGCAGATTGTTAATGGACATTCTGTTGGTAATGGTCATACTTATGCACCAACTCGTCCATTGTTTATCACGCAAGATGATTATGAACTCACCTTGCCGGCCTTTGAAGATGACTTCACGCTCGAGTTACGCGATGCGACGGACACAGTGGTCTACTCCACTTATGTTGCTGCGGGAACAACAACGGTTGTCCTTCCCTCTACGCTCTCAGGCAGTTTTGAACTTCGCCTCGTTCCCTTCTCTGCTACCTATTATTATAGGGGATATATTGATTTGTGATTTTGAAATGTAGGAACTTGATTGTATGAAAAAAAGTTATATCCTGTTTATTAGCATAATATGGAGTGTAGTTCTCTTTGCTCAGAATCCTGTACAGATTTCCCAAGGTAAGGCCTGGGAAATTGTGAAAGAGAAGGTGTTGCAGGGAGATACTACAGAAGTCCATGTATATGTGTCTAATGCCGTTTGCAAGGCAGAGTCACAGATAAAGACAGTTTACGAAGACGTAAATACACCAGATTTTGATTCTTGGTTCTTTTTTATAGATGATGTGCCCTTTGGTGACTGGGAACACCCTTGTCGTTATGTCTTTGTCAATAGCGTAGACGGGACATACATCGTCCAGAATCACAGGCGCCCTCCTTTGTTGGACACTATGACAAACTTGGTCTGGAAAAAGGCTGTTGATGACAATCGTTCTATATCTAAGATAACAAGTGGGCAGAAGTCTGTTACGAGCAAGACTTCAAATACGGCAACCTATGATTATGCTGTGATTATCAACGGAGGTATGAACAAAGATCAAAACGAGGAAAGGTATTGGCATCATTGCTCGGATATCTACAAAACACTTATCAATCAATATGGCTATATTAAGAATCATATCTATGTGATAATGTCAGATGGTACGAATCCTGCAGTTGATATGAAAACCACAGAAGGTACCTATGCATCTTCAAACCTGGATCTTGACGAAGACGGTGTAGCCGACATTCAATATGCCGCAACTAAAAGCAATATCAGTAATGTATTTAATCTGCTTCAGCAAAGAATGGTCAGTACAGACAATCTTTTTGTTTATGTAACGGATCATGGTGGTGAATTTGATAATGGCTCTGGCTCTTTTATTTATCTCTGGGGTGAAGAAACGATGACCCCGTCAGAATTAAACACCCAACTCAATAAGGTCAATGCGGCAAAAATCAATGTCTGCCTCATGCAGTGCAGAAGTGGAGGCTTTATCCCTACATTGCAGGCAAGTAATCGGGTTATTACAACATCCTGTGCAAGTCATGAAGATGCTCATGGAGATTCTTCCTATAGTAATTTTGCTTTTCATTGGGTTTCTGCTGTTGCTGGTGTAAATCCAAACGGATATACCGCTAATGCAGACAGTAACAACGATGGTATCGTTTCTATGAATGAGGCATTTAATTATGCCTATGCTCTAGACCATATACTTGAGACTCCCCAGTATTCCTCAACCCCAACATCTTTGGGGAATAGTTTATCTTTGTATAATGAAACTTTTCGTGGTACATATTACAACGGGACATCCACAAAGAACATTGTCCTCTCAGTTCCTCTTTACACAAACTATGGTGGATTTGTGGAGATTAATACCCCTAATCTAATTGGTGCTACAGTAACACGTGATGGTAGTACAAATCCTTACATCTGGACTTACAATACGTCTACGGGCTACTTGAAGGCGTCTTTCCCTCCCTCAACAGGTGGAACAATTGTCGTGCACATCACGCGTAACGGAAAAACGTACAACCTTCCTATTATAGCCACACTTAACTCTGGTTATTTGTCTATAGATTTGGGAGAAGGACAAATGACAGTCTCTCTCGTGCCAGATGCAAGCGAAGAAGACTTCATGAGTATTCCTGATATATCTTCAATAACAAGCAAGGCTGATAATCTGTTCTGGACATTAGAGGTATATGGTGCTTTGACTGGCGAAAAGGTATACAAACAAGATGTATCTGGAGACAGTCTGACAATTGATACCTCAGGATGGAAACCAGGTATCTATATTGTGAAAGCGATAGTAGATGGACAACTACTGAGTGAGAAAGTGGTTGTAAAATAGCCTACAACATTAAAAAACATTAAATCTTTCTGGCTATTATGCAAGATTATATCTCGCCTCAGTTATAATTATAGAAGTAGAACAAATAGATAAACAAATGAAGAAGAATGTATTTGTGGCATTTTCCTTGCTGGCAGTGATGGGATTCTGGGCTTGTGAAGAATCTTTTGAGGACAATCCTGTCGAGCCTCAGGAGTCGTTAAGAGTGTATGCAGCATCTGGGTGCAAGTTTCATGCGCGTCCTGACGGGACCCGTGGCCCATCCCACGAACAGTGCGTAGAGTACAAGGCTCTTGCTGACGGTTACCTATCGCTCAATCATGTTAATGTTGGTTTTAATTGTGATCCTGGGCAAATCATCACCAACGTCTATATTAACGGTGATACGATTGAAGTTGTGGAACGTGAAGAACGTAGCGGAGCCGACTGTGTATGCTTTTATGACCTGTATTCCGAAGTCGGACCTTTGGAAGACAAGAGTTACACTATTGTCTTTGAGCGCGGACGTTGGCGTTATGAGAAGTTTAGGTTCAACATACAGTATTCTCCTTCACTTTCTGGCACGTATAACGTAAAAGAGGAAGAATAAGGACATTGTTAGTAATAGCCCCATGAATGACACACTGCATAAGATTAGTTCATGCATCAGGTGCCGCTCTCCCCATTCAGAGCGGCACTTATTCATGAAATATGACGTGGAAGTGCAAAAGATGTTAAATGTAGGACACCTTCATGCAAGATTTGGGGAAATTTCAGTTTATAGTGATAGAGTGCAATAAACAAACGACAAGATGAAAAAGGTATTTATCGTAGCAGGGATGTTCCTGCTGGCATTATTCATTAATGCCTGCAGCAGTGATGAAGAGAAACAATTGAATGAGCCGCCTCTGCCGCAGCCTGAACAGACAGAGCCACAGGAGAAGCCCCAGGACAATCCGAGGGTGTCGGACAGTATCGTGGTGGACATGCTGCCAGCGACCCGTGACATCGAACTGACACCAGAGCAGATGGCCTTCGCCCAGAAGAACAACGAATTTGCCTTCAACC
>JAFUFD010000005.1 GCA_017470055.1 Prevotella sp. | reverse complement strand
TTAGTCGAGTTTCCGATGAGTTGTTCCATTTCTTGGATAGCCTTACGCTGACGGATCTCCTCAGGCATCATCTTAATCAGGCGAAGGCGCTCATTGGCTGGAAGAATCTCCTCAGGATAGAAGGTGAGGATAAAGTAACCCAGTTCATTCTTGATATTACGCTCCGTAAAGTTTAATAAGATACCGCTAAATCGCTTGTTGAGTTTCTCAATCTGCTCCATCGCCTGCTGTTGCTCTTCCTGTGTAGCATTCTCATGGGTGTAGATTTTCTCAGCAATCTTATTAATCTCCTTGGCAACAACTAAGGTGGAGTCATTCATGCGCTGCCACTCATCATTAGTTTCCGTACCTCCGACACGAGAGCCACCAGGTATCTTGGAAAGTTTGACTTTGATTGTTCCAGGCTCTATGAAAAGGGGAAGACTCAAAGCCTCCTCCTCTGGATTGTATAGGAGACAGAAATAGGTGGAGTCTGTCTCGCCTTTGAGTTCAAACTGTCCGTCCTTGATAAGAATGGTGTCCCGTGGTGTCCCGTTTTGCAAGTCTGTCGTCAGAAAGAGAGTGTCACCGTCAGCGACATCCTCAACAGAGCCTTTGATTTGGTACGTATTAGACTGGCAAGCAGCAAGCGAAAAGCCTGCTGCTGTCATAATAATGATGGATTTGATATTCATATATTATACAATATATTGACTGGATATGCTCTCGTTATTAATCACACGACGGATGGTCTCAGCAAACAGATCGGCGACACTGAGTTGTTTTACCTTGGCGCAACGCTGGGTGTAGGGGATAGAGTCGGTGAAGACAATCTCCTCCAACGCAGACTCCTGCACACGGTCGCTGGCAGGACCACTCATCACACAATGGGAGGCACAGGCACGTACCGTCTTGGCGCCAGCAGCCTTCATGATATCGGCAGCCTTGGTGATGGTACCAGCCGTATCAACCATATCGTCGATAATTACGACATTCTTCCCTTCTACATCACCGATAATCTGCATAGAGGCAACCACATTGGCACGGGAACGTGTCTTGTTGCAAAGCACTAATGGGCAGCCTAAGTATTTTGCATAGGTGTTGGCACGCTTGGAACCGCCTACATCAGGAGAGGCAATCACAAGGTCGTCGAGATGCAGGCTCTGCAGATACGGGAGGATGACGTTAGACGCATAGAGATGGTCCACAGGTACATCGAAGAATCCTTGAATCTGGTCAGCATGCAAGTCCATTGTGATAACACGATCAACACCAGCCACAGAGAGCAGGTCGGCGATCAGTTTGGCACCGATACTGACACGAGGCTTGTCCTTACGATCCTGACGAGCCCATCCGAAATAAGGAATGACAGCATTGATGGTACGTGCCGAAGCACGCTTTGCCGCATCAATCATCAGCAGCAGTTCCATCAGATTGTCGCTATTTGGGAAAGTGCTCTGCACAAGGAAGATATCCCTTCCACGGATAGACTCCTCATAAGATACAGCAAACTCGCCGTCGGAGAACTTTGTGATCAGGAGTTCACCCAGCGGACATCCTAAACTCTGACAGATTTTCTCTGCGAGGTACTTTGTGGCAGTACCAGAAAACACCATATAGTTTTTATTCGTGCTCATATATGTTTTAGATTATTTATCCTATTATTTTCTTTAGTTTCTCAAAATGTGATATCAGTTCCTTATAGTCCAGTTCCTGATGGATGTCGAAACGATTCCATAGGTCGCCACTGATCACTACACCACCGAAGCCCAAATCTTTGGCAACACGAATGTTATCGATGTTCATTCCTCCGAGGGCATAGACATGACGGTCTATCAATCCATGTTTCGCAGCCTGCTCTAACTCGTTTGCCGTGAAAGATGACTTTTCCTCCGCAAAGGTCTGACTGTCGAAGATGCTCTTCAGAAAGACATATTCAGCATGGCGTTTGGCTTCCTTCATATCTGCTATATTCGTACAAGTACGGCTGAACTTCCCTTTATATCCGTTTGGCACGGGAGTATGCTCGTTGTCAAGATGGATGCCTCTCAATTTATATTCTTCTTTCAGATAGAAATGATCATGGACAACAATTTTAGAGTAGAAGTCACTCGACAGTAGGGTAAGCAGTCGCTCCGCATACATCGGAGAGGAACCTGGCTTGTACAGGTGCAGACAGTCAAGCCCCTCTTCAAAGAGTGATGTGATGATTTTATCTTCTTCCACGAAAAACGTGGGTTGGGTCATTACGATGAGTTTCATGACTTATAATCTCTATTCACCTGCAAAATTAATAATTTTAATGGAATAATGCAATTTAACCACAATAAAAAGTTATCTTTGCAGTCGAAATTTAGTTTTTGTCAAGAAAATGAATAAAAAGACACCTATTTATATTATAGAGGAAGAGAAACTTCGTCGTAACCTATCACTGATACAGCAAGTGGCAGAACGGACAGACTCCGAGTTTATCCTCGCTTTTAAGGCTTTTGCGTTGTGGAAGACTTTTCCTATCTTCCATGAGTATATCCGTGCCACAACGGCAAGTTCTTTGTCTGAGGCGAAACTTGCCTTTCATGAGTTTGGCAGTAAGGCTCACACGTTTTCTCCAGCCTATACCGACGAGGAGATTGACGAGATTGTCGCCTATTCGTCGCATCTGACGTTCAACTCCTTGTCGCAATATGAGCGTTATCATGAGAGAGCCGCTTCCTGTTCTATTGGATTACGTGTCAACCCAGAGTATTCGGAGGTAAGTACGTTGTTGTATAACCCCTGTGCTCCAGGAACTCGATTTGGTGTCACATCCGACAAACTTCCAGTACAGTTGCCTTCTGACATTGAGGGATTCCATTGCCACTGCCATTGTGAGAGTGGTGCCGATGTCTTTGAACGTACACTCCAGCATATAGAGGAGAAATTCTCCCGTTGGTTTTCTCAGTTGAAATGGATTAACTTTGGGGGTGGTCATCTGGTGACCCGTCAGGACTATGATATTGAGTTACTCGTGAAAATCATGCACGGATTCCATAACCGTTATCCTCATCTGAAGGTAATCTTCGAGCCTGGTAGTGCTTTTGCCTGGCAGACGGGACCGTTGGTGTCGCATGTCGTGGATATCGTAGAAGACAAAGGTGTCAAGACGGCAATCCTTGACGTTAGTTTCACTTGTCACATGCCAGATTGTCTGGAGATGCCGTATTTCCCAGATGTTCGTGGAGCAGAGCATGTTGATGAGGAGATAGGAGTGAACGTCTATCGTCTGGGAGGTAACAGTTGTCTTGCCGGCGACTTTATGCGGGCTTGGAAGTTTGATGGACCGTTAGAGATAGGGCAGGAGGTGATCTTTGAGGATATGATTCACTATACCACTGTAAAGACGAACACATTCAATGGTATCACACATCCCTCTATAGGCATGCTCCACATCGATGGCAGCCTGGAAGTGCTTCGCCGTTTTACCTACGAAGACTATCGAGATCGTATGGATTAATCCGCTTTACGTTCTTTTTTGCCAGATTCCTTTGTTATTTCGTTTTTTATGTGTATCTTCGCAGCCGAAAGCGCTTAACTACACTAAAACGATTTGGAATGAGGAATTTATGGGCAATAGCGGCATCCATGTTTTTGATGGCATGCGCATCCAATAAAGATGATGATGGATTGAATCTCACATCAAGGTTCAATGGAACTTGGAATATTCATGAGACATTTGAGAAGAATAGTGACGGTTCTATAACCTATCATGCCATCCCATGGGGAGGACTCGTGGGTTCAATGCGTGAGCGTAATCTGCCTGTCAACTGGTCAGGATATGAGTCTGTCACTGTCGAGTTTGCCAACCCGACAAATACCACGACCCAGTTGAAGATATCCCAAAACATGAGGGTATATGGAAAACCAGGAATCTCCTCCCTCGTTTTTTACTTTGACGGTCAAGATGCCAGTCAGATTGACGAGGTGATCCTACAGACTGCAGATTCCTGTGCCCTGACAGTCAATCGCATCTTTCTCACTCCAGGTACTTCTGTCTGGAACCCAACTCCCATTTGGGAGGGAGAATGTGCTTTCGGCAATTTCCAGCAACATATAATCATAGAGGCAGATTCTTTCTTGGAAGCACAGGAAGGCGATCAGTTAGAGTTTATTTACGAAAACGACCGCAGTGACCCCTCTGTCCAATATTGGAATATTAAGACTATTTATAAGGACACGGATGAAACCTTAGAAGGCAATGCAGACCAGTTGAATGAATGGGGATGCGCTTCTTTGGGAGCATCAGGTGTCTTCCGTATTCGTCTGTCTGTCAAAGACATCAAGGAGTTGCGAAAGCGAGGTCTTTTTATTCTCGGCTATCAAAGCATTGTCTATAAAGTCAACCTGTTGCGCCGTGGCGTTGCGATAGAGAATAACGAGCAAGCAGAAGTATAGGAAAGCAGGGATAGAAACAATAAAAGTAAACTTTTTAATAAAAAAACGGTCGAAAAGTTTGTCAGTTCCGAAAAAAGCATTACCTTTGCACTCGCATTTAGAGAAATGCGCCTCGAAAGGGGTAAGAAAATGCGGAAATAGCTCAGTTGGTAGAGCACAACCTTGCCAAGGTTGGGGTCGCGGGTCCGAGTCCCGTTTTCCGCTCACTTGTTGAACAAAAAGAGCGTTAAGGAACGGCCTTAGCGAACAAATGCCCAGGTGGCGGAATTGGTAGACGCGCACGTTTCAGGTGCGTGTGCCGCGAGGCGTGCAGGTTCGAGTCCTGTTCTGGGCACTCTTTTTATTCAATGATTAATGCTGGAGAGGTGGCGGAATTGGTAGAC
>JAFUFD010000061.1 GCA_017470055.1 Prevotella sp. | reverse complement strand
GCTTCCGCGACAGGTGATGGTCACAAGACCGTCGCAGTGGTAGGCACAAGCAACAAGGCAGCCATCTCCGGTACGACGACGATAGCCTCTGGCGCAGCCATCACCATCGCATCTACCGAGTGTGGTTACTTCGGCTTCAAGATTAAGAAGAACATGGTTATCACCAAGATCACCATCAGTGAGGGCACCGCTCCAACAGATGTGGTTATGCCGAATACCATAACTGTTGCCGAGGGTATAGAGAATGGTACCGTAGCCGTCAGCGCAGCAGAGGCGTTCGAGGGTGATGAGATTACCGTTACTACTACCCCAGCAGAGGGCTTCAAACTTGGCGCTATCACTGTTAAGGACGCAGACGATGCCGAGGTTACCGTAACCGACGGCAAGTTCACCATGCCTGCTAAGAACGTTACCGTAAGTGCGACCTTCGTTGCAGTTCCTAAGTTCTACATCATCGGCATAAATAACGTATGGGATCGTACGGCAATGACTGAGATGACCTTCAATGGGGAGACTAAGGCTTATGAGTACGATTACGCACCAGAGACAACTGCCTATATCGCATTTGCTGACTACCAGCAGACAGCAGAGGAGGCTGAGGCCGATGCAGATTGGTCTACATTCAACACCACATACCGCTATAGCCTTGGCGAAGGTGACATAGATGCCACATTAGGTGAGGCGAAAGACCTTGTTAAGGGTGCGGGTACTATCGTGCTCCAGCCTGGTACTTACAAGATCAGCATATCAGGAGATCTCAAGACTGTGACTATCACTGGTGAGGTTGCTCCTCCACCAGCAGAGGATACTTATGTTGTCGCAGGTGCTCCCGCTTCTCTCTTCGGAACAGAATGGGATGGCACCGCAGAGGCTAATAAGATGACTAAGAATGAGACGACTGGTCTGTATGAGAAGAAGTACGAGGGTATTGCCTTCGATGCGGCTACCACTATCGAGTACAAGATTGTGAAGAACGGTAATGTTTGGATTCCTGACGGAATGGGTAACAACCAGACGGTTGCTATTGAGGCTGCTGGTACTTACGATATCATCTTCACCTTCAATCCAGAGGGCAATGTGATTACTGGTGTTGCCACTATTGCTACTGGCATCAGCAATATCTCTATTGACGGTGCAGACGACAATGCTCCTATCTACAATCTCGCTGGTCAGCGTGTAGACAAGAACTATAAGGGAATTGTCATTAAGAATGGCAAGAAGTACTTTAACAAGTAATTCACCTTATTAATAATAAAGGAGTGGCGACGGCTATAAGGCTGTCGCCACTTTTTTGCGTAAAAGGGAGGAGATTACTATATTGAATAATTTGCAAATATAGAGTACATTCACGGTGAAGCGGGGTCTTATAATAAAATAAACGCGTTTAAAAACTAATATGAGAAGACTTTTTATTTCGGCTGTAACGTTGTTAGTTGGAGCAACGTCGGCATTTGCACAGTACCCTGACATGACGGGTGAGGCAAAAGAACTGATTGGAGAACAGAAGAAACAGTGGGCGGCACATAGCGACTCCGCATGGGCTGTCGCCTTCCCTATCGTAGTAGAGGAGGCAAAGGCAGGAAGACCTTACGTACCCTGGGCTGGTATGCCTTACGACCTGCGTCAGGCAACGATTCCCGCTTTCCCCGGTGCCGAGGGAGGCGGCATGTACACCTTTGGCGGTCGTGGCGGTAAGGTCATTACGGTCACCAACCTGAACGACGATGGTCCCGGCTCGTTCCGCTGGGCTTGTGAGCAGGGTGGCGCCCGTATTATCGTGTTCAACGTCAGTGGTATCATCCGCCTGAAGTCACCTATCTATGTGCGTGCTCCATACGTCACCATCGCTGGACAAACAGCACCTGGCGAGGGTGTCATCATCGCCGGTGAGTCGTTCCAGGTGGACACCCATGATGTCATCGTGCGCCACATGCGTTTCCGTCGTGGTGAGACCCTGGTCACCAACCGTGAGGACTCCTTCGGTGGTAACCCAGTAGGAAATATCATGATCGACCACTGCTCATGTGAGTGGGGACTGGACGAGAACATCTCGTTCTATCGCCACATGTTCGACATGAACAACGGCAAGCCCAAAGAGAAGAAGCCAACGGTGAATGTCACCATCCAGAATACTATCAGCGCCAAGGCACTCGACACATGGAACCACGCCTTCGGCTCTACCATCGGCGGTGAGAACACCACCTTCATGCGTAACCTCTGGGCTGACAACACGGGGCGTAACCCGAGTGTGGGCTGGGCTGGCATCTTCAACTTCGTGAATAATGTCGTGTACAACTGGGTACATCGCACTGCCGATGGTGGCGAGTATAAGTCGATGTATAACTTCATCAACAACTACTACAAGCCAGGACCACTGACCTCCAAGGACGGTCCCGTGGGACATCGTATCCTCAAGAGCGAGAGCCGCTCACAGGGTTTGTTCCCCTTCAAGCAGTTCGGGCGTGTCTATGCCGACGGTAATATCATGGAGGGCTACCCCGCCATCACCGCCGACAACTGGAACGGTGGCATTCAGACTGCCGACAAAGACGGTGAGATGGATGAGACCGAGAAGGCGCTGATGCGCTCCAACGAGCCATTTGCCATGCCGTATATCACGATGATGAGCGCACAGCAGGCTTTCGATTGGGTACTTGCCAACGCAGGTGCCACCATCCCCTGCCGTGACATTGTCGACCAACGTATCTGCGAGGAGGTGAAGACGGGTGTTGCCTACTATGTCAAGGACTATGAGAAGAAGGTAAAGGACAATCCCTACGGAGATATGTGGGGACTGCATCCCAAGTCGCAGAACGAGCAGGGCTTCTTCAAATACCGCCGTCTGCCCCAGGACTCCTATAAGAACGGTATCATCACCGACCCACGTCAGATGGGCGGCTACCCCGAGTATAAGAAATGGAAGCCTTGGAAGGACAGCGACGGCGACGGCATGCCCGACGAGTGGGAGAAGAAGAACGGTCTGAATCCCAACGACCCGAGCGACGCTGTCAAGGACTGCAACGGCGACGGCTATACCAATATCGAGAAATATATCAACGGCATTCCCACCGATAAGAAGGTGGACTGGACAGACCTGAGTAATAACCATGACACACTAATCAAAGCATTGCAATGAATACAAAAGAACTGACTATCCTGGCGGAGAAAAACCGCAAGCGACTGGTAGAGGTCGTCTACCGTGCGAAAGCAGGACACATCGGCGGCGATCTGTCGTGCCTGAATGTGATGACGGCACTCTATTTCCACGTGATGCAGGGACTCAATCCCCAAGAGCCTAAGGCTCCCAACCGTGACCGTTTCGTACTGTCGAAGGGACACTGTGTGGAGGCACTCTATGTGACTTTAGAGGCGAAGGGATTCCTCAAATCGGAGACCCTCGACACCTTAGGGCAATATGGCTCCATCCTTAGCGGACACCCCACCATCGAGGTTCCTGGCATCGAGGTGAACAGCGGTGCCTTGGGACACGGACTGAGCATCGGTGTGGGCATGGCGATAGCCGCCAAGATGGACAAGAAGAGTTATAAGACCTATGTCATGATGGGTGACGGTGAACAAGGCGAGGGCTCTATCTACGAGGCGGCAATGGCTGGTGGCAAGTATAAGTTGGACAACCTCGTTGCCATCATTGACCGTAACCACCTGCAGATCAGTGGTGACACGGAGGATGTGATGCCTATCGACTCTATCCGTGAGCGTTGGAGCGCCTTCGGATGGGATGTCATCGACATGAACGGTGACTCGATGGAGGACATCGTCAAGACCTTCAACGCCATCGACTACACCAATGGCAAGCCCCATCTGCTCATCTCGAACACCACAAAAGGCAAGGGCGTGAGTTTCATGGAAGGCATCGCCAAATGGCACCACGGTGTGCTTAACGAGCAGCAGTGCATCGATGCCGTCAAGGAGATTGAGGAAAGGATTGAAAAATTGAAGGATTGAAGTCTTATGATTGCATGTAGAAAACAGTTTACCGACACGTTGCTGGAACTGGCACGTGAGGACAAAGATATTATCGCCGTGACCACCGATGCCCGTGGCTCTGTAACATTAGGCGATTATGCCACGGCATTGCCCGAGCAGTTTGTGGAGTGCGGCATCGCAGAACAGGATGCGGTAGGCATCTCCGCTGGTCTCGCCCACTCTGGCAAGAAAGTATTTTGCTGCGGTCCCGCCTGCTTCTATGTGGCACGCTCCCTGGAGCAGGTGAAAGTCGACCTCGCCTATAGCGAGAACCCCGTTACCATCTTAGGTGTGTCGGGCGGTGTCGCCTACGGTGCCTTAGGTGCTACCCACCACTCATTGCACGACATCGCCGTGCTGCGCACCTTCCCCGGTATGACGGTCTGTCTGCCCTCCGACTGGCGTTTCACCAAGAAACTGGTGAAGTTACTCGTCGACTACGACAAGCCCTGCTATGTCCGTGTGGGACGTGCCGCCGTACCTGATGTCTATGCGGACGACAACTTCGAGGTGACTCCCGGTAAGGCTATCACCGTTCTGGACGGCAACGACATCACCATCGTGGCAGCAGGAGAGACGGTCTATCATGCTTGGCAGGCAGGACTCCAACTGAAGGAGAAAGGTATCTCGGCACGTGTGCTCGACTGCTCATGGATCAAGCCCTTCGACACGGAGGCTATCCTCAAGGCGGCAAAGGAGACGGGACGCTTCGTCACCGTCGAGGAGCACAGTCAGTTTGGTGGACTCGGTGCGATGGTCTGCGAGACGATAGCAGAGCATCCCGTCCCCGTTCGCATCCTCGGTATTCCCGATGAGAACGCTGTCCACGGCACGAATGCGGAGATTTTCCACCACTACGGACTGGATGCTGAGGGCATCGTGAAAGCAGTGCTGTCATTCATCGCCCATTAAGCCCATGAATCCCACGACGACACGCCTTGTCGTACTCGACGACGACCCCACGGGAATACAGACCGTCCACGGCTGTCTGCTCATCACCCAATGGGACGAGGAGAGTGTGAGACACGCCTTCGACGATGATGTTCCCTTCTTCTATATCCTCACCAACACCCGTGCCATGACACGAGAGGAGGCGGCAAGGGTGACACGGGAGGCGATGGAGATGGTCATCAAGGTGAATAAAGATTATGGTTACCGCCTCATCGTTATCAGCCGCAGCGACAGTTGTCTGCGTGGACACTTCCCTCTGGAGACGGATGTTATCCGTGACTCTCTTGTACGCCATGGTGTCACCGTGACAGAGAAAACTCCTTTCTGTCCTGCTTTCATAGAGGCTGGACGTGTCACCATCGACGGGGTGCACTATATGCGGGACGGAGAGCGATTGATTCCTGTCAGTGAGACGGAGTTTGCCCGTGATAATGTCTTTGCCTATCACACCTCCGTCCTGAGAGACTATATCCTTGAGAAAGGCGCCAACCCCGACGACTATGAGATTGTCAACGCACAGAGTTATGAGGAATTGAGAAAGTGGTGGTCGGAGTACTCGGAGGAGTCAGAGGCTACCGTCATCCGCTCGTCGTCCTCGCTGCCAAAAGTCATTGCGGACATCGACGACATTCCCCTACTCGACCGCTCGATACTGAGAAGCGAAGGGGTGGGTTGCCTCATCGTAGGTTCCCATGTCAAGAAGACGACCCGACAGTTGGAGCATCTGCTTGCCACGGAGGGGACTTGTGGCATTGAACTCGATGTGCAGCGCATCCTTGACGACCCGACGGCACTGATGCAAGAGACACAACAGGTCATCCGACAGGTGGTCGACGAGCGACTGACACCTGTCGTCTATACTTCCCGACAGGAGATTCGACTGGATGATGCCGACAAACGGCAGCATCTCGGTCAACAGGTCAGCGACTTCCTTGTGGATATCGTACGCCAGTTGCCGTTCACCCCATCCTACCTTGTCGCCAAAGGAGGCATCACCTCCCACGACATCCTGACCCACGGACTGGATATCAAGTCGGCACGGGTCTTGGGACAGGTGGTGACGAATGTGCCCTGCGTCATGGCAAAGGACTTTCCCTACATCATCTTCCCGGGGAATGTAGGCAATGAGGAATCTTTAAAAGAGGTATACTTGAAATTAAAAGGTTAGGCGAATTGCCTAACCTTTTCTCTTTATTCCCTGATAATCGGTTTCTCCGGATTGATGAAAGCGAAGAGCGCCGCACTGATGATCAGCATCACGGCAATCATATACAATGGCAGGTTGTAGTTTCCCGACTGCTGGACGAGTTGTCCGAAGAGGATGCCACAACAGAATCCACCGATGTTACCCGCCGTATTCATCGCCCCACTAACCGTTCCCGCATGATGCTTGCCGAGGTCGATACATAACGCCCATGCCGACGGCAGCATCAGGTCGAAGATGCCAAAGCACAATGACAGGAACACGAATACCGCCATCTTGCCTGGGATAAAGGCGGCAAGAAACATACATAGAGCCGAGACGGCAAGGGACGTGGAGCCCAATGCCTTACGACCCACCTTGATACCATAGCGTTGTGTCAGGCGGTCGGTCAGATGTCCGCCTGCGATATTACCGATCATACTCATGATAAACGGCACGGCAACGGCATAGGTCAACTCCGTCTTGTCGAAGCCACGCCCTAACTCCATAAAGGTGGGAAACCACGAGAAGAAGAACCATGAGCCGAAAGCGTAGAAGAAATACATGCCACAGATCAACCAAAACTGGCGGTTGCGCAGGATAGATGACCATGGGAGCGAACTAGGAGCACTGGTATTTCTACGAACACTATTTTCCCTACGATCCCTATAATAGAGCCACCACACTACCGCCCAGACGATGCCCAAGGCACCCAGAAGATAGAAAGCGGCACGCCATCCTACCGTCATCATCACAGGGATGACGACAAATGGGGTCAAAGCACCGCCCATACGACTTGCCGCCCAGACATAGCCTTGTGCCTTACCGACCTCACCTTTCTCAAACCATCGGCTGATGACTCCCGTACTACAGGGCGAGGAACCTGCCTCACCGATACCGAACATGAAACGGATAAGGAGCAGGGACATCAAACCGCCTGCCATACCAGTAAAGGCTGTAAAGGCAGACCACCACAGCACAATGGCGGTAAGAATCTTACGGTGTCCGAAACGGTCGCCCAAAGCCCCCATGGGAATCTGCATCAGTCCATACGACAGAATGAAGGCACTCTGTACCCATCCCCACTGGGCAGGTGACAGGTTGAGGTCGTGCATGATACTCGACCCCGCCACACTGATATTGATGCGGTCGAGGAAAGTCACCATGCCCAGAATGACGAGCATGGCGAGAATGATATTCTTTCTCTTCATAGTCCCAAGAACTTCCGAAGCCCTTTCACACCCAGTACAGGACTGGAGAGCACGGGTTTCCCGGTCAGTTCACTCAGACGCTGCTCCATACGAGCCATCGAGCCTTGGGCAAGCACAAACATATCCACCTCGGAGGCAATACGCTGCGCAGCCTCAGCAATCAGGCGGTCGTGAGTCTCACCGTCACCACTCTGCCCTGCGGCAAAAGCACCATCGGCAAGTCCCTCCACCAGTGTCACCTCACGACCTGCCTTCGCAGCCTCATTGCGCAACAGGCGACAGGTGGGATCCAGTGTCGTGGGCAGGGTGGAGATGACACCGATGCGGTCGTAGTTCGCCACCGCCTCGGCAGCCATCGGCTGGTCGATGCGGAAGATGGGAATACGGGCGTACTGGTTACCATAGTCGGCGATATCGCCCACACTGGAACAGGTATTGAACACCACATCAGCACCTGCATCCGCAGCACCGTTATAATACGACAGCAGTCGGCGACGAACGGCTGGTGTCACCTCGTTATTGGCGATGACCTCCTTGATCAGCGACGAGTCGGCAATGTGGTTTAAGTTCACTTCAGGAAGATACTCCTGGAAAATCTTCGTCAATGGCTCCACCAGAGCCATGGCGGTGTGTACACATACTACGTGAATCATATCTTTAGTTTTTAGTGATCAGTTGTTTGACGGCTTGACGCCAACCCTCATAAAGTTGAGCGTTGAGTGCTGAGCGTTGAGCGTTAGGCTGGTAGGTATCAGTAACCTTACGCAGTCCGATGACCTCATCGAACGACTTCCACAGTCCACGGGCGAAGCCGTTCATGATGACGGCACCAAGAGCCGAGGCATCGTCGACCTCCGTGCAGACAACGGGAGTGTCGAGCATGTCAGCCTGAAACTGCATAAGGAACTTGTTCTTCGTAGGTCCTCCGTCCGCACATATCTCATTGAGTCTACCACCTGTGGCACGTGCCATCACATCAACCAAATCCTTGATCTGATAGGCGATACTCTCTAAGGCGGCACGCAGGAAATGTGCCTTCGTCGTGGCGAAGGTGAGTCCGAAGACCGCCCCCTTCACATCACTCTGCCACCATGGGGCGCCCAATCCTGAGAAAGCAGGGACGATATACACTCCCCCATTGTCCTCGACACTAGTGGCAAGTGCCTCCATCTCCGACGGGTGTCCCACCAGTTGCAACTGGTCGGCAATCCATTTCAACGTGGCACCCGTACTGTAGATATTCCCCTCAAAACCGTAATATACCTTACCAAAGGCGGAGAAGCCCACACTGGTCACCAGTCCCTCTGGTGCGTCTTGTGGCTCCTCGCCGATATTCACCATCACACTGGAGCCCGTGCCATAGGTCACCTTACCAGAGCCTTTGGTGAAACACATCTGCCCGACGAGGGCGCCATGGCTGTCGCCCAGTACTCCTGCGATGGGGATAGGCTGCGAGAAGATGCCCTCCACCGTTGTCTCTCCATAGACAGCATCACAGGGAAGGATCTCCGCCATCATGCTACGAGGAATATCAAAGAGCCTCAGCAGATCATCATCCCAGTCCATCGTATGGATATTAAACAGCATGGTACGGGACGCATTGGTATGGTCTGTGGCAAAGGTTCTGCCCCCTGTGAGTTTCCAGATGAGCCATGTCTCGATGGTACCCATCAACAACTCCCCACGAGTGGCGGCATCCCTTGCTCCCTCGATGTTATCCAACAGCCACTTCACGCCCGAGGCTGAGAAATTGGGGTCGATGAGCAGACCGCTCTTTGCCGACACCTGTCGGGTATAGCCCAGTTCTTTCAACTCACGACACAGTTGTGCGCCACGGGTGTCCTGCCAGACCACTGCCTTGGCAATAGGCTTGCCTGTCTGTTTGTTCCAGACCACCGCCGTCTCACGCTGGTTGGTGATGGCGAGGGAGAAAGCCCCCTCTTCCACCTTACCTCTTACCTCTTCCATCAACTTTCGGATTGCCTCCACCATATTCTGATAGATCTCCTCTGCGTCATGTTCCACCCAGCCTGTCTTCGGATAGTACTGACGGTGGTCGACATTGGTGCGCCCTAACATATGGCATTGCTCGTCAAACAGCAATGCCTTGGTGGATGACGTGCTCTGGTCTATTGCGATGATATATTGTCTCATGTCTCCTTTACTTTAATGGTTCAATGTGTTGCATTTCCCTTGCCTCAGCAGGAGTGGCTGGCTCACAGCCCATCATACGGATCAGTGCCACCAACCGCTCTACCAGTTCGGCATTCGTATGGGCACGTTTGCCCTCGGCATAGTAGAAACTATCCTCGAAACCGACACGGACGGCAGATGCTCCCATGCCAATGGCACAGGCAAGCATCGAGAAGTCTTTCATGGAGTCGTGGGTGATGCCCCAACTGGTACCCGGCTCCATCAAGGAGCAGAGCATGGCGAGGTTGCGTCCCGTTGCCGACAGATTAGAGGAATTACCTGGACCCACGCAGAAGTTATAGTGTAGCGGACGATGGATGACACCCTCGTCGGCAAGGCGAGTGGCACACTCCACATGACTCAAGTCGAAGAGTTCCATCTCCGGTACGGTATGTGTCTCGTCCAGTCGCTTCGCCCAATAGCGCAGGTCGGGCATCGTGTTGACATACACCGTCTCTCCGAAGTTGACACTACCCATATTCAAGGAGGCGACCTCCACCTCTGGCACGTCAAGGGAGACACAACGCTCGGCAAGGGTCAATGAGGAGAGTCCTCCCGTAGAGCCCTGCACTATCATGTCCGTCTCCTTACGAATCAGTCCGATGGTCTGACGGAACACATCCAACTCAAAGGTCGGATTACCTTGCAAGTCACGGGTGTGCAGATGCACCTCACAGGCTCCAGCCTTATAACAATTGATGGTATCCTCGGCTATCTCCTCCGGCGTCAACGGATTCTTCACATCGGCAGGGATTTCCTTTCCCACATGGCATACGGGTGCCACGGTGACAATAATCTTTCTCATATCTTTTTTCTTTGTTTTAGTATTTCGAAGCCAAAGATACAAAGAAAAGTGCGAAATTTAAAGGTTTTTGATAAGATTAACAATCAAAATAATATAATACGTACCTTTTTTCGTATCTTTGCAGGAAACTACTAAACAAATTCAATAAAACAAATGAAAAACGGAAAGACATGTTTTGGCGTGATTATCGGAACACGCGCCTATTTCAATTCAGAACTTGCCAAGGATGTGCGCAAGCAGTTGCTGAAAACCTTAGAGGACGGAGGCTATGAGTATGTCATCCTGCCTGAGGACGCGACTCCAACAGGTAGCAGTAGTATCGAGACCCGTGAGGACGGACTGAAGGTGTCCAAGCAATTCCGTGAGCATCGTGACGAGATTGACGGTATCATCGTGTCACTGCCTAACTTCGGTTTCGAGATCGGTATCATCAATGCTATCAGTGATGCCGACCTGAATGTGCCCGTCATGGTACAGGCTTGTGACGATGAGAATGACAAGGTAGACCTCGACAGTCGCCGTGACGCATTCTGCGGAAAGATCTCCGTCTGCAACAACCTCTACCAGTATGGCATTCCTTTCACGGATACCACCCTGCACACCTATTCTATATATAGTGACCTGCTCGCCAAGGACATCGACCGTTTCGCTGCCATCTGTCGTGTGGTCAACGGACTGCGCCACTGCCGTATCGGACAGATCGGTACCCGTCCTTTGGGCTTCAACACCTGTCGTGCCAGTGAGAAACTGTTGCAGCGTTATGGTATCACCGTAGTTCCCGCTGACCTGAGCGAGATTCTCTTCGCTGCTCAGAAGATCAGTGATGACGACCCGAAGTTCAAGGCAATGTGCGAGCGTACTTGTAACTACGCCCAAGTTCCTGATAACTACAAGGAGAAACTGGGACTGCAGGCGAAGTTCAGTGTTGCCGTCGAGAACTGGATCGAGGCAAACGACGTTCAGGCTGTCGCCATCCAGTGCTGGGACTCCTTGGAGCAGAACTACGGCTGCGCCCCCTGCGTCACCATGTCGATGCTGGGCGACAAACTCATCCCTGCCGCTTGTGAGACAGATATCGCCGGTGCCGTGTCGATGTATGCACTGACCCTTGCCTCCGGTAAGGCTTCCGCACTCCTTGACTGGAACAACAACTTCGCCGAGGACCGCAACAAGTGTGTATGCACCCACTGCGGCAACTACCCGAAGTCGTTCGTACAGAACGACCTCAAACTGGGTCCATTGGGCGTATTAGGCAGGACATTAGGTAAGATCAACACCTTCGGTGCTGTCTATGCCAAGGTCACTGGCGGACCGTTTACCTTCTTCCGCATCTCCACCGATGACCCGAAGGGCTGCATCAAGGCATACCTCGGCAAGGGAGAGATCACCGACGATCCATACGGAATGGACGGTTGTATCGCCGTGACGAAGGTGGATAACCTGCAGCAACTCATGAAGTATATCTGCAAGAACGGCTTCGAGCATCATGTCGCTATGTGCCGCACCGATGTCGTCGACATCTTGAACGAGGCGATAGAGACTTATCTTGGTTGGAACCTTTATGTACATGAGTAAAAAGAGATAAGAAGTTATGACACAGAAGAAATATCATGGCGTGGTAGTCCCAATGGTGACACCCGTCACAGAGAATGGTACGCTCGACACACAGGCTGTGGAGCGTATCATTGCGTTTTTCGTCCAGGCAGGTGTCTCTCCCCTGCTGATGGGTACGACAGGTGAGGGAAACAGTGTCAGCCAGAAGGATGGATTGTTGTTCGTGGAGACTGCCGTCAAGGCGGCACAAGGACGCATCACCATCTATGCCGGACTGACGGGCAACTGCTTTGCGGAGCAACTGGCACAGGCGGAGGCATATACTAACGCTGGCGCTGATGTCATTGTCGCTACCCTTCCCACCTACTATGCGCTGACAGAGGAGCAGATGGAGAACTACTACCGTACCCTTGCCGACAATATCAAGGGACCGTTGATGCTGTATAACATCCTTGCCACCACACACATGAGTATTCCCGTGGAGGTCATCCGCCGTCTTGCCGACCACCCCAATATCGTGGGACTCAAGGACTCGGAGCGTGACCTGGAGCGTATGGCACAGTGTATTGCCATCGCCAATGACCGTGATGACTTCTGCTATTTCTGCGGATGGGCAGCACAGTCGGCGCACTCTTTGGAACTGGGTGGTGATGGTATCGTACCATCGACGGGCAACTATGTCCCCGAGATGTTCCAACAACTCTACGAGGCAGCCATCAAGGGTGATAGGACGACGGCAAACCGTCTGCAGGACGAGACCAACGAGATTGCCAAAATCTATCAGAAGGACCGCACCTTAGGACAGTCGTTGACGGCACTGAAAGTGATGATGCAGACGAAAGGACTCTGTGAGCCATGGATGCTCATGCCACTGACCCGTCTCTCTTCCGAAGAGGAACAAACCATCAAAGAGAAGGTAAATGCACTGGATTGATTACGCCATCGTCCTCATCTCGATAGCCGCCGCTATCGGCATGGGTATGTATTTCGCCCGTCGACAGAAAGACACGTCGACCTATTTTGCAGGAGGTGGTAAGATACCGGCATGGGCGGTAGGTATCTCCATCTTCGCCACCTTGATCAGTAGTGTGACCTTCCTCGCCTACCCTGGTGCCGCCTATGCCAATAACTGGATCCTGCTGGTGCAGGGTCTGATGGTACCCATCGTGCTTATCGCACTGATTGGCATTATTGTCCCCTTGTTCCGCAAGGTCATCCGCCTCTCTACCTATGAGTATTTCGAGCGACGCTTCGGACTCTTCGCCAGACTCTATAGTTCGTTTGCCTTCACCCTGGGACATTTCTCAAAGGCGGGAACCGTCTTCTTCCTGGTGTCGATGGCACTGGCGACCTTCCTGAACATCAATATCTATACCGTCGTCCTCGTGCTGGGCATCACCATCGTGATTCTGACACTCCTCGGTGGTATGGAGGCTATCGTTTGGATGGATGTGGTACAAGGTGCCCTGCTCATCGGCGGTGGTGTTATCTGCATCCTGATTCTGATGTTCGGCATCAATGGCGGTCCCTCGGAACTCTTCAGCATCGCCTCCGAATATGACAAGATCAGTTTCGGTCCCTATGCTTGGGACCTCACCCAACTGACCTTCCTCGTCATGGTACTCAACGGTATCTTCTATGCGTTGCAGAAATACGGCACCGACCAGACCATCGTACAGCGTTACCTTGCCGCAAAGAACGACAAGGAGGCAAAGAAGGCCGCCTATATCGGTGTGCTGATGTCAGTACCTATCTGGGCGTTGTTTATGTTTATCGGTACGGCGCTCTTCGCCTACTACCACGCCCAGGGGGCTCCCCTGCTGCCTGAGGGTATCAAGGCGGATGAGGTGTTCCCGTATTTCATTGCCCATGAACTGCCTGTCGGCATCCGTGGACTGATTATCTCAGCCCTTGCCGCAGCGGCTATCAGTAGTCTGGACGCAGACCTTAACTGTCTGTCGGCCATTGCGGTACAGGACTACTACGTCCGTTTCCGCAAGAATCCCACTGACAAGCAACAGTTGCGCTTCGGTAAATGGATGGTGGTCATCGCAGGAGCAGGAGCCATCGGTGTCGCCTGTCTGTATATCTCCTGGGGTGGCGAGGGCGTCCTTGGTGCCTTGTTCGAACTCTATGCCATCTTCTCGGCAGGTATCGTGGGCATCTTCCTATTAGGACTGTTCAGTCGTCGTGCCAACAAGCAAGGACTATATATCGGTATTGCCGCCGCTGTGCTTTTCACGGCATGGGCAACACTCACCGACGGTTTCCCCCACCACAAATACATGTTGGGTGTATACAGTCATCTCATCGTCCTCGTCGTCGGCTATTTTGCCAGTTACCTCTTCAAGACACCGCTTGCCGACAAGGAACTGACTATCTGGGGATATCTGGAAGAGAGAAACAAAAAAGAAAAAGAATAAAAAAGAATATGAAAGCAATCACCCTTTTGCAGCCACAGAAGATCGTGTTCGGCACGGGCTGCATTGAGACATTAGTAAGCGATTATAAAGCACTGGGGTACCAGCGACTGTTTGTGCTGACGGCTCCCCCTATCCTGCCACTCATCGAGGCACCACTGGAGGAACTGCGTAATGGTGGTATCCAAATCGAGATCTTCCAGAACATCCTTGCCGAGCCTACCGTCAACGACTTCAAGGCAATCCTTGAGAAGGCACGTGCCTTCCAAGCCGACAGTGTCATCGGTATCGGTGGCGGCTCTGTCCTCGACGTGACGAAACTGGTGGCGGCGTTCATCAACAGTGACCAGCAGGTTGAGGACTGCTTCGGCACTGGCTTCATCAAGGCGAAAGGTCTCTGGTTCGCCTGTCTGCCGACTACTGCGGGGACAGGCTCTGAGGTATCGCCCAATGCCATCCTATTGGATGAGCGTGACCACCTGAAGAAAGGTATCGTATCGCCTTACCTCATTGCGGATGCCGCCTATGTGGACCCCAAACTGACGTGGACGGTACCGGCAAAGGTCACTGCCGATACGGGAATGGATGCGCTGACACACTGTATCGAGGCATACACCAATAAGTTTGCCCATCCCGCAGTCGACATCTATGCCCTGCAAGGTATTCGCCTGATAGCCGCCAACCTGTTACGTGCTGTCAAGGACGGCAAGGACCAAGAGGCTCGTGAGGCACTTGCCCTCGGCTCCCTCTATGGCGGATTATGTTTAGGTCCTGTCAATACGGCTGCCGTACATGCCCTGTCTTACCCGCTCGGTGGTGAGTTCCATATCCCTCATGGACTGTCGAACGCTATCCTGTTGCCCTCTGTGATGAAGTTCAACCGCCCTGCTAACCTTCGTCGCTATGCGGAAGTCGCTATTGCCCTTGGCTGTGAGCCTGGCAAGGACGACAATGAGACTGCCCAGCGTGGTGTCGACTTCATCTATGAACTTGCCGATGCCGTCGGTATTCCCAAGAAACTGACGGACTTAGGTATTCCCCAGAGTGCCGTTGACGGCATGGCGAAAGCCGCCATGGAGGTGCAGCGCCTGTTGAAGAACAATCCGAGAGAAGTCACTGAGCAGGATGCTCGCGATATCTATAATTCACTTTATTAACTGACTATGACCCCAATATTAGCAATTACCATGGGCGACCCCGCAGGCATCGGTCCTGAGATCACGGTACGTGCCCTGAATAGAAAAGAGACTTACGAGAAATGTAACCCCATCGTCACGGGTGATGCTGCCATCATGAAGCAGGCTGTCCAACTGTTAGGTTTCGACTTGAAGGTGAATGCCGTACAGAGCGTGAAGGACGCTAAGTTTGAGTATGGCACCATTGATGTCTACGACCTGCAGTGCGTCGACCTCTCCACCTTTGAGTTCGGCAAGGTACAGCCACAATGTGGTAATGCCGCCTTCCAGTATATCAAGAAAGCGATAGAACTCGCCATGGCGGATGAGGTGGACGGTACGGTGACGGCACCCTTGAACAAGGAGGCGCTGAACCTTGCGGGACACCACTACGACGGACATACGGAGATCTACGCCACCTTCACGAACACGAAGAAGTATGCCATGATGCTTGCCGACGAGAACATCCGTGTCATCCATGTCTCCACCCATGTCCCTCTGCGGAAGGCTTGCGACCTGGTGAAGAAGGCTCGTGTCATCGAGTGTGTGGAACTGATTGACGATGCCTGTCGCCAGTTCGGTATCGAGAAGCCGCATATCGGGGTGGCTGGTCTCAACCCCCATAGCAGCGAGAATGGTATGTTCGGCTATGAGGAGGCGCAGGAGATCATCCCTGCCATCGAGGAACTGAAAGCCCGTGGCTTTGATGTCGACGGTCCCGTACCTCCCGACTCTATCTTCGCCAAGGCGAAGTGCGGTCAGTACGACGGCTGCGTCGCCATGTATCACGACCAAGGACATATTCCCTTGAAGGTTTGCGCCTTTAACTGGAACAAGGAGACAGGAAAGATGGAGAGTGCCAGTGGTGTGAACATCACCTTGGGACTGCCTATCATCCGTGTCAGCGTAGACCATGGTACCGCCTTTGACGTAGCAGGAAAAGGTATTGCCAACGACAGTGCCATGACACTTAGCATTGACTACGCTACCCGCATGGCGATCTATAGAAGAAATAAGTTAACGGCGAATTGCTAAAAGCCATGTTTGTCATTGCCGATGATATCACTGGGGCTGCCGAGATGGCGGGCATTGCCCATCACCATGGGCTGCCTGTCCGTTTAGTTTGTGGCTGGGTCACAGCCACAAGCGGAACAACCGTCATCGCCACTGATACCCGCTCGATGACAGAGGAAGAGGCGGTAGCGGAGACTCGGCGCATCCTCTCCTCCCTCCCACATCAGGGAGGGGACGGGAGGCGGTCGCTCTTCAAGAAGACCGACTCCGCATTACGAGGACATGTGGTAGCGGAGTTGTCGACACTGATGGAGGCGACAGGTTACCAGCGTGCCGTCTATCTGCCTGCTAATCCCTCGAAAGGAAGAATCATACGCGCGGGTACCTATTATATTAATAATACCCCCATCCACGAGACCGCCTTCAGTTACGACCCGGAGTTCCCTGCCACGACCTCCGTTCTGCAGGAGCGTTTCCCTGATGCCGCACAGAAGGGTATCCTGATGCCTGACGCTGAGACGACAGAGGACATCAGGAAGGTGATAGCCGACTATGACGACGGACATACCCTCTTCGCAGGAGCCGCCGACCTCTTTGAGGCTTGGCTCACTGGGGACAGTTCTGCAACTCTGAACGCTGCAACTCTGAACACTGAACTCTTAACTCAGAACTTTCCCTCCACCCTCCTACTCTGTGGCAGCACGCAGAGCAAGCCCTTAGACCTCGGCATTCCTGTTACGGAGATGCCTCGTGCCATCTATGACGGCAGCAAGGACATCACATCTTGGCTGGAGGAGGCACGTGCACGCTATGAGCAAGCAACATCGCTGATGATTACCATTCCCTTCCACCATCGTACAGGAAAGGAGGTTGCCGTCCACTTACGTGAGATGACAGCGACACTGATACAACAACTCGTCGCCTTGCGACTACCTCAGCAACTCATCATCGAAGGCGGTGCCAGTGCCTTTGCCACCCTGCGACACCTGGGATGGAACGAGTTAGAGATGGTATGCCAGATAGCACCAGGGGTAATCAAAACGAAAGCCCCGAATGGGACTTTCGTTATCATGAAACCAGGAAGTTATCCCTGGGGTTCACTCTTCTAACCGCTAACCGTTACTATTTCGCCATCACCTTCATGGTACGTGTCGTTCCGTCAGAGTAAGTCTCACGGATGATGTTCATACCACGCTGTAAGTTTGACGACTGACGACCGTTCAGCGCAAAATACTGGCGGTTGACCAGAGAAGCCCCTTTTTGGACGGGAGCGATAGCGGTTGCGACAACAGCAATGGTCTCACCCATCAGACTATTTAGGTAGATCTCCAAAGCGGTATATCCCTCTGGCGAGGCAATCACATTACGATCGTCGGGATTCGTCGGGTCAAAGCCGTTGGCAAGTTCCCAGTCATCAGCCATTCCGTCATGGTCCTCATCCACCACAGGAGTTCCTGCCGCATAAGTAGGCCATCCCTCTGCGTCCTCTGGTGAGTCAATGATACCTGCTTTGTTCAGTGTCGTGCCCTTGTACTGGGCGAGTTTATTCCGTACCTCATTCACCAGTCGCTGTTCAATGATATCACGGTTAAGCGTTCCAGCCTTGGCAAGCACATGCTCGTATGCCTCCTCTGCCGACTCAGTAGGTGTACGATATTTGTCGTAGTCATCAAACTGGCATTTGGCAAGACGTGTATACTCCGAAGAGGGATAGACAAGAGACTCCGACTTCATTCCCTCGATAGTATAGATCGTATTGTTATGGATTGCCGACCAGTTGTCTGCGGTGGCTGCGGCATTGCCTTCCATCACATTATCAGCGAAATACCAACGGGAAGGATTGGGATTGAGTGTCTTACCACTACGTGCTCCCGACAACTCCATGAAGTAACTGTTGCTTGGTGTCGAGGGACCCGGCTTATAGTAATTGCCCACGAAGTTACATTCATGGGAACTATAGGTGCCTGCCTCATTCTCACCACCATAACAGGAGTTCTTCTTACCCCAGTTATAGTTCACGTTGTTGAAATACTCCATGAAGACGTTACGGTCCTCCGTTGTACTACTGGCGCCATTCAGGCGTGAACTGCGGTTATAGTTATGCGCCAACAGGTTATGGTGATAGGTCGCTGGTGAGCCACCCCACTGATTGCCATAACTGCGATTACCTTTCTGGTGTCCTGCGTCGTAAAGTCCCTCATGGATGATACACCACTGCACCGTCATAAAATGGTCGTCGTATACCGTCATATTCTCCTCACCGCTCCATCCGAAGCAGCAGTGGTCGATGATGATATTCTTGGCATTCTCGATACCCAGTCCTGCCCCTGCTATAAAGCGGCTATCGGTAGCCTTCGCAAGGTCTTCCTCGTCAATCTCACCGACACGGAAACGCAGGTTGCGGATGATGACATTATCCGAGCCACCTAAGTTCACCTTGCCGCCTCGAATCAGAATACCATCGCCAGGTGCCGTCTGACCCGCAATCGTCACGTTCTTCAGACCAGCACGCAGTTCACGTTTCTTCTGCGCATTGACACCTATCTTGATAACACCACTGACACGGAACACGATGGTGGCATTCTCCTTGCCTGCCACGGTCAATGCCCAGCGCAAAGAGCCCTCAGAGGGATTCGCAGGGTCATCCTCCAGATTGGTGACCTCTACCACCTTACCGCCACGACCGCCTGAGACGAATTTCCCAAAGCCACGTGCCGTTGGGAAGGCAAGCAGTTTGTTCTCTAATTCCGTATAGTCATCGGCTGATGCCTTGAGATGGGCGGCAATAACTGCCTCGGGGTCAAAGGCTACCGCTTTGGAGTTGATACTGCGATATATCTCGTCCACCTTCGCCCACGTGCTCACTTTCGCATAGTCCGCATCCGTCAACTGGTGACTCCAACTGATACGACCCGACACGTCGGCAAGGTCTGTGCCGTTCTTGCTCTTATACTCCGCAAAATACGACTTCGTGCCATCATTGCCTCCCATGGTGTCCCATCCTGCAGCCTTGATGATATTATTCAACTGACAGTTCAGGAACATACTGCCACATTTCTCGGCACCCCAGCAACGACCTAAAGCGACACTCTTGTCAGCGACACCCTGCCCCTTCGTCACCTCACAGTTGTTGAAGATAAAGCCCAGCCATATCTTCGTGCCATCCTCTGCCGTCGTATAGACGGTGATGTCCTCTGGGGCAGTGATATAGCCGCCAGCGACACAGTTCAGCGTACATCTCTCAAACCAGCAAGTACCACCAGCATAGATGTAGTCGGTGGCACCCTTGATGACGCACTCCTTATAATAACTGCGGGTGGTCTTCTTGGTACGGTGGGTGTCCTGGTAGCCTGCTATCTTACAGTGGTAGAAGGTGGCACGGTCGCCATCCACATGCAAGGCAAGTGCCTGACCTGCCGCACTGCCTCCCGTGTTCTGGAGACAGATATCCTGCGCATAGAAGTCTGGAGCGAAGATACCTACCGTGGCATAGTCGCGCAAATCCTTTCCACTGCCGATGGTGTTCTTACCATTGGCGGCAGTGATAATGGTCTTATCCGCCCCCTCACCAATCAGGGATATCTTCTTGGTGGAGGCATTCTGACGGGTTCCGATCTTCACCATCTCCTCATAGGTGCCCGCTTTGACCTCAATAGTAGCCTCCTCGCCTTCCGCCACTGCGTCCACAGCAGCCTGTACGGTAGCATAGTCGCCCGTACCATCCTTGGCGACAGTAATAGTTCTTTGTGCGAAAGTGCCTAAGGCAAAAGCACTCATCAGCACCAGCATCATCATTCTTCTCTTCATATCCATTTGTTTTAGTAGTTCGTAGTATTGGGCGCAAAGTTATATGTTTTCTGTGAGACTTCCAAATATTCGGGCAATAAAAAAGCGGAGCCGTTGCTGACTCCGCTTTATATTATTATAAATAAGGTGTATTACTTATTCACGAACTTCTTACCGTTCTGAATCAAGATACCCTTCTGGCTCTTGTCAGCCTTCTGACCTGCGAGGTTGTAGATAGGAGCGTTAGCGTTATCTGCCTTTACGTTAGAGATACCAGAGCCACTAAGGTCAGGAACAACCTCTGTAGGTACAGCGCCACCAACAGCCTCAACAGCCACACCAGCGGCGGTGAAGGCAACAACAGAACCTCTCTCGTTAACATTAGTAGCCTTACCGTCTGCATCAATAACAGCGGCAAACTCAGCGGCTACAACACCTTCTTCTGGAGAAGCGACATATTTCTCGCCACCAAACTCAAAGCCACCAAAGCCAAGTTGTGAACTCTGCTGATAAACAATATAACTCTCACCTGCTTCTACATTAAAGGTTATCCAGCCCCAAACTGCCTGATTACCTGCGTCAATTACATAAGGTTGTTCGGCATTTGCAGATGCGTCGTGACGATCCTTGATTTCTTCAGCAGTAAAATAAGTAGGATGCTGAGTTTCATCAGCCTCTGTTGTGTTCTGACCATTTACATAGCCGTCGAAAGTATAGTCGACATAGGGAGTCAGAGGCTTACCATCAGATGCCTTGATAACGAAAGTCTTACGGTTACCCTTGTTAACCCATACATTTACCTTCAATGTACCAGCAGTAGAAGGAGTGAACTTATAATACAGACCATAAGCAGGTGCTCCAGTTTCGCCATTCTCATACTCAATGTAACCATAGCATGCGCGATAGTTTCCTGTAGGCTCATCATCTGTATAAATCTCCTCTGCCATAATCTCAGAGTAGCCATTGCCTGTACCCATCAAGAAGAACATGTCTGCATTGTCCTTATCCTTCTTGTTGTTACCATTCTTCCAAGTGATGTCTCCCCAAGTAATACTCTTGATAGGATAGAGATGCGAAGGATCGGTATCCTTGATGTTCTGTGCATTTACACTCATGGCAACGAGAGCCATGCTAATGAGGGTAAAAATCTTTTTCATAAGCGTTTTAGTTTTGTTTGTTAATATTTGAGTTAATTGTAGTTCGTTGCTTTCGCCATCCACCTCTTGCGCAGAGGTGTATATTTCGGTGCAAATATAAGGCATTTTTTTGAAACCTCCAAACTTTTTGGTGTAAAATATACGTACATATATATAAATAAGGTGAAACATCTGTGTGTAAAGTGCCATTCTAATCGAATATAAGTGCCATTGTATTCGATGTAAAATGCCGTTGTAATCAATCGTTGGAAGCATCCCCTTTATCGGTTGACTCCAGTCAACCGATCTGCCGACTCCAGTCAACCGATTGGTTGACTCCATGTCAACCGACCGTTTGACTCTAAGTCGGCAGGTAGCAATACATTCTATTCCTTAATCAACTCATCCAATATACTCACATAATAAAAGGGGATATTCAATAATCTGAACTTATGCCCATTGGCTGTAGTCAGTTCATCTTCAGAATATGGACCACTCCATATCCTAACAGCGACATCACTTGCCTGAGGGGTAGACATGAAAGAATGCAAAGAGCGGAGGTGTGAGTTTGTTCCTGCCTTCACCTCTATAGGAACTAGTCTCACACCATTATGCCATACAAAATCGACCTCTGCAGTGGAACCCGTTTTCCCTCTAACCCAGAAATATTGCTCATCTTTGTAATTTCGGTCTAATAGTATGCGTAATTCCTGTGCTACAATTTGCTCTGCCGCATGACCACGCCAGATGTCAAGCAGACTTTTGTTTTGCAAGTACTCTAACTGGATGTTTGCAGAAAAATTGACAATACCAGAATCCACCCAGACTAATTTGGGTGAACGTGTCAAAGCGGGTTGGGGTGGTGCCTGCACAGAAGTTACAGGATAGTCAAGATGTAATAGAAACGCTTTTTGCAGCACGTCAAACGCCTCATGAATTTCCTTGCTGCTATATGCACTTCCTCCAAAGCCACGATAAGTGATAGTCTGACCTGCTTCTGTCCAACCATGACGCAATATATGGCGAATGATTGCTACTTGGGATGTGTTCTTAGCATATTTCTCTACATCCTCATCATATCCGTCAAGTAATGATTTGTATATTGGCGATAGTTTCATGATATCTTGATGGCGGGCATAGTCTGCTACTACTTCAGGCATCCCACCAATAAGCGCATAGTTACTGAAACGTTGGATTAATTGATCATGCAACAATGAAGGCACCTCATGATGGTGAATCATATTGACTAGTTCCTCGTCACCCATTGCCTGTAGATACTCCAAAAAGGAACAAGGGCGCAAAGACATGTACTCTACCCTACCAACAGGAAAAGAGATGTGTTGATTCAGTAAACTTTGTAATCTTGAGCCTGCGGTAATAACAAACAACTCTGGTAATTGCTCCTTAAAATAGCGAAGCATTGCCACTGCTCTCGGCTCTTCTTGGATTTCATCAATAAAGAGGAGTGTCCGACCATTTTTGTTAATGGAAATACGCTTTTGGACACAGATATACTGAAATGCTTCATGAACATTATCGGTCAAAGAGAACACACGAGCATCGGCACTTTGCTCCAAATTCAGTTTAATATAGTGGTCAAACTCTTTGCTGAACTCATCAACCAATGTAGTCTTTCCCACTTGTCTGGCACCTCTTAATACCAGTGGCTTGCGGTTCTCTCTCTTGCTCCATTCATGGAGTTGCTGTAGCATTTGACGTTGTATCATATTATAATATCCTCTAATTCAGTGGCAAAGATACGGTTTTTTCCTAAAATATAGGCAAAAACAAGCGAAAAATTTCCTAAAATATAGGCAAAAACAGGGCATAATCTCCCTAAAATATAGGCAAAAGTGTCTACCTCTGCGCAAGAGGTGGATGGCGAAAGCAACGAACTACAATTAACTCAAATATTAACAAACAAAACTAAAACGCTTATGAAAAAGATTTTTACCCTCATTAGCATGGCTCTTGTTGCCATGAGTGTGAATGCGCAGGACGATTGGACACCTGATGTTAATTATGTTGCTGCTCCTGGTGGCACGATGGCTACAGAATTCGCTAACCCTACCGAGAGTGGAAATGATAAGATCGCTACTATCGACCTCTCTCCTATCAACTTACAGGTTGTTTCCAGTAAGACTCCAATAGAAATTCCCAGCGCACAAGGTGGTGCTTCTGGGTTAACTGAAGCAAACTGGCCTGAAGCAGGTTGGAATGCAGCAGAGTTTAAGATAGGTGGCAACAACAAAGAATCTCAGCCAACAATTCCAGGCGAGTTCTACTCTGTAATTGGTTCGGGGGTTCCTTATGTTTCATTTGTCTCGAAACAATTTTGGAATGAAGATGGGTTTGCAGACAGATATTATCCTGGTTTTAAAGCCGATGGAGATACCGACGGATGGACATATTATAATCCTGATGGTTCTGTTGGCTTGCCTAATAGTGGTAACTATGTTAAAGCCACAGCCACTGAGGCTGGTGTAATGAAAATCGGAACCTTTGTACAGTCTGGTGACACACGTCTGCTCTATATTGTCAAAGGAAGCACCCAAAAAGCACTTACTTGGAATGCTGATGTGAATACTACTGAATATAAAGTTGAGGGATATTCACAGAATGTAAAGAACGCAGATAACACCTGGGTATTTATCCCATCGTTCACAGTTGAAAACTATATCATAGGTACTGAGACAGCATATGAATATGTTGATGCAGGTACAAATGAGTCCAAAACTGCCAATGTATTAAGTTCAAGAAAATTTATCTGGTTTGTATTTGACGCAGAACCTGGTGAGACCTATTATATTTTTGGAAATAACTGGCAGATTGGCTTCCAAGGTGTGAAGTTCTATAAGGGTAAGACTATTAAGGATTATACTCCTTCAGGAATTGACACTCCAAAGGCTAAGGTTGCAGATAACGCTAACGCTCCTATCTACAACCTCGCAGGTCAGAAGGTTGACAAGAGCCAGAAGGGTATCTTGATTCAGAACGGTAAAAAGTTCGTGAATAAGTAATACACGCACTAACGATTTATAAGAGGCGAATCTAAATGGTTCGCCTCTTTTTTTCTAAAATATTTGGAAGAATAAGATAAAAGTCTTATCTTTGCAAAGATTCAATACTCAACTGGCGATGAAAAGACTATTACCTATTCTACTGATGGTGCTCCTCGCGATGGCGAGTGGAGCCCAAAACAACAAAGTACTGGACCAACTCAGGGAGAACCCTCGAAAAGCGTATGGCAACGACTGCCCCTATCTGTTTGAGACAGGGCAGCAAACCAAAGCACCCAAAGGATACAAGCCTTTCTATATCAGCCACTATGCCCGCCATGGGTCACGCTACAACTGGACAGACAGGCTCTATCTGGACTTAGACACCCTGTTGACCACTGCCCACGAGAAACAGTTGCTCACTCCTGAGGGCGAGACCTTCTACCAGAAGTTTATCGCCGTCAAGGAGGAGTTGATGACAGGAGTGGGCGAACTGACCCAGTTGGGATGGGAGCAACACCAGGGCATTGCCCGCAGGATGTACAACCAGTTTCCTGAGGTATTTAGGAAAGGCGGCAACGTCCTTGCTGTCTCCTCCCTCTCAGGACGCTGCGTCCTCAGCATGTCGGCATTCTGCCAGGAACTGGTGCAGTGTAATCCGAAGATAGAGATTCGTGAGCAGTCATCCCGCTTCACCCTCGATGCCGTCGTCCCTAATGACCGTCAGAATCCCCACAAGTACCACTTCCCGAAGGCAAAGCCCCGCTATGAGGAGAACAGAAGCCAATTCAAGAGCGACAACACCATTGTCGACAAGGTGATGGCAAGGACTTTCACCACAACGGAGGGACTGCCTTGGGACACGAATAAGGACGCCTATCTTCTCATCGACTTCTACAAGACATTGCCCAGCATCAACTATGAGGGGATGATGGGCAACCTGATAACAGATGAGGACATCGTAACCCTATGGGAGAGTTCCAACTTAGGATCCTACACTTGGGTGTTCACCGACAAGTATGTGGTCATCCCCATCCTGCAGGATTTCATCCAGAAAGCCGATGCGGTATTGGCTGGTACCAGCGACCATATCGCCGACCTGCGCTTTGGGCACGACTCCTTCATCGGACCGCTGACCGTGCTGATGGGTATCAATGGCGCAGACCTCGACCCTGAGGATCCCTACGAGGTGAAGAACTGCTATCAGAACTGGGAGACGTGCAAGGCTTGCAACATCCAACTGGTGTTCTATCGTGGCAAGCAAGGACGCAACGACATCCTTGTGAAATGCCTGTTGAACGGCTTGGAGGCAACACTACCCGTCCCCACCACACAGGCACCTTATTATAAATGGAGCGACTTCCGTGACTTCTATCTGAGGCGCTGCCAGGACATCAAGGAATAAAAGAAAACAGCAAGTCTACTGGATATCTCAAGAGGAGGCGCAAGACGTTCCGCTTGCCAGCCATCACCTCACGAAGGATGAAGGAGCCTTGCGACTCCGAGGGCTCCAGGATTTGCATCCCCTCCTCCAGTCCGAAAACCTCCTGAAGTACCCAGATGATGCCTCTGGCAAAGCCGAGGATACCAAAACCGCCTAACACCTTCTTGTAATTGATGGTCGACACGCCGCCTTTTTCTGCCAACCGCTTCAGGGCGAAGAAACAGTCGGACAACTCACGCAAAGTGATACCTTTATAGAGGAACTGCCAATAGAGGCGCACCAGCATATACACCACATTCATCGTCGCTGACGGACGTGTCATCTCACCATCCCTCACGAACAATGCCTTGCGGTTCTTCGCAAACCATTGGCGTATCTTCCTGTTTCTCAAAGGATTCTTTCCCATACCGATACGATAGTGCAGGCGCACCTCCGTATCGTCCCACATCGCAAGGAACACCTGCTGGCTGTCTTTCCTTACCTCTTGCTGACCGCTACGCTTCACAAAGGCTATCAACTCCTCCTGCGAGCCGTTGGTATAGAAGTCGAGGCCATCAGGCTGGCGGAGCGTCCGCAACGTCTCGGCATAGTCATGCGCCGCCCCCTGTCCTGCCAGCACACTCGACAGGAGCGCCCTGTCCCCCAGCATCTCCTGTACCTTGGCACAGCGTTGGTTCATGAGGTCGTTACGCTCCTCTATCTGCTCTGCCTCTGACATCCAGTCAATCACCAAGTCCTGCGGCACCCTGAGTCCGTACTCAAACAAAGCCTGCACACCACGATAGCAGACACCCACCATCTGCTGCTCATGGGCCATCTCGCTCAACTCTTGCCACTCCTCTGGTTCTGGACCACGACTCAGACAGTCTAACTGTCCGATGGAAACCCGTATCAGTTCGAAAAACAGTTGTTCCATATATGTTAGGTTAGTATTCTTGGGGAACAAAAATACTTCTTTTTTATGATTCCGCCAAATATCTTTTGCAGAATTTCGGATTTTTCGTATTTTTGTACCAAAATTCCTATAATGATGCGAAAAAGACTCATACTACTGACAGGATGCCTGCTGATGATGTTGACGGCTTTTGCCGACAACAACAAGGCGACACAACTCTATGAGGCAGCCGATGAGGCGTATGCCCAGCAAGACTACAAACAGGCTGCCATCATTGCCAAAGAGGCACTGTCTCTGAGCAAGGGGACGGAACTGGAGGCAGACTGCCTGAGCCTTCTTGCCATCATCCATGTCCGCCTGTCTAACTATGACGAGGCGGCAAGATACGCTAAGGAGTGCTATGCGCTCGACGAGAAGACGGGTGACCCGGACGTGATGTCGTCAAGCCTCAACACCCTTGCCGGTATCTACATGGGAGCCAATCAGCCCTATGAGGCGGAGAAATACATACTGAAAGGCATCGAGCAAGCCTCTAAAGTGAACAACCCCGGGCGTATGGCCGTCCTGCAGGCAATGGCATCGGAGGTGTACCACGCCCAAGGCAACGACCAGAAAGCGCTACCATATATCGAAAAAGCCTACGAGATTGACAAATCGACAGGCAACGAACCACGTGTCATGGTACGCTTGGCCCAGAAGGCGTCCATCCTCATCGGTCTGCACCAGTACCAGGAGGCGGAGAAGATACTGCGGGAGGTCATCCCCTTCCTCCGCAAGACAGAGGACCGCCATTCGTTAGGTATTGCCTGCAACAAGATGGGCATGGCACTGACCTCCCAAAAGCGTGAGGAGGATGCTTTGCCTTACTACCAGGAGGCGGCCGATATCTTCATGCAACTGGGCGACCCTTATAATGAGGTACACGCACGCAGGGGACTCTATGAGGCACTCTGGAAAAGCAATCCTGACGAGGCGAAACACCAACTCGACCGCTTCAACGACCTGAAGGACTCCATCTACAGCAAGACATCGGCAGAGACACTGGCACGCTATAACGCCGAGTTCGGCAACGACTGGTTGCAGATCGAGAACCATGAGCAGCGACGTGCCAAACTATGGGCTATTGCCACCGCCCTTGCCATCGCCGTCTTCGCTGTCGCCGTCTGGTGGCTGATGCGCAGGAGACAGCAACAGCAGGCACACATCAACAACCAACTCAGTGAGCATATCAAGGAACTGCGTGAGAAATACAACGTGCTCAACGAGCATTACGACAACGCTATCTCCACTAATACCAAGGAGGGCACTGACGAACTTAATGCCGCTGACCGTGATTTCCTGGAGAGGACCATCAACACCATCAACGAGTTAATCCTCACGGGGCAGATTGACGCCAGTCATGTCGCAGAGCAACTGGGTATGAGCCTCTTCCAGTTCCGCCAACGGCTGACGGCACTGACGGACGAGACACCGCAGTCGTTCATCCAGACCGTCCGCATGCGCAGGGCTCGCCATTTGCTTGACAACCACCCAGAAATGAATGTCAGCGAAATAGCCACGCTTTGCGCCTATAACGACACACCCAATTTCACCCGTGCTTTCAAGAAGACTTTCGGGCTTACACCTACACAATACTTAGAGCGAAAGGCGTAAATTAAACGAAATGATAAGATTACTTGACGAAATGATAACAACGTTTCGTCTATTTCATCGTACATTTGCAACCGAGTTTGTAAATGTAATCAGTCATGGCAAAAACGAGACACCAAGAGGCGGCAATGAGATATGCCGAGGACTATCTGGAGCGTATACTCAAGATGGAAGACTTGGTGGGGCGTAACGTGGAGAAGAAACTCGACAAGATGGTGGAGCAGAAGATCAAGAAATACACCAGAAAAGACCAAGACGAAAACTTATAATAAGACTTACAATAAAATGTATTAACCATTAAAAGCGAAAAGAGATGACGAGCAAATCAATGACAAAAACAGTATTGGCGCTATTGATTGCCTTTGGTGTACAGGCAACGGCATCAGCCCAGTTTGGTAATGTGCTGAACAGAGCGAAATACTCGGCAAGATCAAAGGTAGAGAGTAAGATCGACCAAGCAATTGACAATGCCATCGACAAGGGTATTGACAAGGCTACTGACGCTGCGAAAGAACAGTTTGACCCAAACAAGGCAAAAAACACAACTAGCGATGGTGGTATTCAGGTACTTTATGGATCGGACAACTTTTTGGTAGGAACATATTATCCTGACACCAAAGTATTCAAGATTGACGGCAACGACATTACCTATACTTTCCAAGATGATGGTGCCGTAATGGGGCAAGACGGCAAACAAAAGGGGCTGATAAAAGACGGCAACGTTTCTTCTGGTAAGATTTATAATATCCTAGTGCAAGACAATGGTGATGCCTACTGGAACAACGGAAAGATTGGCTCTGTCAGCGATGACGGACAAGTAGTTCTTTTCGATAGTAATATCGCTCACGCTACTCAACCAATGGACAAACGCATCCTTGCCTTCTGTGTCTATGGTGTCCTGTATAAGACGGGAAAAATGCAGGAACTTCAAAAGAACTATCAAGAAGGAGGAGTCGGTGGATACACCATGACACGAACAACTGTTACAACTTCCGGCGGTAACAGTTCCTCTGGCGAAGCAGTACTATATAAAGGTGGAAGTATTTTCGGAAAACTCAAAAACGACGGTACCGTTATCATCAACGGCTCTAATAAAGGTCAGATTCGCTCCAACGGTAGCATATACGTCGGTGGCAGTAACGTTGGGACCCTTCGCTCTAATGGTGACGTGCTGAAGAGCGGTTCTATTATCGGGAATATTGACAGCAACGGTAATGTGCGTATCAAAGGTAGCATCGTGGGTAAGGTCGAGTCTAATGGTGATGTCCGCAAGAGCGGTAGTATCATTGGTAAGGCTAAGAACATGACCAATTTGCGCCATGTTGCCATCATCTACTTCTTCGGATTCTATCATTTTTAAAACAGATGTCTGTCGTCTTCACCAATGTCCCCAGCGACTATGAGGAGTTCGAGGCTGTATATAGGAAATTCCTGGGAAAGAGTGCGCAAGGCACCGCTGCGATGATTCCCATGGTGATGGAGATCTATGCACGCAATGCAAGAATATCAGAGGACACTGGAATGGACTGAAATAAGGCACCCTGCAAGGTAAATATGAAAGAACAAAGAATGCTGACGATATGAAGAAACTGATTTTAACGATAGCCCTGATGCTGCCGATGCTGGCACAGGGCATATCCCTGAAGACGATTCAGACGGGATGGAAGACGAAAGTGATTAACGACGTACCGACTTCTGGACTTGCTATCATGCTGGAACGCTTCGACATGACATGGTCGACAGCAGCCGTAGGCGATGTCTGTCAGGTGATGCAGATGGGCGTTAGTAAGATCGTACTCGATGACGATGATGGCTACACCGTGGAAGTGGATGCGAAGAACGGCTTTGTGGAGTCGTACAACGCCGGTAGCGACCGCCAGTATATGCAGGCATGTGTATGGCGCCGTTCGAATGGTCATCGTCTTTTCGCTGTTGTCATCGGTCAACCCGTTGACCCAGAAATAGAAATCATCTGCTTCTACGACTACAATCCCAAAAAGCAAACGCTCACCCCAGAGCCAAATGCCATTGGTGACTGGTTAGCCAGAACAGAAAGGGGCGACTATAGTTTCAGGTTACCCCAAGAAGGCAAGGAACTTCTCATCTTTGACAACCTTGAGCAGATAAAGCATCACTTCCAGTGGGACGGCATGCGACCCGTATTCGACCACTCTGAGCAGATTAACAACACATAAATAATCAAATCATTAAACAATTAAAACTATTATGAGGAAAGCATTATTAAGTTTCGCCATCGCAATGGTAACCACTGCCTTGGTAGCATGTGGCAACAAGACCAAGACCGCAGGGGCAGACACCGACTCGCTAAGCAACGAGACTACCGCAGACTCCCTTGCCGCACAGGCTGATGATGTGGAGGACGTGGCACCTGCCGACCTGTGGACCGTAGAGGCTGTTGAGTACCAAGTCAGACAAATGTACAAATGGTTCAACGGGCAGGTCAAGGCAAATGCCAAGGAGTTGGGTACCAAGATGGATGACAAGTACTGCACAGGGTATTACCTCCTTCTGAAACAGAACATCGCAGCACATGACGCAGATGCTACAGGTGACATGCGTTTCTTCGGTGATGAGACGGGTTGCAGATGGACGGCAAACCTCTCCACCCCACTGACTATTGAGCGTGTCAAGGCAGAACTGCTCACCGGCAACATGGCACGTGCCGAGGTGAAGTTCGTACGTAAGAGTGACGAGCAGGGGGAAAAAGGCGTGATGACCTTCGAGTTATGGATGGAGAACGGTCGCTGGTGCGTCAACAACTTCATCGAGCCAGACATCTTTAGTGACAATGGATACATTGGCATGATGGAGGAATACGCCCGAAACAACAACATCCCGATGGAGGAAGAGGAGCCTACGGAGGGCGCTCCCCTGTAAGAATAAGAAACATTATTATAAACATTTATAGAGTAAAGTTATTATGGCTTACACAGAAACAACAACTACGGGTTATGGCACCCGCGTGGGAAACTCTTTCAAGAGTATCGGAACTGGTTTCGTTCTGCTGATTGCCGCTACGGCATTGCTTTGGTGGAACGAGGGACGCGCTGTGAAAACAGCGAAAATGCTGGAAGAGGCAGGAAGTGCCTATGTAGAGATGCCTAACCCTGAGAAGAAGGATGCCTCGCTGGACGGTGAACTGATCTGTGGTACGGCTCTCGCCACCACAGAGGACTCGCTGAGCGACACTCAGTTTGGGATTGGCGCCAAGGCTATTGCCCTGAAGCGTAAGGTGGAGTACTACCAATGGGTAGAGCATGTCCAGGAGACAAAGAAAGACAAACTCGGTGGTTCTGAGGAAGTTACCAGAACATACACCTATAGTCAGGAGTGGGTGCCCAGTCCTATCCAGTCAAGCCAGTTCAAGGATCCTGCTTATCAGAACAAGAACACAGTACTTGCCACTGTTGAGAATCAGGACCAGTGGGCAGAGAACGTATCGTTTGGTGCTTACAAGTTGTCCGAAGGTCTTATCCACAGTATCTCCTCTAAAGAGGCTTTTGAACTTGCCATCAGCGAGAACTTGCTGGCACAGTTCGATAAGGCTACCAAGGCGGCATACGAGCGTTTCTATGGCGTTCAGCAACCCGTACAGCCTGTTCTGCCCGCTCAAGACCTCGTTCTCTCTGACTCCGCCAAGGCTGTCGCAGACTCCCTGCAGGCTGTCAACGACTCTATTAACAAGGCGATGGAGAACGCACAGAACAAGAAGGACTTCGAGTATGTACACCAGGCTGGCAACGTATTATATTATGGTAAGGTGCCTGGCTCACCACAGGTAGGTGATGTCCGTGTGACCTTCGAGAAAATTGTTCCCGCCAAGGTAACTGTGATGGCTGTTGTCGACGGTGACACCTTCAAGCCCTTCAAGGCAAAGAACGGTAAGCGTTTCCAGACCCTCGTCATGGGTAAGAAGACGGGTGACGAGATTATCGAGGATGCTCAGGATGCCAACTCTACATGGACTTGGATTCTGCGTATCGTAGGTATTCTGCTGGTTGTCTCCGCCTTGAAGCAGATCTTCGGCTTCCTGAGCATGATCCTGAAAGTCGTTCCATTCCTCTCCAGTATCATGGGCTTCGGCGTAGGTATCATCTGCTGGGTTATCGGTGTGGCATGGTCGCTCATCGTTATCGCCATCGCATGGATATTCTATCGTCCTGTATTGGGCATCATCCTGCTCGCTATCGCAGGCTTCTTAGTATGGGTATTCGCCTTCAAGGGCAAGGACAAACTGAAGGAACTCGCCGCTAACGCCAAGAATAAGGCTGCCGCACAGCCTGCTGCCGTAGCGCCTGTCGCTCCTGCTGAGCCGGCAGCACCTGTTGCACCAACAGAGAACACTGAGGCATGAAACGTATCACATTAACCATCATCCTGTGCTTGTGTGCCGTCATCGGCATGCAGGCACAGCATGCTGACTGCCAAGGCAAGCATGCCGACTGTCAGCACCAGCAGAAGAGGGTGCAGCCCATCCAGATGATTCTGGACTCTGACTTCGGTAGTTCCACCGATGACCTCTTCGCCCTGATGATGCTTCATCACTATATTGATGATGGGCTGGTAGACCTGAAAGGTATCATCGTAGACCGTGAGGGTGAGAAGAACGCTGGTATCGTGGATATCTTCGATAACTACTACGGACACCCCGACATCCCTGTAGGACTGGAGCGCAACGGTGTGAAGAACCCTCGCTGCTTCATCCCCTATAACGGTATCTGCGACCTGAAGGACGCACAGGGTGCTCCCCTTTTCAAGCGTACACTGGACTACAAGAAACTGCCTGACGGCTATAAACTCTATCGTAAACTACTCAGTAAGGCAGAGGACAACTCTATCGTAGTGGTTGCCATTGGCTTTGCCACCACCCTCTCCCAACTCTTTGAGTCCGGAGGCGACGAATACTCCAGTCTCAGTGGTCTGGAACTCTTCAAGCAGAAGGTGAAGGCGGTCTATATCCAGTCAGGACGCTTCGAGGCAGGCGACAGCCTCAGCGGCTATAACATGCGTGCCGCCTCCAAGCAGTCGGCTATCTTCTACAGTAAACTCCCAGAGAAGGTCGATCTCATCATGTCGCCCAGTAATGTCGGAGACAGGATGAACTACCTGCCGCAGGACGTAGTGGCAGACCTCTCCTATACCGACTGGAACCCCATCAAGGCTGTGTACACCAACTATACCTGCGACACAGGTCAGCGCATGTGGGACACCAACTGTCTGGTGAATGCCGTATTGGGCGATAACGAGTACCACCTCTCTCCTCGTGGATGGGTGACCTTCGTCGACAAGGGGGAGATGTCGGAGATGCTCTTCAAGCCCGATCCCAATGGTAACGCCCGTTATCAGATGCCTGGTGACAGTTACTTCTTCGTGGAGAAACTGATGGACATCCGTCGTCACAACCGCATCAACAAATACCCCTCACGCTACACCATCGAGGCTCCACAGCCTACGCTGCTGAACGCAGAGGCAACAGAATGGGCGAAACCTCGTACACAACTGCTCATCGACAAGTATCTTGCCACTGCTGGCAACAAACTTGATCCCGATGAGTTCCGCACCGTGTTCCAACCTATCGGCTACTATGGCGGCAACATCACCGCCTATCGTGACGCAGAGAAGACAGTGGTTGACGAGTTGTATAACGTGATGCTCGACCGTGCCGTCCGTGCTGGTAAGAACACCATGACCATCATCACTGGTGCTCCGGCAAGTGGTAAGAGTACGGTAGCACGCAAACTGAACCTCAAGAACGAGGGACTGGTTTATGACGCAGCGCTCTCCGGCGGTACTGACCGTTTGGAGCAGACCATCCAGCGAGCCAAAGCGAAAGGACTCGACAAGATTACCGTCGCCGTGGTATATAACGACATCCTGACCTGTTTCAAGAACTCCATCAACCGTGGCAAGAACAGCAACCGCTTCTGTACGATCGATTACCTGATGCAGTCATTCGAGGACAGCAAGGGTAAGATTGAGTGGTTGCAGAAGACCCACCCCGAGGTAACCATCATTCCTGTTAGTTGTGAGGGTAACAACGGTGGGGTGAAGGTCACTGTAGATCAGGCAAAGAACTGGACGTATGACGTTACGGAAGAGGAGGTGAACCAGATGCTGTCGACTGAACTGGAGGTTGTCAACAGTGGCGAACTCTGGGAGCAGCAACTGCCCTCTCTCGTAGGCGACCTCTCTGCTATTCCTAACCTCAGTGCGAGAAACAAGAGACTCGCCGACGAGATTAACACTCGTGTGGCGGAATTACTGCACAACTACAGAAATTAAGTTGTATGAAGAACAAAATGCAATATATCATCCTTGGTGTATGTGCTATCCTAATTCTTGCAGGCTGCGCAGCCTGCAAGAATGTTGCCCAACCTATGGACGGATCAGGCATGGTAAATGGAGGAGACTCATTGGAAGAGCGTATGCTCGATGGTCCCAGTATGGAGTACCTGCCTACGGAGCATGATCAAAAGATGAATGTCATGATAAGGGTTAGAAACTTCGTCGACAGCGTCTACAACAAGGAAATCCGTAAGGTGGTGAACGACAAGGGCGAGCATGGCTCTGACATCAATTTCGACGAGGCATTTGCCTCTAAGGCATGGCAGAAGGCAGTCGCAGCCATCATTGACAAAGACAGGGGTATCGACGGGATTGGTTTCTTTGACCATGACTACTGGCTGATGTCACAAGACATTGTCGAGTCGTTCTATGCCTCCGATATCAAGGTGGAGAATATCGTGATTGGCGACAATCCCTCTGCTGACGCTGTCCTTCAACTACATCGTAATGATGATATCTCCAACCTCCGCCTGCATATCATCTGGGAGGACAATAGTTGGAAAGTGGACAACATGATTGACTTCTCGCCCACTATGGGTAAGGCTTTCAACTACCGTGAGCGAATGAAAGAATACTTAGAAGAATAAGTCTATGAAGAAGTTAATGATACTCGCCATCTGCATGATGGGGATGACCGTTGGTTGTAAGAACAAAGGACAGGTCGCAGACTCTGATGCCGACTCCACTGTAGTAGATAGTGTATTGGCGGAGTTGAACGACACCACTCCCCTGCCCATGTTTCTTTACTATTTGAGTCCGCAGTATATGCAGATGGTGTACTGGGCGGATATCGAGGAGCCCCAGATGAACAAGGACAACGAGGAATACTATGCGGAAATCCATCGGGCATGGGGCTTGCAGGACATGTTCACCCGCAATGCCGCAGGCTATACGAAGATGAAGATAGACGACAAATGGGTGGATATCAAGTATATCGGTGAACTCCTGAAAAATCCTGACGGTGAGGTGATGTATAGCGGAGAACTGCATGGCAGAGCCTCTATTCCCTCTCCTGGTTTGCAATATGCCTTTGTCAACAATAAGGACATTCCCAAGGATGAGTATTTCGGTGGCATGCAAGTGGTGGCACACAAGGACTACCTGTCTTCCCGCAAACAGTTGAAGATAGAGTCGCCCCAACAGGAGAAGCCCATGCCCAAGACTATTGTCCAGCAGATGGAGAAGAGATACGGCATGAAGGCAACCCGCTCTCTCGTCTGCTCGAAGATTGACGGGCGCTACACCCAAGGCTTCATCCAGTTTGCAGGTGAGTATAAGAACGCCCCTAAAGACCCGAATAGGAACTACAAGAAAGCACTGGCACTGGAGGTCATTACCGATGGTGACAGCATCTACACCGAGGAGCAACTGGGCTACTACGATGAAGAGGGCAATTCCACATGGAATGCCGATGATGGCGGAGAATACTGCCCCACGTTCATTCTTGCGGCTTTCGAAGGTCCCAAGGGACTGGAACTTTGCTACAGCCATGATGCACCAGAGAGTATCACCGTGGGTATGTACTTCGCTCGTAACGGTAAACTTAATGCAGTGCAATACGAGTGCTACCACTCGATGATTGACGAGCAGACACCCCTCTGGAAAAAGGACATCGCCCAGATGCAGAAGTTATTCCAAAATAGTTTGAAGGGCAATAAGAGTCCATTGACGAAGTATCAGTTCCTCTATCTTGACGATGATAACATAGAGGAGATATGGATGCGTACCGAGGATAACAGACGAGGTGCCGTCTTCACCTTCAAGGACAGGAAACCACAACTGATAGCGACGGAAGACGAGAAGTCGACACTCACTTTTATCTCTGAGAAGGGAAAGGGATGTGTCAAAGTCACCCATGAGGAGGGCAACTTCACCTCGATGAGACTCTTTATTCTGAAAGGAAGTCAGGTGGTGGAACGCTTTGCCTTGCAGGACTTAGACGGTGAGATTACCGATGCAGAACTGGACGGCAAGACACTCACCAAATGGGAGGCAGCCGACTATCTCGACAAAACGCCATCCCAGGTATATACCACTGGGGACAATTTCATTAACATCAATGAGGAATAGCCAACAAAAAAGACTCCCCGAAAAGGGAGTCTTTTTTATTCTGCCTCACTGAACTCATCTTTACCTACGCCACACAAAGGACATACCCAATCATCTGGAAGGTCCTCAAAAGCCGTTCCTGCTGGGATATTGTTCTCTGGGTCGCCTACTGCTGGGTCATACTCATAACCGCAAGTGTCACATACATACTTTTTCATAATACAATTTGTTTTAGGTGAAACATTGTGGAGTTGGAGGGAGTCGAACCCTCGTCCAAACAGGGAAACCATACGCTTTCTACATGCTTATTCCAGCCTTCGTTTTCGTGATGCGGCAAGACCTGGACCACCAACCGCACCCTTATCCTCTAAGACTTCATCCCCCAGCCGAGGCTTCCAAGAGACTATTTCCGATTTTCCTGCACCGCTATACCTTCCTGATTCGGAACAACATCCAGAAGAGCGATGTCTCGTTCCCTCACCTGGTGGGGGAATTAAGCCAGTAAACTACTGTACTTCGTTTAGGCAGCGAGAGCGTACTTGTTTTCGCCAATTAATTTTCCGACCGAATGGATTATGGAGTATACAGCCGTCACTCCGCATGCTTACGTACCATCTCAGCCCGCTGTCAAATCCAGTCAACCCCAAGATCCTGTACATTTCTGGGGACAAAGTTACGAAAAGTTGAGAGCAAAACAAAGAAAATCTTTTCTTTTTTTGCCAAAACGGAGTAACTTCGCCGTCATCGACGGTAAAAATACGAAAAAACTATGAACTATGAACTATAAACTATGAATTATTTTGTACCTTTGCAATAAATTTTCGATTTCCTTGTTATTATATATATGAAAAAGAGTAAAAGAAAATATCTTAAATGGGCATTCTTCGGTATGATGGGTGTCTTAGTTAGTATCTCATGTACTACCCCCAAGAACATTAGTTATTTCCAAGACACCTATAATGGGCAAGTCGCCCGAATAGCGTATAGCCAAGGGATAAAACTTAAACCAGGCGACATGATTTCCATTGTTGTTAAGAGTAAGAGCGTCGAACTTACCAATGCGCTCAATCTTCCTGTCACCACACAAATAATTGGCGCACCTGAGGAAACTTCTCTCAGACAAAGTCAGGGTGTTGGAGGCTACACCCTTGACCATGATGGAAATATTGATTTCCCATTGGTGGGAAGCATTCATGTGGCAGGAAAAGACAAGTCGGAAGTAGCCTCAACTATCAAACAGATTTTGAAAGACCAACAGATTGCTACTGATGCCGTTGTCACAGTAGAGTACATAAATCTCAATTATGCTGTGATGGGAGAGGTAAAAGAACCAGGAAAATTTCCTTTCAACAAAGAAAAAATAAGTATTTTGGAGGCACTTAGTACCGCAGGTGACATGACTATATATGGTCGGCGTGACAGTGTCGTTGTATGGCGTGAGAACGAGGGGCAGCGTCAGATTTATGTTGTCAGTATCCTTAATGGCAATGAACTAATTAATTCTCCTGCTTATTATTTGCAACAAGGTGATATTGTCTATGTACAACCCAACAACTACCGCAAACGTCAGTCAAGGGCAAACGGCAACGAAGTGCTGACTGGCTCCTTCTGGCTTTCAGCCATATCCGTGTTAACAACCCTTGGTGTTCTCCTATTCAAATAACCCTGATTATGAAAGAGACTTTTACCTTCAGCGAGTTTTTCTCCATCTGTCGCAGCAAATGGAAGTGGTTTGTTTACTCTGTTATCGCCTGCATGTTCTTAGCCGTAGCCTATTTAATTAGGGTGCAACCCAAATATACCCGTAAGGCTCAAATAATGGTCAAAGAAGATGGTGGAATCGGTGGAATCATGGGGCAGTTAGGAGGTTTAGGAGATATAGGAAGCATGTTAGGCTTTGGTTCATCAAACGTTTACAATGAACTTTACGCCTTTCAGTCGCCTTACCTCATGTATAAAGTGGTAAAACAGATGCATCTGGATATGAATTACACCATCAAGGGTATTCGCAATAAGACCTTGTATGCCGAGACACTTCCTATTACCATAGAGTTCAAGAATATTACCGATGAAGACGATGTCAGCATGAAAGTTGACCTGAACAAAAACGGGAATCTCACCATTTACAAATTAAAGAAGAATGATGACAAATACGATGACGAATTGACTGGTAAGGTAAACTCCACCATCAAATCCTCTATTGGCGACATACATATTACGGCTACGCCCTATCTCAAGACGATGGAGGATGAGGAAGTGACGATTACTGTCAAACGTACAGAGCCGATGGCTGTAGTAGATAATCTCCAAAAGAAGACACTGACACTCGCTGTCAGCAGTCGTGATGCCTCTATCATTGATATCAGTTGCAGTGATGTCTCTAAACAACGTGCTACAGATCTTATCAATGCGGTGATACAAGAATACAAAAAAGAGACTAATGAAGATAAAGATGCCCAGATAGCCGTTTCTGAGCGCTATGTATTAGAGCGTCTCGCCTCTCTGGAGGGAGAGTTAAAGGACCTTGACAATAAGGTCGCTGACTATAAGAGTAAGACCATGATGCCAGATCTGGAAGTCATGTCGAAAGTCTATGCAGAGAGTGCCAAGGAGATATCCACGGCACAGATGGAACTGAACAATCAACTTTATGTGGCACAATCGATTCGCGACTATTTACGTGACGAGTCAAAGAAAGACCAGTTATTACCTGCCTTGATGATTTCTGACAATCAGGGGCTACAAGAGCAAGTAGGACAATACAATGCCATTCAATTACAGCGTAGTAAGATTCTAGCCAGCAGTAGTAAAGACAACCCTCTAGTCAAAGACTTAGACCAGCAATTGTCTGTAATGCACGACGCAGTACTTACCTCTGCTAATAATGCCATCAAACAGATTCAGGTCCAATTAAGAGGTGTCAATTCCAAGGCAAATGAGGGAAAACAACTTCTTTCTTCCGCCCCCAAAAAGGCTATTGGCGGTATGACGGACGAACGCTCTTGGAAAGTCTTGAATGAAGTATATATATTCCTCCTGCAAAAGCGCGAGGAAGTACAGATGTCTAAGTCCTTACGCACTGACATCCGTATCCTTACTCCTCCCCTTGGTGTGAAAGAGCAGAGTTCTCCCGTAAAGCGCAACGTGCTTATAGGTGCTTTCATGTTAGGATTGTTCTTCCCTGCCTGCTTTATCTTCCTTCGTGAACGCAATGCTAGAAAATAAAGTAAGGGTATGACTTTCCTTATCATAGCATTACTTCTCGTCGTACTCTTTCTGTCTTGGAAGTACATGTTGCAGTTAGAGCCTGCGGGGGTTTTTGCTGCGATGTGGGTTGTACTAATCGCTACGATTCTACTATGTCATGATTTTGTGATTATCCGTTACTATGGACTAATTTTCATACTTGCCTGTGTGATTTGCTTTATGGCAGGAACTATATTCTGCGAAACATGCTATACACCCTCCCCTAAATTTGAGAAAGAACTGACTTTTGACGTAAAGTCGTCAAAAATCATACTGACAATCCTTTTTGTAATGGCTTTCTTTAACCCCATTTACACCTTATACCTACATGGATTCAGTTTAAAATCTCTTTTGAGTACCGCTGCACTTCTATACATGAACAATGAGATAGCAATAGACCGTTATTCAGGTGGTAACGCATACTCAACCTTTAATCAGTTATTTCTGGTCTTTTCATACACTGCCCCACTTTTTGGTGGTTTCTGTTTCCGTCTAATTGACAAATATGGAAAGATTGTTAGTATTATGACCATCTTCCCTGGGATTTTCACTGCATTGACTCAATCCATGAAAATGGGAATGATTACCTCTATCATTTTATGGATCTCGGGATTTCTTGTATGTTCTGTCTCTTACCATCTGCCTTTGAAAATTAAATTTAAAAAGATAATAATCACCCTGGCGATTTTTTCTATCTTTATCTCCATCCTATTCATTTCTATGGTCCTCCGAACAGGTGAAATCAGTGAGAAAATCATAGAGGATATCACTAACAAGTTTTTCACCTATGCACTCGGTTATGTTCCATGCTTTGATATCTGGTATTCATCTACAGATTCTACAGATTACACTTACGGAGGCAGGACGCTGTTCGGCATCACCAATTTCTTAGGTATTATGGACCGGCAACAAGGAATCTATGACCAATGGATTCCTTTTGGGAAGAACGGATTCAAGGGAGAAAGTAATGTATATACTGTTTTTAGAATGCTCATAGAAGATTTTGGCCCCATATTCTCATGCGTCCTGATGTTCTGTTTTGGATTGATTTCCAAATTTTCTCAAAAGAAACTTTACATAGGCAATTATGTGCCATTGAACCAAATTGTTCTAACAGCAGTCTATGCTTTTGTCTTCTGGTCTTTTGTGACATCATTTTTTGCCTATACCAGTTATCTGGCAATGTTTGTGTTGACTTTCCTAATTCTTATATATGTCCAAACCGTAAAGAAACCGCATGAGTCTACAACAGATTAGAGAGAAACTACACTCCCCCATGGGACGTGATGTACTATGGACTTTCGTAGTACAGATACTCGTCATGGCTTGTGGGTTTGCTATCACCAAGATACTTAGCAATAGACTCTCGATAGATGATTTCGGACTGTTCAGTGTGATCAAACGCAGTACCATGGTGCTTTCTTTTATGATGCTGGCAGGTACTGGCATTGCCATCCCCCGCTACCTGACCATCTACCATAACCAGCAATTACCGTTCAAAAGCATCGCCTTTAACCAGGTATCCTTTATATTGGTATTCTTAACCTCTACCCTGCTTATCCTCTTCTGTCTCCTTCTTCCCCATACAATCGGAAGTCTTATCGTTGGAAAGGATGCCTTTTCCTTACTTGTCACCGCCCTGCTATATGCTTTCACATTTACAACATCGTCTTTCCTCTATGCTTATTTCCGAGGTACTGATCAATTTGGGAAATTCAATATTTCTCAAGCACTTGTCCAACTATGTTGTATCTTGCCACTTCTTCTGCTTCCTGTCCTAACAGTCTATAAAGTATATATAGCATGGATCATGGTCATTGCAGGAATTGTTTGTGTATTCTCTACCATAGAGATTTACAAGAATCATGCGGTGTTCATACGCCGTTTCTGTAGTCATACGATCCTTCAACAATTTAAAGAGGTTATCAGTTACTCTTCTCCACGAATGATCGGGGACTTCTTCCTGTTTTCCATCAATGCGTTCCCACTAGTCTATTTAAGTAAATACTATCACTTCCAGGACGTAGCCTACTTCTCCGTCGGTCTGACTTTCGTGACGTTAGGAACTTCTTTTTTCTCTATATTAGGCTATATCCTGCTCCCCTATGTCTCGGGAGCCTTGGCACGCCATGAGATTAAACAGGCAGGACGCTCCATCAACCAGTTGCTATTTGTATATATCGCAACTGCCATCTTACTTACTCTGTTTTTCTTGGCATTTACTCCTTTCATGATACGTCTGTTCTTTGCCCAGAGTTATTTGGTGACAGCAGACCTGACTCAAATCATGCTCCTCGCCATCCTTCCACAGTCTATCTATCTGCTCTATCGCAACCCGATTGATGCCATTTCCAAGACTCCCTATAACACCATCAACCTTGGAATATGCTTGACTATCATGATTGTCGCTTTTTATCAGTTAGACACTTTAGAGAGTCTTGCCTATGCTTTCCTTGGTGTTTCCATATTAAAAGGTATATTCTCTATTATTACATGGGAAGTTCTTAAAAAGAAAAGGATATGAAACGAACTGCCATCTTCTGCGTAAACTATAATTCCTATCCAGAACTATATAATTATCTGGACTCCATCAGCATTGCAGCAAAAGAAGTGGAAGGAGCGATGAATGTGGATGTCTATGTCGCTGATAATACGGACAAGCAATACCAAGAAATTTCATATAAGACAACAAATTTTCATCTGAGAGTATTCCCTTTTCACCAGAACCTTGGCTACTTTGGTGCTATCAAGAAAATGATGGAAAGTGTCCCTCCCGCAAATTATGACTACGCCATTATTAGCAATGTGGATATTCGCTTGCACACCAACACATTATCCTTATTATGCAACTTTCAGGCAGATAAGCACACGGGATGGATTGCACCTGCCATTATCTCTAAGAGCAGCGGAAACAACTTAAGTCCACAGGCTGTACATCGATATTCACTCAGCAAACTTAGACTCCTGTGGTTGTCTTTCCGTTTCCCTTTCATTCATTACCTATATGCACATACCCTCCATAAGCGTAAGTTGACTAAAAAGACACATAACAAGGGAATCATTTATGCCGGACACGGCTCTTGTATTATTCTCACCCGTGAATACTTCAACAGATGCGGTATCATCAACTACCCCATTTTCCTCTATGAAGAGGAAATATATATTGCGGAAGAATGTCGCACTCACGGATTAACAGCAATTTTCAACCCATCTATTGTTATTCATGACATTGGAAGAGTATCAACAGGAAAGACGAACTGGAAGGAGAACTACCAATGGCATGCTGAGGGATTGGAATATATTCTGAAGAAATATTATTGATATGAAACGATTTCTAATATTATATATTCTGCTTTGTATAGGTATAACGGCATTCTGCCAGCAATTGCTGTCATCAAACTATCCGAGACCCATACTGGAGGATATCATCCCTACCCCAACACAATATACTCCTATTCCCCAAGCCAAAGATTCTTTTTGGAAAAATACGATTCCCCTTGCCATGAGAAATGACTACATCAAATTGGGCGAGAAATATCTTGGAACAAAGTGGGAAAAGTTACCAGATGCGCTTTTCGCTGAATATAAGACTAATGGAAATCGCACCAACTATGAAAATAAGAATTTCGAGTTGAGACGACAACTGACACATCTGGCAATGGCGGAAATCATGGAGCACAAAGGGAGATTTATGAAAGACATCATCCAAGGACTCCATTACTTTATGGAGGAACCTTGGTGGGGGATTCCTGCACACTACCCGATAGCAAAACCTGAAAGAAGCAGACAAGTCGTTGACCTGTTCAATGCTGAAACAGCCAACCTGATTGCATGGACAACATATATGCTCCATGACGAATTGGAGGACATAGAAAGAGGTATAAGTTTAATTATCAGAAATGAAATCAACAGGAGAATCCTGATACCTGCACGAACTATCGATTATTCATGGAAAAAGAAGACTGATAATTGGAATACTTGGATTTGCTCTAATTGGCTATCATGTATTCTATTTTGTGAGACGAACAGACAATACCAGATAGAAGCAATTTCACAGATAATCCAATGCCTTGACACTTTTTATGACGCATACGCTGATGATGGGGGATGCGATGAAGGTATAGCGTATTGGACAAGGGCTGCCGGCTCGTATTACGAATGCTTAGAACTGTTAGGACGCGCGACTAATGGGAAAATAGCCATAACAGATAATCCAAAGTTAAAAGCAATGGGGGCTTTCGTCTATAACACTTATATAGGAAACAATACCTTTGTGAATTTTGCAGATGCAAAGCCAAACACATCACTTGTCCCACAAATTGCCCTACCATTTGGAATCTATACAAACGACTCCATTTTAACAGGCTATGCTATGAATTTCGCCATAAAGAAAAAATTCTTCAATTCCCCCTCTACCCTCTTCAACACATCTGGTCATTCTACACTGAGCAGGGAATTGCTCTTCTTAAACAGATATAAGATGATAAAGAACATCAAGCCAACTGAACCGCTCTTAAGAGAGACATGGATGCCAGACCTACAGGTATTCACAGGACGAAGCAAATACAAATCTGACCAAGGTCTTTTCTTTGCAGCAAAGGGCGGTCATAACGGAGAAACTCATAATCACAACGATGTCGGCAACTTCATCATCTACAACAACAATAAGCCCGTCATCATTGACATTGGTGTTGGAACCTATACAGCACAAACGTTCAGTCAAAACAGATATCAATTATTCAACTGCCGCTCCGCCTACCACAACGTTCCGCTAATCAATGGCATAGAACAACACGTAGGTGCCGAATATAAAGCAGAAGATGTCACCTGTAAGTATGACGACAAACAAGCCACTTTTAGATTGGACCTATCTAAGGCATACCCTCAGGAAGCCAGCATAAGAAAATGGACAAGAACCATCCAATTGAATCGTGAAGAGAACGTCACCATTACGGAAGACTACCAGTTAATGAAATATAAGCAACCAACATGTCTTGTCCTTATATGCTGCGAGGTGGCAAAACAAACTACTCCTGGAATCATTGCTATAGGCAAAGATCACCATCTTTATTTCGACGACAAGCAACTGTCTGCCACTATTGAGCCCATCAGGCATAGCGATGCATTGATTCTAAGGGCATGGAATAATAGGACTCTCTATCGTATATTGCTAACTATAAAGGGACAACGGCGAAAAGACTTCGTAAAATATATTGTTCAGTAAAGATCACCAAATTTTATCGACGTTTTTTGTCACAAGACAGATTTACAATATATAGTGATTGGAAAGGTTTCAGGAATGGTTAAAGAATAACTTGGTACAATTGCAAGTACATCCTTTAAGTAAAAGTTTCTGTAGTTTTATAGACAACTTGCCTGTGTAATTGCCAAGAATAGGGATGTCATGGGGTAACTATCTTAAATTATGTGTAAAAAATCATATTCACGCTTGCTTTTTGATATTTTTCTTTACTTTTGTACCAAATTAGTTATAGAGTAAGCAATATGAAATATGGAAACAATAATAACGAAAAAGCACAAAGTGCATTCTGGAAAGATTTCTTGTATCCTATAATAATAGGAGAGGGAAACGATGATTGGAGAAATAGAGCATTGGTAATAGAAATTGATAAAGATGAACCCTCTCGTTGAAATGAACAAGGCTCTAAAATTCTTGAAGGTCTTGCCAGATGTTATGAGATTAGACCAAGAAAATGTAGCAGATTCTTCCATACGAATTAACAAAAGGTTTCTTCGAATTAACAGATGAGAACATCATATTTCATGGGTAGCAAACGTTATTGATAAAGTTGGATTAACAAACGTACAAGATATGACAATAGAAGATATTAAGCAATTGATCGCAGATGATGAACATCGCACCCTCGAACTGAAAAAGACGACTGGTGAATTGAAGGATGGTATGCAGTCTGCTTGTGCCTTTCTTAATACAGAGGGCGGTTGGTTGATATTTGGCATTGCACCTACATCACTGAAGATTGTTGGACAAATGGTGACCGACAACACACAGCGGGAGTTGGCACAAGCATTATCAGGTATGGAGCCTGCTATAGATGTTAGAGCACAATACATAGAAGTTCCTGATTCTGAAGGAAAGCAGGTGATTGCCCTGCATTTCGACAGTTGGGAAGAGGGACTGATTCCATACACTTACCAAGGTCGTCCATATATCCGTGTGGAGAGTACAACACGGTTAATGCCTCGTGAGATTTATGATGAGCGTTTGCGTAGTAGTAACCCTAATAAGTTCGCCTGGGAGACGCAAGTAGCCAATGGTATTACAATTGCCGACCTAAGTGAGGAGCGTATCCGTAACGCCGTGCGTGGTGGCATAACAGGAGGTCGCATTAATGCATCTGCAGAGAATGATAGTTTGGAATCTTTATTGGATAAATTCAAGTTATTGAAAGATGGTAAGATTACCAATGCAGCAGTTGTATTGTTCGGCAAAAACCTCTACGATTATCCACAGTTGATGCTGCGAATGGCATACTTCCGTGGTAAGGATAAACTGGTGTTTATTGACAACAAGCAAGCAGAGGGAAACTTCTATGATCTGCTTGATGCTGGCATAGCGTTTTGTTTCCGTCATCTTAGCCTGAGCGGTGAGGTTAAAGGTCTGTTACGTGAGGAGCATTTGGAGATTCCTATAGAAGCCCTTCGTGAGGCTCTGACCAATGCCCTTTGCCATCGTCGATATGATGATCCACGGGCTACAGTGTCGTTGGCAATCTTTGATGACCGACTAGAGATAACCAATCCAGGGCATTTGCCTGTACCACTGACTCCTGAGACCATCAAGGAGCCTCATGGCTCTTACCCTTATAATTTAAGAATAGCACAAGTGCTATATCTTTCGACTAATCTTGAAAGATGGGGTACAGGTGTGAGCCGTATGGTTGAACTATGCCGTGAGCAAGGTGTGCCAGAGCCCGAATATATGACTGATGGTCATGAGGTGAAGATTGTTTTCAAAAAGAAATACCAGTATAATTCTGACGAGACCAAAAATATAAATAACGACAGTGATGGCGGTAATTCTGGCGGTAGTGGCGGTAGTTCTGGCGGTAGTATGGCGGTAGTGCAACTATCAGATTTACAAATAAAGATATGTGAGTTGATAAAAAATGACTCGCACATTACTGTTGCACAAATGGCGGTAGATTTGGCGGTTGCTAAACGCACATTGGAACGTAATCTCGCTGACTTGCAGAAAAAGGGCATTCTCAGCCGTACTGGGAATACAAGTGCAGGTAGATGGATGTTATTGAAAGAAAGCAAGTGAAGAGACTGTGACCTTAGGTTAGAGTAATAAATATGTGCTATTCTGAGCATAGGGTATGTAACCAGTATGTAACTGATTAGTATCGTTTTCCAAAGGTAACTTTTCGTATCTTTACATGCCATTGCCACAAACCTTACCAATCGTACCCCATTTGCTCACCGTCATAACGGAGTTCACCTGTCCAGCCTAATTGGCGACAGGTGTCGGCAATGCAATCTTGCTCTTCCGGGGAGATCAGACGCACCCCCTTACGCATCTCTCACTCTCTGAGCCACATGGCTGATTTATCTAAAAAGTTCATCCGACGTAATGGATGACTTTACAATATCAGAATAAGCGTTACGCTCTATAGGATTGACTGTCACAAAAGTCAGATGGTATTTCTTATTTGGTTGAGTGCGCTCCAGTTGGTCGATATGTCTCATTAACTTATCTGCGTATGACTTTGTGATGACGTAATTCAATTTAGAAAACTTCATCTCACAGACATTCACCACATCGTCGGCACGGTCTATCAGCAAGTCTATCTGCATACCCTCGGTGTCATTATCACCACTAACTATCAGTGATGACTCTTGTGAGGCAACACCAGCAATCTGCAAAG
>JAFUFD010000060.1 GCA_017470055.1 Prevotella sp. | reverse complement strand
GTGTCCTTTTAGGAGTGGCAACTGGAGAAGTGAGCAAAGCGGGAGAGTCTGCCCGAATACTTTCAGGCAGGTATTCGCTTCGCTATCTTCTCGCCAATCCGCTGCCATGTCATTCTCTGAGGCTTGTCCCCAGAGTATGAGTTGGCAGAAAAGGACAGCACCAACGACGAAGCCGTCGGCCATGAGGAAAGTGGAGGTACTTGGAATAACAAGATTGAGTGAACAAGTGTAAGGGGAGGAACAAAACTATTGCAAAAAAGGGATAGGCGAAGAAAAGCAATAGTAATATAATGTACGCGTAAAAGTCTGTAGTATTAGAAATAAGGTATGAAGAGGAACAAAGAAAAGCAGGGACGGCAATCACCAAAAGGCATTGGTGCATCGGGATGATCCGGCAAACCATGTTTGACGCCATTCCGACGCACTAATGACGGGGATTGTCATATTGCAGACAACTCTCTGTATTTGCCCCGTCGTACCTGCTACGATGCGAGAAATACAGAATGTTGTATGCCTGATTGCTTTTCCACTATCCGCCTTTATCCCCACGATCGACTGCCGTCATTGAGGCCGTCCGGAAGGAGTGACATCGGGAGAAGTTAGCGTGCTGTCTTCTCGTCACTCCATTGCCATACCATTCTCTTCGGCTTGTCCCAAGAGTATGGTACGGCAATAAAAGGACAGCCCAATAACGAAGCAGTCTGCCGTGGGGATGGTGGGCGGATAATGCAGACGTCGTAACAAATGGAAATCGTTACCAAAATGGACTTGGTAACTAAATGACATATAATAACCAGAGAAGAGGTAACAGAATCCTATAAAAACGTTAAGTTTTTGCCAGTTTCTTTGGTGGTAACAGAATAAATGATTATCTTTGCACTCACTAAGAAGCGTTCTTTGGAAATGTGTATAACGAGACAGAATATGTAATTCAGCTCGTTTCTAAATCGTTACCTAACTACCACTCAGAAAGAGGTAACAAAATGATTTCTAAAGAGTTATAATTTTCTCCGTAACAAGCATAGGAAATTATGCGTTCGCGGACTGTAGTAATTTGACTTCTATTACTATTCAAGATGGTGTGACGACCATTGGATATGCTGCTTTCTACGGTTGCAGTAGTTTAACTTCGATTAGTATTCCAGATGGTGTGACGAGCATCGGAGATTTTGCTTTCTATAGTTGCTCTGGTCTTACTTCCATCACGATACCTAATAGCGTGACGAATATTGGATGGCAAGCTTTCTCGTCGTGTTCTGGTCTGACTTCTGTCATCTCAAAAATAGAAATCCTATTCGATATAGACGATTATGTTTTTGATAATACTACTTATGAAAGTAGTACGCTGTATGTTCCTAAAGGAACAAAAAGTAAGTATGAGTTAGCAGAAGGGTGGAAGAATTTTTCCAATATAGTCGAGGGTGATCCAACAGGTATCACAGCGATACCAGCGCCCCCAAAAGCCGATTATAATGTCTATAATCTGAGAGGTCAGAAGATACAGAGTCATGCCACATCACTTGAAGGACTGCCTAAGGGCGTGTATATCATCAACGGTCGTAAGGTGATTGTAAAGTAACTTGATTGGATATATTAAAAGGATGGCATCTACGTTGTGTAGGTGCCATCTTTTGCGTTTATTAGTCCCTATGTATTCAATAATAAATGCCATTGTAATCAGTTGTTGGAAATATCCTAATCGGTTGTCGACTCCAGTCGACAGACCTGCTGACTCCAGTCAACCGATTGTTCGACTCTAAGTCGGCAGGTGTCTTCGATGAATTTTGTTGTCATAAAGGTTACAGTTTTCCATGAGCAGCCTGCTCATTTCAGTGAGGAGGCTGGTATTTTCCGTGAGGAGGCTGGTATTTTCCGTGAGGAGGCTGGTAATTTTCGTGAGGAGGCTGGTAATTTTCGTGAGGAGGCTTCTCATGGACGAAGCCCCTACATCCTCCCTTCGGAGCCCGTACCTTCGTAGAATGACGCATAAAAAAGGATTTTGAAAAATCTACTCCGTTTTTCTTCTGAAACATCGATTTACAGGGTGTTTCAGGACGGGAGTAGGGGAGTGGACATCTGGAACACTCTTTCCTGACATGGGAATGATTTGAGGCTTACTTTCAAGGTGTTTGAGGCTTACAAACGGGTCGTTAGAACGCTTCATTCTCTTTGTCAATATATGCCTTTATGCTATAAAGTGGGATGTTTTCCATCCATTCTTGGTCAATATAGGGTTTCATAGAGCAACGCAAGCCCTTCAATTTCTTGTCTGGGTGATCTATTCGGACAAATTGCGACAGTGACTTGCTTTTCACATTTTCCTCAGCCTTTACCTCAATAGGAATTACTCGATTGTTTGTTTGTACAAGGAAGTCAACTTCAACTTTGGAATTTTCCTTAGAGAAATAATAGATGACTAAATTTTCAGAAGTAATCAGTTGTTCTAAGACGTAATTTTCTGTAAAAGCCCCCTTATATTCTTTGAACACATCATTATTAACCAACATCTTACCTGCAGAAACTTTACTCAATGCTCCTAAAAGTCCCACATCAAGCAGATATAGTTTAAAAGCATCGAAGTCTTCATAAAACTTCAGAGGTTGTTCTGGTGAATTACATCGATGGATTTTATAGGTTAATCCTGCATCCACCAGCCACTGTATTGCCACTTCAAAATCTTTTGCCCGACCACCTTTACGGACGGCTCCATAAACGAATTTCTTGTTTTCCTTTGCCAACTGTGCGGGTATGCTATTCCATACCATTCGAACATGCTCTGTATCATTACCGGTATGCTTGGATATGTCATTGGCATACGATACAAGTATTCTGTTTTGTATATCCCTGACGTTGAGAACATCCTCTGTTGTTACCCATTCCAATACAGCCTCAGGCATTCCGCCCACATAAAAATATTGTCGAAGCAGGTCTTTCAGATAATGGTCCACAGCCGTAAAGGATTCCCATTCACAGTCTTTGACCATTCTCTCGAGTGTAGCATTTCCTTTAGCCCAAATGAACTCGTCAAAAGTCATAGGATATAGCCTTAATAAATTAACTTTACCAACTGGATATGATTCTCCAGGATGATGCACAACACCTAATAATGAGCCCGCTACCACAACATGTTGTTCAGGGGCATCCTCACAGAAATATTTCAATGCAGTTATGCCCTTTGGCGCATCCTGTATCTCGTCAAAGAAAATCAGTGTACGTCCAGGTATGATACGCTGTCCTGTATTTGCAACTATATCACGTAGAATACGATTAGGAACAAGATCGTCCATAAACAAATTCTTAGCAAATTCTTGCTCTGAGCAATTAATGTAGACCATGTTCTCATATTCGTTTCTTCCAAATTCTTGCAACAACCAAGTCTTCCCAACCTGACGGGCACCTTCTAGGATGAGAGGCTTCCTGCGGGGAGACTTTTTCCATTTTAATAGCGAATTATAAAGTGCTCTTTTCATATCAATGTTTCATTTTTAAAAACTGATTGCTGCAAAGTTACATATTTTCAGTGATTTACGCAAGGGCTTCACAATTTTATTGACGAATAATAAGTAAACTTTCACATTTTTATGGACGAATAAATAGTTGTTTTGCACATTTTTATGGACGAATGTTGATATTGAAATTTAGGGAATGCAGTTCTTGCATTTGGCAAGGAGGGGACGAAAATGAAAAGAAAAATAAATTTTCCTTTTGCATTTTGCTCACTTATTCGTACCTTTGCACCTTATAATAAGGAGAAGAGAAAGAATGGCTTGCATTTTACATATAGAGACCAGTACGTCGGTTTGCTCTGTCGCCGTGTCGGAAGACAGCCACTGCATCTACCATGAGGAGGACCATAGCGGTCCGAACCATGCGGAACGGCTGGGGTCGATGGTCGATGAGGCTCTGTCGTTTACGGACAGCCACGCCATCCCGTTCGATGCTGTCGCCGTGAGTTGCGGACCAGGATCCTACACAGGACTGCGCATCGGGGTGTCGATGGCAAAGGGCGTCTGCTATGGACGTAACCTGAAACTGATAGGAGTGCCGACCCTCGAACTGCTGTGTATCCCCGTGTTGCTGGGACATGAGGAGATAGAGGAGACCGCTTTGCTCTGTCCGATGCTCGACGCACGACGGATGGAGGTTTATGCCGCCCTCTACGACCGTGCCTTGAGAGAGGTGCGCCCAGTGGGTGCCGATGTGGTGACTGGCGATACCTATAAGGAGTGGTTGGACGAGCGTCCTGTGTATTTCTTCGGTAATGGCGCGAAGAAGTGTATGGAGGTTATCAACCATCCGAACGCCCACTATATTGATGGCATTGAGCCCGTCGCCAAGTGGATGCAGCCATTGGCGGAGAAACGTCTGCTGAACGGACAGACAGAGGATGTCGCCTATTTCGTGCCGTTCTACCTGAAAGACTTTGTAGCCATCAAACCCAAGAAACTGATTTAGCGATATGGATATAAAAGGATTGGATTATAACACGCAACGGGAGAAGTTGCTGATGCCCGAGTACGGGCGAGAGATTCAGAAGATGGTGGAGCATGCATGCAGTCTGCCCGACAAGGCGGAGCGGCTGAAATGCGCCAAGACCATCGTACGTCTGATGGAGAACAAGAACCCGCAGGTGCAGGATAGCACGAATGCCGAGCAGACACTGTGGGACCATCTCTACCTGATGAGTCGTAAGCAATTGGATATCGACTGGCCCTTCGATGTGAGCGCGGCAGAGAAGATTCTGTCGAAGCCCCAGCCCATGGAGCATCCCTCTGGAGGTGCCCGCATGCGCCATTATGGAAGACTGATAGAGCAGTTGTTCGAGAAGTTGAAGACCATGCCGGCGGGAGAGGAGCGTGACGAACTGGTGCGCCTGACGGCAAACCAGATGAAGCGTAACCTCGCCACATGGGGACATGGCTCGATGGACGACGAGAAAGTGGCTGACGACCTCGCCCGCTTCACTGACGGGAAGATACAACTGGACCTCCAGACTTTCCGTTTCGACCGTTCGGCTGGAGTGGTCTCTGACAATGTAAAGCGCAACGGTAAAAAGAAGAAATAAATGGCATCATTCAAGATAGAAGGTGGGCATCCGCTCAGTGGTACTATCATCCCGCAGGGAGCCAAGAACGAGGCGTTGCAGGTTATCTGCGCCACGCTGCTGACCAGTGAGAGGGTAACCATCCATAATATCCCAGACATCCGTGATGTCAACAACCTCATCCAACTCTTGAGGGATATCGGTGTGAAGGTGGAGAAGCCGGCAGCCAACACTTTCTCTTTCCAAGCCGACCAACTCAATCTGAACTATTTGGAGAGCGACGAGTTCGTACATAAGTGTGCTCAATTGCGTGGCTCCGTCCTGATGATCGGTCCGTTGCTGGCACGTATGGGCAAGGCTGTCATCACGAAGCCTGGTGGTGACAAGATTGGTCGTCGCCGACTGGACACCCATTTCTTAGGTTTTGAGAAGTTAGGAGCCAAGTTCCATCATATAGACGACCGTAATGTCTATGAGATTTCGGCACTGCCGTCCAACGCCCATCACCCGACACCCAACACCCTCAAAGGCACCTATATGTTGCTCGACGAGGCTTCTGTGACGGGAACCGCGAACATCATCATGGCTGCCGTCTTCGCCAAAGGTACGACGACCATCTACAATGCCGCCTGTGAGCCTTACGTGCAACAACTTTGCCACATGCTGAACCGCATGGGTGCTAATATCAGTGGCATCGGCAGCAACCTGCTTACCATCGTGGGTGTGGAGCAACTGCATGGTACACAGCATCGACTGTTGCCAGACATGATTGAGGTGGGCTCGTTTATCGGCATGGCGGCGATGGTGGGCGACGGTGTGCGCATCAAGGATGTATCATTGAAAGACCTCGGCATCATTCCCGAAGCCTTCCGCCGCTTAGGTGTGAAGGTGGAGGTGGATGGCGACGACCTTTATATCCCACGCCAGAAACACTATGTCGTGGACTCGTTTATCGACGGTACCATCATGACACTTGCCGATGCGCCATGGCCGGGACTGACACCTGACCTGCTCAGTGTGCTCATCGTGGTGGCGACACAGGCTCGCGGCTCCGTGCTGTTCCATCAGAAGATGTTCGAGAGCCGTCTGTTCTTCGTCGACCGACTCATCGACATGGGTGCGCAGATCATCCTCTGCGATCCCCATCGTGCCGTCGTCGTGGGGCATGACCGCAAACTGACCCTGCGTGCCAGTCGCATGTCGAGTCCGGATATCCGTGCAGGTATCGCCCTGTTGATTGCCGCCATGAGTGCCAACGGCACCAGTACGATTAGCAATATCGAGCAGATAGACCGTGGCTATGAGCATATCGAGGATCGCCTGAATGCTTTAGGGGCAAAGATTGAGAGAATATGATCAGGGAAGAGGAGGTATATAAGATAGGAAGACTGGGAAAGGCGCATGGCGTGAAAGGCGAGGTGTCGTTCCAGTTTGACGATGATATCTTCGACCGTGTGGATGCCGACTATCTCGTGTTGGAGATTGACGGTATCCTCGTGCCTTTCTTCATGGAGGAATACCGCTTCCGCTCCGATTCCCTTGCCCTCGTGAAGTTCTGCGACGTAGACACCCAGCAGCGTGCCTCGGAACTGACGGGCTGCGGTGTCTATTTCCCTCGTGCCCTCGCGGAGGAGGATGACACGCCCACCCTTAACAGTCTCGTAGGCTTTGACTTGGTGGAGGCAAAGGGAGGCAAGACGGTAGGCAAGATCGCCGCCGTCGACGATGCGACAGCAAACATTCTCTTCGAACTGGAGGACGGACGGCTCATCCCTGCCTCCGACGACCTCATTACCGATATCAATACCAAAGAAAGAACAATAACTATGGAGATCCCTGAGGGATTGTTAGAACTATGAAGAAAAGACAAATTGCCATCCTCGGCTCTACGGGGTCGATAGGCACACAAGCGCTGCAAGTGATAGAGGAGCATTCCGACCTCTATGAGGTGTATTGCTTGACGGCAAATAACAAGGTGGAACTGCTGGCGCAACAGGCACACCAGTTCAAGCCTGCCGCTATCGTCATCGCCAACGAGGACCGTTATGACGAACTCAAGCGGCTGATGGACGACATGCCCGACGTAAAGGTGTATGCCGGCAAGCAGGCACTGGATGAGATCGTAGAGGCAAACCCCATCGACATGGTGCTGACGGCGATGGTGGGCTTTGCAGGTCTGTCACCTACCATCCACGCCATCAGGGCACGAAAGGCGATAGCCCTTGCCAATAAGGAGACGTTGGTGGTCGCTGGAGAGTTGATCCAGTCATTGGCAGTACAATATCATGCGCCCATCCTGCCTGTCGACAGTGAGCACTCCGCCATCTTCCAGTGCCTGGTGGGTGAGGACCAGAACCCCATAGAGAAAATACTGCTCACAGCGAGTGGCGGTCCCTTCCGCAATATGTCGATGGAGCAGATTGCCAAGGTCACCAAGGACGATGCCCTGCGCCATCCGACATGGGACATGGGAGCGAAGATCACGATAGACTCCGCCTCGATGATGAACAAGGGCTTCGAGGTGATAGAGGCGAAATGGCTCTTTGGCGTGAAAGCGTCACAAATACAGGTGTTGGTGCATCCCCAGAGCATCGTGCATAGTGCCGTGCAGTTTGCGGACGGTGCCGTCAAGGCACAACTGGGTGTGCCCGATATGCGACTACCCATCCAGTATGCGTTCTCATTCCCCAAGCGTCTCACCCTCTCCAGTGAGCGCCTCGATCTCTTTGCGTCACAGAAACTGGAGTTCTTCGAGCCTGACCTGAAGAAGTTCCGTTGTCTCGCCCTTGCCTTTGAGGCAATCCAGAAGGGCGGTAACATGCCGTGTATCGTGAATGCCGCCAACGAGATTGTGAACCGTGGCTTCTTGGAGGATAAGTGCGGTTTCCTGCAGATGAGTGACATCATCGCCGAGACGATGGTCAAGTGTGCTTTCGACGCCAATCCGGACTACGATACCTATGTCGCCACAGATGCGGAGGCAAGGCATATTGCGTCTGAATTGATGAACAACTCGAAATAACGACTCTCGATATCTCGTAATATCGATATATCGAATAAAAATAATTATTAACAATGGAAGTATTTTTAATCAGAGTATTACAGTTTATCCTCGCCATCTCCCTCTTGGTATTGCTCCATGAGGGCGGGCATTTCTTCTTCTCCAAACTCTTCGGAGTACGTGTGGAGAAGTTCTATGTTTTCTTTGACTGGAAGTTCAGTTTGTTTAAGTTCAAGCCCAAGAACAGTGACACGGAATATGGTATCGGCTGGCTGCCGTTGGGCGGCTATTGTAAGATAGCCGGTATGATTGACGAGAGTTTCGATACGGAGCAGATGAAGCAACCCGTGCAGCCTTGGGAGTTCCGTGCTAAACCCGCCTGGCAGCGTCTGCTAATCATGATTGGCGGTGTGCTGGTGAACTTCCTGCTCGCCCTGTTTATCTACTCGATGATCCTGTTCTACTGGGGTGACACCTACATCCCCGTCGAGAACATGACGCTGGGAATGAAGTTCAACCAGGAGGCGAAGTCATACGGTTTCAAGGACGGTGATATCTTAATAGGTACGGAGAAAAAGACCTTCAAGGATTTCTCCGCCGATCTCTACCGTGACATTTCCGAGGCTAAGCGGGTGGACATCATGCGTGACGGCAAGAAGATGAGCATCAACCTGCCCGGTGACCTCAACCTGTTGGGGATGCTGAAAGCGGATCCTTCGTTCGTGCGTCCGTTGATTCCTGCCAAGGTGGACAGCATTGTCCCTGGTACTCCTGCGGAGAAGATCGGCATGCAGGTGGGTGATGAGATCCTTGCCCTCAATGATAGTCCTATAGACTCTTATAACGAGTTTGTTGACCAGTTGGGTCGTCGTCAGGACTTGCTGGACATGGCGACCTCGCCTGCTGACAGTTTAAAGGCACGCACCGTCACGATAGTATTTGGCAATGAGAGCAGGAGGGACACGGCTGTTGTCCAACTGACTCCCGACCTGAAACTGGGATTCGTCGTCAGTAGTCTTGCCGGTCTTTATGAGCCGATTACGAAAGAGTATGGTTTCCTTGAGAGCATCCCTGCTGGCATCAAATACGGCTGGGATGTGCTTGCAGGTTATGTGGGCGACCTGAAATATGTGTTCAGCGCCGACGGGGCAAAGTCGTTAGGAGGTTTTGGTGCCATAGGCAGCCTCTTCCCTCCCATGTGGGACTGGTATATGTTCTGGAAGATGACCGCTTTCCTCAGTATCATCCTCGCCTTCATGAACATCCTGCCTATCCCTGCCCTCGACGGGGGACATGTGCTGTTCCTGATCTATGAGATGATTACACGTCGCAAGCCTTCCGAGGAGTTTATGATCCGTGCCGAGTACGTCGGCTTCGGTATCCTCATCCTCTTGATGGTCGTCGCCAACCTGAATGATATCCTACGCTGGTTAGGGTACCTATAATATATAATAAGGTACGTGTAGTAGAACTGGGTAAGTTAAATAATATTAAATATTTGGCTTATCCAGTTCTTCGTTTCTCTCATTCAAGAGAAAAGCCGTACCTTTGCAGTCCGATTATTGGGGAGAGACTTAGAATCCCCGTGGGATGCGTGTTAATAGCAGTGTCTTTGGCCGGGCGCAGTGGTTAGTGAATCGCATTTCAACCGAACGTTAGACTGCTGCGGAGCGTTAGACTCTCTGCCGTGGTGTCGTTTGTGTATAAGAGAAAAGTAAATGTTTTTTAGTAGTAAAAATTAAAAGTAAAAATGGACACTTTAAGTTACAAGACCATTTCCGTATCAAAGGAAGCCGCCCGTGAGCAGAAAGAATGGGTGGTTATCGACGCTACCGATCAGGTAGTTGGCCGCCTTGCTTCTAAGGTTGCGAAACTGATTCGCGGAAAGTACAAACCCAACTTCACTCCTAACCAGGATTGTGGAGACAACGTAATCATCATCAATGCCGCTAAAGTGAAATTCACTGGCAAGAAAGAGACTGACAAGGTATACACCCGTTATACTGGTTATCCTGGTGGTCAGCGTTTCAGCACTCCCGCCGAGTTGCGTAAGACTCCCTATGGCGTTGAGCGTTTCCTGAAGCACGCTGTCAAGGGCATGCTGCCAAAAGGTCCTCTGGGACGCAGCCTGCTTAATAACCTTTATATTTACAATGGCACTGAGCACAAGCATGAGGCTCAGAAACCAAAAGCAATTGATATTAACCAGTATAAATAAATAGAAGATGGAAGTAATTAATGCAATCGGTCGTCGTAAGAGTTCTGTAGCACGCGTTTATCTGAGCGAAGGTACAGGTAAGATCACGATCAACAAGAAGGATTTAACCGAGTATTTCCCTTCTGCTATCCTGCAGTACGTGGTTAAGCAGCCGCTGAACCTGCTTGAGGTGGCTGAGAAATACGACATCAAGGCAAACCTTGACGGTGGTGGTTTCACAGGTCAGAGTCAGGCACTCCGCCTCGCTATTGCCCGTGCACTGGTGAAGGTGAATGCTGATGACAAGAAGGCACTGAAGGTACAGGGCTTCCTCACCCGCGACTCTCGTGAGGTTGAGCGTAAGAAGCCAGGTCAGCCCAAGGCTCGTCGTCGCTTCCAGTTCAGTAAGCGTTAATACTGGACTACGTTTAGTATCTAAACTGGTGGGACTTATAATTACTATAGTCACTATTAACTATAATTACCCACTGGCTGATTCTAACAAGTAGTTGCTTTAGTGCTTTTACCAAGCGTAAGCGACTAAAAGAATTAAAAAGAAAGTAAACAAATAAAAAGAAAAAGCAAAATGGCTAGAACTAATTTTGATCAGTTATTGCAGGCTGGCTGTCATTTCGGTCACCTGAAACGTAAGTGGAACCCTGCTATGGCACAGTATATCTATACTGAGCGTAACGGTATCCATATCATTGACCTCCACAAGACTGTAGTTAAGATTGACGAGGCTGCAGACGCCCTGAAGCAGATTGCCAAGAGTGGTAAGAAAATCCTGTTCGTCGCTACTAAAAAACAGACTAAGGAAATCATCGCTGACAAGGCTGCCAGCGTGAACATGCCTTATGTTATTGAGCGCTGGCCGGGTGGTATGTTGACCAACTTCCCGACTATCCGCAAGGCCGTTAAGAAAATGGCGAACATCGACAAACTGATGCAGGACGGTACCTACGCTAACCTTTCTAAGCGTGAGTTGCTGCAGATTACCCGTCAGCGTGCTAAGTTGGAGAAGAACCTCGGTTCTATCGCTGACTTGACACGTCTGCCTTCCGCTCTCTTCGTCGTTGACGTATTGAAGGAGCAGATCGCCGTTCGTGAGGCAAACCGTCTGGGTATCCCCGTATTCGGTATCGTAGATACTAACTCAGATCCTAACAACATCGACTTCGTCATCCCCGCTAATGATGATGCCAAAGACAGCGTTGAGACCATTCTCGCCGCTTGCTGTGAGGCTATCACCGAGGGTCTTGAGGAGCGCAAGGTTGAGAAGGCTGACGAGAAGGCTGCTGACGCACAGGCTGAGGCAGAGGCAGAAGAGGCAAAGCCCAAGCGTGCTGCCCGTAAGCCCCGCAAGACTGCTGCTGAAGCACCTGTAGAGGCACCCGCTGAGGCTCCTGTAGAGGAGGCTCCTAAGGCTGAGGAAGAGGCTGCGCCTGCTGCAGAATAATCTCGAGATTACGAATTAATGAATAAAAGAAAAAAGTAAAAGATTATGGCTATTTCAATAGACGATATCAAGAAACTTCGCGCTATGACTGGTGCTGGTCTTGCTGACGTGAAGAAGGCATTGACCGAGGCAGAGGGCGACTTCGACAAGGCTAAGGAACTGCTCCGTGAGCGTGGACTTGCCATCGCTGCCAAGCGTAGCGACCGTGAGACATCCAATGGTTGTGTACTCGTAAAGGCTGTTGACGGCTTCGCCGCTACTATCGCCTTGAAGTGTGAGACCGACTTCGTTGCCAATGGTGCTGACTTTATCGCACTGACCCAGAACATTCTCGACGCTGCCATCGCTGCTAAGGCGAAGGATATTGAGGCTGTAAAGGAGTTGACTCTTGCTGATGGTCAGAAGGTACAGGATGCTGTCACCCAGCGTTCTGGTATCACTGGTGAGAAGATGGAGTTGGACGGCTACAACGTACTGGAAGGCGAGAATATTGAGGTTTACGACCACATGGGTAAGCACACCCTCGCTACTATGGTACAGTTGAACAAGGCTGCCTCTGAGATTGGTCACAAGATCGCCATGCAGGTGGCTGCTATGAAGCCCGTTGCTCTTGACGCAGAGAAGGTAGACCAGAAGATTCTTGACGAGGAGTACAAGACTGCTGTTGAGAAGACAAAACTCGAGCAGGTTGAGAAGTACGTTGAGGTTGTCCTGAAGAAGGCTGGTATCAATCCTAACTTGGTTGACTCCGAGGATCACATCGAGAGCAACATCAAGAAGGGCTGGCTGACTGAGGAGCAGGCTAAGGAGGCTCGTGAGTTGAAGGAGAAGGCTGCCGCTGAGAAGGCTGCTACCCTGAATCCCAATATGATTGAGAACATCGCCAAGGGTCGTGTACAGAAGTTCTTGAAAGAGAACTGTCTCGTTGATCAGGAGTTCCAGTTTGGTGAAGGCGACAAGGCTACCGTATCACAGTGGCTTGCCCAGCAGGACAAGGAACTGAAGATCGTAGACTTCAAGCGTTTCACACTCGTTGCAGAGTAATATCTATATCTAATATATAAAAAGCGCTGGCTCATGATGGAGTCAGCGCTTTTTTGTTTATTCTTCCCAATATCTGATCTTGCGGGTCTGGGTGACATTGGTCGACTGGCTCTGTGCGTCTTTCTCCCAATAGACGATGCTCAAGGCGTTGCGGGTCCAGTTGCCCACATCGTCATGTGCCTCGTAGTTGTTGCGCATGTTGATGGACATCACGCACTCGTTCGTCTCGTCATACACTTTCTGGCTGAGGTTCAGTATCTCGTCATTGTCGTCGTAGATATACTCATTGACATACGTGATATTGACTGCCTTATTCGTCAATGTCCGTTTCACCAGGCGGTTCCTCTTGTCGTACTCATAGTCGATGACACTCATGCCCGTCCTCTCCAGCATCTTTCCTTGTCTCAAATAGCCATAGGTGTCATACTGTCGCTCGGTGATGTCAGGGTTCTCCATTTTCCCGTTCTTGGCGAAACGCTCCATCGGATTCTCAGCCACCGCATTCTCTGTGATGACCTCCTGCACATGTCCTTTCAGTCCTAATAGTATGGCGTCTTTATAATAAGGTGTGGAGGGCATGTAGAAAAAGTTCAGGTCGGTTGTCCCGCTGTTGTTCTGGGTTTCTGACACTTTGATGTCCCCATAGGTTCCAAAGAAATAGTCTGCTCCTCCTCGTGTGACGAACCCTCCGTACTCTTTCTCTAACTTGTTGAGGAAATAGGTGTGGTTGCGTGAAAGCATCTCCTTGGTGCGATAAGGACCTATCGTCACGTAGACCGATTGCACGAAGCGGGTAGTCAGTTGCACATTTACCATCACCTTGGCGCGTATCCCATAATAGTTCCCACGGAAAAAGAGGTCCTCCAGGTCGTCAGAGTTGCCCCATTCCGTAAAGCCTTTCTCTTTCAATGCCACGACAAAGGAGTCAACGGGACCTTCCAGAGGAATACCCATGAAGTCCATGCAACGGGTGTCCCGCTGAGCGTAGGTGTCCGATATTCCAACGAGTATCAGACATAATGTAAGCAACATTTTTGTCATACTTGTTGCAAAGATAATGATTTTTTCCATAAAATGATTATCTTTGCAGCATAAAAAGCAAATGATATGAAGATATTCGCTGTTGGCATGAACTATATCCAACACAATAAAGAGTTGGATGGAGCGTTATATAAACCAGAGAAGCCTGTGATTTTCACAAAGGCTGACTCTGCCTTGTTGAAGGACCACAAACCCTTCTTCATCCCCGACTGGAGTGAGCGGGTGGATTATGAGACGGAACTGGTGGTACGTATCTGTCGACTGGGGAAGAGTATTCCCGATCGTTTTGCCCATCGCTATTATGATGCGGTGACGGTAGGTATCGACTTCACGGCACGTGACTGGCAGCAGGAGGCTCGCCAGCAGGGGCATCCCTGGGAGATATGCAAAGGCTTCGATGGCTCCGCCGTCATTGGTGAGTGGGTCGGCATCGAGAAGTTTCGGGATATACAGGCGATTCATTTCCACCTCGACATCAACGGTCAGACCGTGCAGGAGGGTTGTACGAGTGATATGCTCTACAAAGTAGATGAGTTGATAGCCTATATCTCGCAGTTCTTCACGCTGAAGACGGGTGATTTGCTCTATACTGGAACCCCTGTGGGAGTAGGTCCTGTTCATATCGACGACCATTTGGAAGGGTGGTTGGAAGAGCGTAAAGTGTTGGAATTCAATTGTAAGTAAATGAGGAAGATTATACTGAGTCTGTGTCTGTTGCTTTCCTGTCTGGGTATAGGAGCACAGCGTTTCTATAACTTGACGGCACCGCAGGTCAAGGTTGACTCTGTATTGCCTGTGGTCTCTTATGCCATTCCCCTATACGACAACTATGCGGATTCCACTTATTCTGTCAGCATCGAGTATCCGGAGTTCATTCCCATGAGTGATGCGGATGTCAAGCAATACAAGCAGATCACCAATGAGGAACTTCCCCGACTGCCAAAAGTCAACCAACAGATTAGTGTCTCTCGTAAGAAAGGGGTCTTGGAGGTCTCTTTTGTCCCCTTGGTCTATCGCAACAAGAGATACCAGAAGTTGGTGAGTTTCATGCTCAAGGTGAAGCCCAAGGCTGTTGCTAATAGGAGAGCCTCACAGCGGGCAGGCAGCGATGATCGTTATGCGGATCATTCCGTGTTGCAGAATGGCACTTGGGTGAAGATACGAATCCCCGCGACAGGTGTCTACCATCTTTCTGATGAGTTGATCAGGCAGGCAGGTTTCTCTAATAGTAATAAGGTGAGAGTCTATGGCTATGGAGGTGGTATGCAACCCGAGCGGTTGACAGCCGACTATCTGAAAGCGACGGATGACCTGCAGGAGGTTCCGACCTGTACGGTTGGAGGGCGTCGCCTTTTCCATGCGGTGGGACCTGTCACCTGGAGCGAGCGGCATCAGCGCATCCGCAATCCCTATTCAAACTATGGCTATTACTTCCTGACAGAGCAGGAGGGAGAGCCTCTGACCGTCAGTCAGGAGGAGTTCTTGGCTGCCTATTATCCTTCGGAGGATGATTATAACACCCTCTATGAGGTGGACGACTATGCTTGGTTTACGGGAGGACGTAACCTCTATGACGCCACTAAACTGACAGGAGGTGGTCATGGCGACTATACCCTCACATGCTCTGGCGGCTCTTCGAAAGGCTCTGTCACCGTTGTCGTCTCTTCCGATCTTGCCACGTCCGTCTCTGTCAGTGTGAATGGCAGTGTGGCGGGGACAATCTCCGTGCCTTCCTGTGGTACCTATGATGCCATGCGTACTGGCAGCCAGACCTTTACCGTTGATAACCTGCAGGCAAATAATACGGTCAGGATACAGCCTGCCAATAGTCAAGCCACGGTGCGCCTTGACTATATCTCCCTTTATTGCGAGTCGCCCAAGGCGGCTCCCGACTTATCGGCAGAGAGTTTCCCCGCACCAGAATATGTGGGTGTGATTACCCCTCAAGACCATCACGCCGATGAGGCTGTCGATATGGTGATCATTATTCCCGCCAGTGGAAAACTTGCCAAGCAGGCAGAGCGTCTGAAGACCATCCATGAGACGAATGACAACCTGCGTGTCCGTATCGTCCCCGCCGACGAATTGTTCAATGAGTTTAGCAGTGGTACGCCAGACGCTAATGCCTACCGTCGTTACCTGAAGATGCTTTATGACCGTGCTGCGACAGAGGCGGATATGCCGAAATACCTGGCGCTGTTCGGTGATGGCGCATGGGATAATCGTATGCTGACATCTTCCTGGAGAAACGAGACACCAGATGATTTCCTGCTCTGCTATGAGAGTGATAACTCCTTTAGCAAGACTGACTGCTATGTCAGTGACGACTATTTCTGTATGCTTGATGATAATGAGGGAGGCAGTATGCTGCAAACCGACAAGCCCGATGTCGCCGTAGGACGCTTCCCTGTCCGTACGGCTGACCAGGCTGCTATCATGGTCGATAAGATAGAGAAGTATGTCCTCAATGAGGAGGCAGGCGCATGGCAGAATGTCGTCTGCGTCATGGGAGACGACGGTAATGAGAACCAACACATGAAGGATGCCCAAGCCGTTGCCAATCTGGTGGAGCAGTTACAGCCTGCCTTGCAGGTGAAGCGAGTGATGTGGGATGCCTATCCCCGTACCTCCTCTGCCACAGGTAACAGATACCCCGATGTGACACGTCTGCTCAAGCAGCAGATGACGAATGGTGCCCTCATCATGAACTATTCTGGCCATGGCGGTCCTGGCGCTTTCTCCCATGAGTATGTGCTGCTCCGTGAGGATTTCAAGACCTCGGTATCGTCCCATCTGCCATTATGGGTTACCGCCTCTTGTGATATCATGGCATTTGACGGACAGGAGGAGAATATTGGTGAGGCTGCCATCTTGAACGATAAAGGTGGAGCCATCGCTTTCTTTGGAACGACACGTACGGTATATCAGTCGTACAACCGCCTGATGAACCTCGCCTTTACCCGCTATGTGCTGGCGACTAAGAACGGTCAACGTGTCCCTATTGGGGAGGCGGTACGACTGGCGAAGAACGATCTGATCCAGACAGGAAGCGACCAGACGGCAAATAAGTTACAATACACGTTGCTGGGTGATCCCGCCCTTGCGCTTGCCCTGCCCACCACACCTGTTGTCATCGACTCTATCAACCATCAGAGCATTGCCGCCCTGACTGCCCCCTTGCAGATCAGCGCAGGCTCTACAGTCCATGTGGCAGGTCATATAGATAATGGCTCCGGACAAGTCAACGACCAGTTTAATGGGGAGATGACAGCCATCGTTCGTGATGCGGCAGAGGAGATAACCTGTCGTCGCAACGACACCTCCGAGGCAGGGACGGCATTTGTCTATACTGCCCGTGACAAGACACTCTTCCAGGGTAGCGACAATGTGCGTGAGGGTAAGTTCTCGTTCTCTTTTGTCGTACCGCGTGATATCAGTTATTCCGATGGAACGGGGCTTATCAATGTCTATGCTGTCAATGAGCAGAGGGACGAGGAGGCTAACGGCTATACGGATAAACTGACCTTCGGAGGCTCTGGCAGTGGCGGTGATGACCAGGAGGGTCCTGCTGTCTTCTGCTATCTGAACAGCAACTCCTTTATGGATGGCGGTGTGGTGAATCCTACCCCATACTTCATTGCTGAGATAGCCGATCCTAATGGTATCAACTCGACAGGTAATGGTATCGGACATGACCTGCAACTGGTTATCGATGGGGAACTGTCACGAACCTATACGCTTAACGACTACTTCCAGTATGACTTTGGCAGTTATACCAATGGCGTGGTAGGCTTTAGCATTCCGGAACTCAGCGAGGGACCGCATCGCTTGCAGTTCCGTGCTTGGGATGTGCTGAACAACTCAACGACGAGTGAACTGAACTTTAAGGTGTCGAGAAAAGCCTCACCCACCTTCTTCGATGTGGAGTGTACCCAGAATCCTGCCACGACGACAACAGGGTTCCGCATTATCCATGACCGTATTGGTAGTAATATGGATATCATCCTTGATATCTTCGACATGGCAGGTCATCACCTCTGGCAGCATGAGGAGCATGGTACTCCTTACGACAACAGTTATACCATCAACTGGGATCTCTGTGTTGACGGCGGGCGCAGACTACATACTGGTGTCTACCTCTATCGGGTACGTATCAGCAGCGACGGCTCCAGCCAGAGTTCTAAGGCGAAGAAAATCATTATTATAAGCAATAAATAGATAGACCAAACGTTTTGTTAGATGATGAAAGCAAATAAGATATATACGACCGTCGTACTCCTGCTCGCCGCCCTCACGGTGCAGGCGCAGGATACGAAGAGCCAGTTCAATCCTATCGAGCATGCGGTGGTGTCGCAGACTATTGCCCCTGATGCCCGTGCCGCAGGTATGGGTGACGTGGGCGCCGCTACCGATCCGGATGTCAACTCACAATACTGGAACCCTGCCAAGTATCCGTTCTGCATCAGCCGTGCTGGTATTGCGCTGAACTATACTCCTTGGCTGCGCCAGTTGGTCAATGACATCAGCCTCGCCTACGTTGCTGGCTACTATCGTATTGGCGACTACTCGGCAATATCGGGTTCCCTCCGCTATTTCTCGTTAGGTGAGGTGATGACGTCGATGGATGATAACGCCATGACGGTGAAGCCTTATGAGATGTCGCTGGATGTTGCCTACTCGTTGATGCTTAGTGAGAAATTCTCCCTTGCCGCCGCCATCCGCTGGCTGTATAGCGACCTGCGTTACGACTATTCGGAGGATGCCTCTCCTGCCTCTGCCTTCGCCGCTGACCTTGCTTTCTACTATAATAACTTTTTCAATATGGGTCAGCGTGAATGCCAGTTGGGACTGGGTATGAATATCTCGAACGTAGGTAGTAAGATCACCTACTTTGGCGACGACCGTTCCAACTTCCTGCCGGCAAACCTTCGACTGGGTGCCTCGCTGATGATACCTATCGACGAGTATAACCGTATCTCTATCGCCGCGGATGCCAATAAACTCTTGGTGCCTACCGTTCCTAAACAGGAGGAGGGTGAGTCGAAGGAGGACTATGAGCAGCGTGTCCTGGAGAAATACAATGATATCGGTTCTATCGCAGGTATCTTCAAGAGTTTCCATGATGCCCCTGGTGGCTTCAAGGAGGAACTGCAGGAGATACAGTGGAGCGTGGGTGCGGAGTATACTTACCACGACCAGTTCTCTATCCGTGCAGGCTATCATCACCAGAGCGAGAACAAGGGTAACCTGAAGTATTTCACCGTGGGTGGTGGCTTCCGTATGAACGTGTTCTCTCTCGATGTGGGCTATGTCATCGCCACGGCAAAGAGTAATCCGCTCGACCAGACCCTCCGTTTCACCCTTGCCTTCGATATGGACGGCATCAAAGACTTGTTTAAGAGATGATCAGAGTAGGGATGGGATATGATGTCCATCAGTTGGTTCCTGGTCGGGAACTATGGATGGGCGGCATCAAGTTAGACCATGCGTTAGGACTTCTTGGACATAGTGATGCCGATGTGCTGATACATGCCATCTGTGACGCTATCCTGGGTGCTGCCAACATGCGTGATATCGGCTATCACTTCCCCGACACCAGTGCTGAGACGGAGGGGATGGACAGCAAGATCATCCTCAAGAAGACCATTGACCTCATCGCCACCAAGGGTTATCACTTGGTGAATATCGATGCCACGATCTGTGCGGAGCGTCCGAAGATGAATCCCCATATCCCCGCTATGCAACAGTGTATGGCACAAGTCATCGGTTGTGACGTGGATGCAATCTCCATCAAGGCGACAACCACAGAGAAACTCGGCTTCACAGGTCGTGAGGAAGGTATCTCCGCCTATGCTGTCGCTTTAATTAGCAAGTGACGTTGCAGGTAAAAAGAAGATGGTGAGAAAATAATTTTCCCGTCTTTTGCGGGAAGTTTCAGAAATAATGATTATCTTTGCAACATCGGTAATCAAAAGACGATGACTATGGCACTGAATCTGAACAAGAATCTGAAATTGTACTACTCCATCAAGGAGGTGGCAGAGATGTTTGGCGTGAATGAGAGCACGTTACGCTATTGGGAGACGGAGTTCCCCTATCTGAAGCCGAAGACGAGTGGACCGGCAAAGATTCGCCAGTATCAGCAAAAGGATATCGACCAGATTAAGTTGATCCATAATCTGGTGAAGGTGCGTGGCTTCAAACTCGCCGCCGCCAAGCGTATCATCAACGCCAATCGTGATGGTGCCAACAAGAGAGCGGAAGTGCTCACGAAACTGATTGACGTTCGTGAGCAACTTCAAGCGTTGAAAAAACAGATGGACTATCTTCAGTAACCTAATCTCATCCTGCGTTTTAGCATTCTGCCGATTTTATTGAGTGGCATCATCTTCTGCATGGTGCTGCGTACGGGTTGTACGTCATAGAGCAGCATGAGCAGGAGGGTGAATCCCCCAATCAGGCACATGAGACCAAACATCTCCTTGACAGCCACTAAGATGATTCCCTGCATATCAGGGTGGATGCCTCGGTTCAGGGTATCTGCTATCTGATGGCGCAGTCCGTAGTTGTAGACCCCTGAGCATACCGACTCACCCACACCATTGCGGATGAAACCGCTGACAGTCAGGGAATGGAAGAAAGTGGGGAAGGCGATGAGGTCTTTCAGATAGAGCGTCATTGTCGCAAAGAAAATGGCATAGCCAAAGGTGCGCAATACGGTAGGCATCCATAACCGTTCGATATTCAGGATGGGTGAAACGTAGAAATACATCATCACCTGATACATCAGCAGGCAGAAGAAACCAACAGTCAACAGGCGGGTGTACTTCTGGTGCAATGGGCGATGCCAGAATACGGTGAAGGCAGCGCCGAGGGCATAGCCGATGAACTCGAAGATATAGAGTTGGTTGGTTGTTGTGAATCCCCAATGGAGAATACCACCCGTTAGGGTGTTTTGCAGCGCATGGGGTGTGGCATTCATCACCTCAGCGATGAAGAACATCCCCAGAATGGGAATCAGACGGGCATGAGGCCACACCTTCGGGTCAATGTAAGGATGGCGGATATGCAGCATTCGTCCGATGGTTACGGCAAGGGTGATAGGTAGCGCCACCAGTACGGAACGCCATACAGGAGCATCCCACCAGTTATAGTACTCTCCATAGGTGAACAGCCAGATAATCTCCAGCATGACTGCTGACCAGAGGATGCAGCCGAGCCAGTCGAGCGAGATAAGGGGGAGTGGCTTCATAAAGCGCCAAGGGTGCGTACAGGTATAGATGACGAGTACCACCAAGAGCATCAGCGCCACCATGAACCAGTGCATCATCTGCCAAGAGTCGAAGGCGATGGTCAGTTGCTGAGCCATCCAGTTGCTTGCCGGCATGGCGGCTAATATGACAATATAGATGGTGGGGAGAAAGACCCCGAAGTCTTGTTTAGGAGATATCCACAGGCGGATATTCGAGAAGCACTCGAACGTGCCGCAGAGTTTGAAGAAACCTGCGACATAGGAGATGGCACAGAGCGCAGGCAGCCATGTGACATAGAGGCAGAGGATATTACATGCGATAATAACCAGTGCCGCATTGATGAGGAGTTGGCGATTGGTGAAGCGCAACTTGAAGCGGAAGAGGAAAGGGAAGGGCATGTTAACCCCCACGACTCCGAACATGGCTATCAGTTGGATGTCCTCACGCATCATCGAGGTCGCCCCCATCATATTCTGCAGGTTGGCGAAATAGATGCCACCTGACAACTGAAAGAAGAATGCGAAGAGCAGATAGATCCAAGGACGGATGCCCTCAGGCACCCAGTCGTTGAACATCGGCATGGCAAACTTCTGGTTATTCCAATCTGCCATTAATACCTCACTTCTGTTTCTACGTTCAGACCGGCAAGCAGGCGAGCCACATCCTCAGGCTTATTGTCGCCAGTTAGTTTGATGCGCACAGGGACACGCTGCTCCACCTTGACGAAATTACCTGTCGCATTATCGACAGGGATAGGGGAGAAGGCACTGCCTGTGCCTGCGGCAATAGCCTCCACCTCGCCCTTGAAAGTGACATCAGGGATGGCGTCAGCGGAGAACTCCACCAGACTACCTGTCTTGATGTGCCTCATCTGCGTCTCACGATAGTTGGCGACTACCCATATCTGATGGTCGTCCACGATGCGCGCGAGTTGCTGACCAGGTTGCACCAACTGCCCGACCTGAATATCCTTGCGTCCCATCACACCGTCGCAGGTGGCGACAATGACTGTATAGGAGAGGTTCAGGCGAGCGAGGTTAACAGCCGCCTCCGCCACAGAAGTGCCTGCGTGTGTCTGATGGAGACGCTGAGCCTGTTCGCTCTGTACCAAGGCGGTAGACTGCTTCTGGCTGTTTGCCTGCTGGTAGCGTGCCTGGGCTGCCTCATAGCGTGCCTTGGCATTGTCGTATTGCTGGCGGGTGACAGCGTCTTTCTTCAAAAGGGTGGCATAGCGGTCGTAGTCAGCCTTGGCGTTCTCCATATTGACACGTGCCTCCTCAATGCCGGCGGCAGCCACACGGACGTTGCTCGCTGTGGTGTTCATGCCTGCGCTGACAGCGGATGAGCCAGAGCGTGATCCTTTCAGTTGTGCCTCTGCCTGAGCGAGTTGCAACTGGTATTCGGCATCCTCGATGATAACGAGGGTATCGCCCTTCTTGACGTGTTGGTAATCCTCAAAGCGGATTTCCTTGATGAATCCCTGCACACGGGTGTTGATCGGTGAGATATGTCGCCATACCTGTGCGTCGTCCGTATACTCCACATTGCCCCAATGTATAAAGCGGCTACATACCAGTGCGAGGGCAATGATGATGACTGTAATGATGGCGATATTGTAGATTCTCTTGATATTCTTTTTGTTGCTCATAATCTTATAATGTTCCTGTGATAAACTTCATTTTATAATAATTGTAGACGATATTGGTGCGGGCGTCTACTTCCTGCAACTCTGCGTTGAGTTTGATGTTCGAGGCATCGAGCATGTCGGTGATAAGTGCCAGTTGCGACAGATAACGGTTGTTGACCACCTCATAGTTCTGGCGAGCCAGTTGCACACTCTTCTGTTGGGTGTCCAACTCCGCAAAAGCCTGTTGGTAGAGAGTGTAGGCCTGTTGCACCTGGTTGCTCAACTGCTCCTGTGCCACGGCATGCGCCTCGTCCGTATGGCGGGTATTGATGCGTGCCTGTTGTATCTTTTTGTTGGACTTGAACAGAGAACTGAGGGAGTATTTCACCCCTATGCCTACGAACCAGTAGTTGTAGTTGATGTCCTTGGGGGGAATGTCATACGAAAAGGGACCGCTGAGGTTATCGGCAGCCACTAAGGCTATCTTCGGCAGCATCTCACTCTTGGCAAGGCGTAGCCCCTCTGTCGCCATCTGCTTGCCTATTTGTGTCTGTTGTAGCAAGGGACTATTGCTCAGCGCCTCCGACTGCCAGTTGCTTAGACTGGTATTGGTGGTGTCATACTCAACAGCGGGTACAATCTCTGTCTCTTGGGCAAGTCCCAAGGTGTTGCACAGTTGGTAATTGAGGATGGCACGCTGGTCTTGCAGTTTGCGCAACCCCAAGCGCAGGTCCTCCATCTGCAGTTCGTAGCGAGTGACATCATTACGGAGTGCCATGCCCTCCTCGTGCTTCGCCTTGATGTCCTCTATCAGATGGGCTGTCAACTCGATGTTCTTCTCATACACCTGCATGCGGTTGCCAATCTTGAAAAGATCCAGGTACTGTGCTAACACCAGGAAACGCTGTTGCTCTCTTGTCTGTTGCTCGCTGGCTATGGCCTGCTCTTTTTGTAGCATTGCCATGCGGATGCCAGCGTCAATGGCTCCACCCGCATAGACTACCTGCTGTGCCTCTAAGGCAAAGGAATTGCCGAAATGTGGCACACTATAGCCATGCGCATCACCGAAATGACGGTCGGTGATGAGGACATTGCCATTGTAACTGACAGATAAACTGGTGTTGATGTCTGGCAAGCGTTGACTTTTCGCCGCTTCGATACCCTTACTCGCAAATTCTACGCTTGTCTTCTGTGTCTGAAGAGTCTTGCTGTTGCTTTCTACTAACTCAAACAGTTGACCGACTGTTATCGTTCGCTTCTCTTGGGCCTTCATCGGCATCGCACCGATTACAACCATCAGAAGCGCAACACTTCTGTATTTCATAATAACTTTACAAGCCAACTCATTGTAAATTGGCGTGCAAAGGTACTAAAAATTTCAATAAGTTGTAACCCCTAAGACCTTAATAATTATGGTTTCTTAACAGAAGAGACTATTCGGCAGGAATCCACTCATCGTTAAGGGCAAACACTTTCTTAAGCGTAATCTGTTGCGCCTCCTTCTTCGGCAATTGGCGGCTCCAACCGACACGTTTGTCAGTGGCGGCACCCTCTCCACGGTTGTTATACTCCAGATAGCGTGCCGTCTGCTTAGCCTCCTCACGCCAGTGGTGCCATCCCTCTGGGCGAATCTGCTTTGGCAACTCGCAATTCATGAAGAGGGTATAGCCATAGTCACGCCAAGGTCTGCCTAAATAGACCTTGTTGACATGAGCATCGGCAGTGATACGGCAATTGTTGAAGATATAGCCGTAGAGTACATCCTGTGGGGTAGAGGCGGCGGTGATATAGGAGTCTGCCTTGCAGAGGATGTCACAGTTCTCAAACCATGCGGTGGAGGGACCGAAGATGAAGTCGGTCGTTCCCTCGATATAGCAGTCCTTGAAATAGTGACGGCATTTCGCATTACCTGTATAGATGGTGTCCTGATGTCCGAGGAAACGGCAGTTGATGAAGGTCAACTGGTCACCTTCGGTATGCAGGGCGACAGCCTGTCCCAGTCGGGCGGCATTATTCTCGACAGTGATATTCCTCAAGGTGATGCGGCTTCCCTGGATCTTGAGGGTATAGGTGCGGAAGGTACCCATTCCCTTGCCAATGGCGGGGAGGTAGATATTGGCATGGTCGTCCCACGTGATGATGGTATTGTCACGGTCCTCACCGCATATCTCGATATTCGTCAGCCATTGTGGGATGACGAGTTTCTCCTTATAGGTGCCTTTCTTGACATAGATGACTTTATGATACTCCATAAAGGCACGGCATACCTCAATAGCATCAGCGATATTGCGGAACTGCCCCGTGCCATCACGTGCCACGACGAGGGTATCGGGATTGTCATAGTTGTTGGCTGCCTGTGCATTGACGATAGCCAGTAAGGCGATGGTTAGTGTTAGTAGTTTTTTCATATCGTTACATGATTTGGGTGACTTCCTGCAGACCTTCTATCTTCTTCAACTGGTCGATGATGTCCTTCACATCCTCACGGTCGTGGACACGAAGTTCGATATCCCCGTCGAAGACTCCTTCCTCGCTGGTGATGGTGACCTTGTGGATGTTGACACTCATCTGCGAGGAGATGACACTGGAGATGTCCATCACCATTCCCATACGATCAATACCCTCTATATGGATGGAGGCATCGAAGAAAAGGCGTTTGTGCATGTCCCATTTCGCATCGAGGATGCGGTTGCCATAACTGGTCTTGAGTTTGGCGGCGACAGGACAGTCGCGCTTGTGAATCTCTATGCGGTGCTTGTTGTCGATAAAGCCAAGGATATCGTCACCAGGGATAGGGTGACAGCAATGACGGAACTTGTATTGTCCGATGTTGTCGTCGTTGATGAAGATAGGCTTCTTCCTGTTGAACTTCTCGGGAACGATAAACAGTTCCTGTGGGTTGGTGTCGTCTTTCTTCTGCTTGTTTCTGCCCAAGAAGGGAACAAGGCGTCGCCAGCCTCTCTTGCCATCACCTGTGTTCTTGCCTTGTAGTTCGTCAAGGTCTTTCTCGCCCAGCAGGATGGTCTTCTCACCCAAGGCTTGGAAGAAGTCCTCCCGATGACGCTCCTCATGGAATGCCGCCAACTTATCGGCGACAGCAGTCGTGTTCTCGATGTTGTTCTTCTTCAGGAAAGCATCGAGGATGTCCTCCCCTTGCTTCTGTATCTCCCTGCCGTTACGGCGCAAGATAGCCTGTATCTTCGCCTTCGCCTTTGCGGTGGAGACGAAATTAATCCATGATGCCTGTACATGTTGCGCCTTGGAGGTCAGGATCTCGACCTGGTCGCCACTCTTTAGTTTGTGGCTTAGCGGCACGAGTTTATGGTTTACCTTGGCGCCAATACAATGGGAGCCCAGGAAAGTGTGGATGCTGAAGGCAAAGTCGAGTGCCGTACAACCTGTCGGCATCGTCTTGATCTCTCCCTTTGGCGTGAAGACGAAAATCTCCGAGGCAAAGAGGTTGAGTTTGATGGCATCCAGAAAATCCATCGCATCCGGCTGTGGGTCGTCCAGAATCTCCTTGATGGTACGCAGCCATTCGTTGAGTTCGCTCTCGTCCTCTGTATATTCGGCACCTTCTCCCTCCTTGTATTTCCAATGGGCGGCAAAACCTTGTTCGGCGATCTCGTCCATGCGGTCAGAGCGTATCTGCACCTCTATCCATCGACCTTGTTTCGACATCAGGGTGACATGCAGTGCCTGATAGCCGTTTGCCTTTGGGTGGTTCAACCAGTCGCGCAGTCGGTCAGGATGTGACTTGTATATCTTGGAGATGGCGACATAGATGTTAAAGCACTCGTTGACCTCCTCCTCACGCTTATCCGGGGTAAAGATGATACGGACGGCGAGGATGTCGTAAATCTCGTCAAAAGTCACGTGCTTATTCTGCATCTTGCTCCAGATAGAGTAGGGGGTCTTGACACGCTCCTTGATCTCGTATTTGATGCCCATGTGTCGGAGCGCCTCCTCAATAGGCGCCGTAAACTGGTCGAAGAGTTCGTGGCGGGATGCCTCAGTGGAAGCAAGTTTTGCCTTGATGCTCTTATATTCGTCAGGATGCTCGTATTGGAAACTGAGGTTCTCCAACTCGGACTTGATCTTATAGAGACCCAGACGGTTGGCAAGCGGAGCGTAGATATACAAGGTCTCACCGGCTATCTTATATTGCTTGTTAGCGGGCTGTGACTCCAAGGTGCGCATGTTATGCAGGCGGTCGCATATCTTGATAAGGATCACACGGATGTCATCGCTCATTGTCAATAGCAACTTCTTGAAGTTCTCTGCCTGTGCTGAGGCCTGCTCCCCAAAGATGCCACCACTGATCTTGGTCAGACCATCTACAATCTGGGCTATCTTAGCGCCAAAGATGTTCTCAATATCCTCTGTGGTGTAGTCCGTGTCTTCCACCACATCATGAAGCAAGGCGGCACAGATACTGGTGGAACCCAGTCCGACCTCCTCGCAGGCTATCTGGGCGACAGAGATAGGATGCAGGATATAAGGCTCACCAGACAAGCGGCGCACTCCTTTGTGTGCCTGTCGGGCAAAATTGAAAGCCTTGGTAATGATGTCGACTTTCTTTCGATGACGTGATGCAAGATAAGTGTCCAACAAGTGCTGAAAGGCACTATTGACCATTTGATCGTCACTATCCTCGCGCATTTTGTCTTTCTCGTCTTCCATATCCTTACACCTTAATTTATATATATTACCTGCGTCTTCTCTTGGATGATTTACGACCAGAGGACTTGCCCTTAGCCCGACCTTTAGTGGAGTGCCCCTTGCTGCGTGTGGCACTCTTCTTGCCTCCATGGTGGGCTCTTGTGTTGCGACCTGCACGTCCCTTGCGTCCTTTCTTGTAGGAGCGCTTGCTCTTATGATAGTAGGTGGGCGTGTAGTCATTGACCTCTACCTGTATGCGGTTGGTCAGCAGTTCACTGGCTCTGTAGTTGCAGATGGCATCCTCTTGCTCGATGAATCGGGTGATGTCCGCTTGTGGCAGACGGAGTGCATAAGGCTCCGTGTTACCAGGGATGATGTCGTGGCGGTACATCGGGTTGAGAGAACGTAGCATCTCAATATCAATGTTCAATACCTTGGATATCTGCTCCAAGTGTATTTTCCTGTTGACCATCACAGTATCCGTCTTCGCTGGCAGTCTGCTGCTCATCGGACAGATATTATGCTGGGAGTAGTACGTCATCATGTAGTTGGCGGCAATGAAGGCAGGCACGTAACCGCGAGTTTCTCTGGGCAGATACGGGTAGATATGCCAATAGTCCTTAGAGCCTCCAGAACGCTGGATAGCCTTGCTCACATTGCCAGAACCACAGTTATAGGCGGCAATGACCAAGTTCCAATCGCCAAAGACTTTATACAAGTCACTCAGCAGATGGGCTGCCGCATATGATGCCTTGATAGGATCACGACGCTCGTCCACCAGGGAGTTGATCTGCAGGTTATATTGCTTACCTGTGGCAAGCATGAACTGCCAGAGTCCTGTGGCTCCCACACGGGACACCGCTCTGGGATTTAACGCCGACTCGATGACAGGCAGATATTTCAATTCCAAGGGAATCTGGTAAGTCTCCAGTGCCTCCTCAAAGATGGGCATATAGAAATTACCTGCCCCCAGGACATAGGAGATCGTTCCGCGCAGTCTTGACGCATAGCGATCAATGAACTGCTGGACCACTTTGTTATGTGCCATCTCCATGATGGTTGGCATACGGGATAAGCGGTCGATATATACCTCCTCAGGATAGTAAGGATTCTCATTCCTCATGTTGCAATCCTCTGCAGAGAGATAGGTCTTTGCCATATACTCATTGAGCAGACTGTCAAGGTCGTAGGTCATTGCCTCTGGGAAGTCGATGACTTCCTCATTACCACTTTGGTCTATGACGATGAGTTCGTCTTCCTCATCCATTTCATCTTCTTGTTCCGTCACAATCTGTGCCTGAACGGTGATTGACAGGCCAAACAGGATGGCGAGTAGCATTAAGAGTTTTTTACTTATCATTCTCTTTGGTTTGTTAAAAGTTCAACTTACAATTTACTCCAAGCGACTGGGCTTGTAGTGGGGTGCCTCCTCCGTGGTTAGGGATAACGGCAGGTTCCACTTTCAGACTCAAGTCTTTGGAAATGTCGAAGGCGGATAACTCTGCGTCCACATAGGCATCGATGACAGACAAGGCATAGACACCTATCATGACGAAGAAACTCATGTCACGCCAACGACGGTATTTGTCCTTACGGTTCTTGAATATCTCTTTGTATCGACTCTCATTAGAACTGTTGATCTCCACTCCCAAATGCAGGAACTTGTTGTAACTTGCCGTGCTAGGGTCTGTGTCCATGATGTCAAGGTATGCCTGTGAGTAGTCCTTGTACATCATGTTATTCCACGTGAGCGCGTAGATACACCCAATGAATCCTCCATAAATGATGGGGAGTTTCCAGTATTTGCGGTTATAGATCTGTCCTGCGCCGGGTAACACCAAGGCAAGCCACAGGGCACGTTTAGGGTCGGGCTGCCATGTGTTCCAGTCACGCTTAGGCTTGACGATACGGGCAGAGTCAACCATCACAGACAGTGTCGGCTCTTCTTGAATCGTGAGGATAGAGTCGACACGTGTCAGTGAGTCAATACGTGCCATCATGATGTCAATACTGTCAACGGGTGTCTCTGGCTGTTCCGTCTGTGCCATCACCTGCATTCCCGTGATCATCATCAGGATGACAACCACAGTCCGAAGAATCAATATGACATTCCGTTTTCTCAAAATTAGGTCTCTTATTTGTTGTTGACACTATCAAGGGCGTTCATGATGCGCTCCAGTTCTTCCTCGTTGTCAAATGGTATGCTGATCTTGCCTTTTCCTTTTGGGGAGCAGGTCATCTGCACTTTTGTCTGGAAGAATTGGGTGAGACGTTGCTTCAGGATGCTGAACTCCTCAGGCAGTTGCGCCTTTGCCGCCACCTTTCCCGTTGAGGTCTTGATGTCTTCCCCATTCTTTAATGATTGTACCAATTCCTCGACCTTGCGTACAGAATATTGTTGCTTCTGTATCTCCTTGAAGAGTTTGATCTGTGTGGAAGGACTGTCAATCGCCAAAAGAGCACGGGCGTGTCCCATGTCAATCTCATGGTTCTTCAGAGCCATCTGTACTTGGGCGGGGAGTTTCAGCAAGCGCATGTAGTTGGTGACTGCAGCACGGCTCTTGCCCACACGCTTGGAGATTCTCTCTTGTGTCATCCCAGTTGTCTCGGCAAGATGCTGATAGGCAAGAGCCACCTCGATGGCGTTCAGGTCCTCACGCTGGATATTCTCTACCAGTGCCATCTCCATCACACCCTCATCCTCCACCGTGCGGATATAGGCGGGGATAGATGTCAGACCGGCTATTTGGGAGGCGCGCCAGCGGCGTTCGCCAGCGATAATCTGATATTTGCCGCTCTCTACCTGACGTAGGGTAATGGGTTGGATGATACCCACCTCACGGATACTGTTGGCAAGTTCCTGCAACGCCTCTTGGTCAAACTCCCTACGGGGCTGGTTGGGATTGGGCTCTATCTGTGATATCTCTATCTCGCTAAGGTTGGAACTGCCCTGGGTGTGCACCTCTCCCGTGTCTATCAGAGCGTCAAGTCCACGACCGCCCCCGATATCATCGAGTCCACGCCCTAATACGCTTCTGTCGTATTTCTTTCTTACTGCCATGTCTTAGTTGTTTTTGTTGATGATCTCCTTTGCCAGGGCAAGATGGTTCTTCGAACCTGTCGAGTCTGCGTCATACAGGATGACGGGCAGTCCATGACTGGGACTCTCTGAGAGTTTGACATTACGCTGGATAACGGTCTTGAACACCAGTTCCTGGAAATGGCGTTTCACCTCGTCGTAGATTTGTCTGGCAAGACGCAGACGGGAGTCGTACATGGTCAACAGGAATCCCTCGATCTCCAGTTTCGGATTCAGTTTGCTCTTGATGATACGGATGGTGTTCAGTAACTTACTGATACCCTCCAGTGCGAAATACTCACATTGCACGGGGATAATGACAGAGTTCGCCGCTGTCAGCGCATTGACGGTAATCAGTCCTAACGATGGGGAACAGTCGATGAGGATATAGTCATAGTCATCACGGATGGGTGCCAGTACCTGTCCTATCACGTTCTCCCTGTTTTTCAGATTCAACATCTCGATCTCCGCACCTACCAGGTCAATATGACTTGGTATGATGTCCAATCCTTCAATATCTGTGGTGTAGATGGCATCGCGTACATCCGCTTTGTCGATGATACACTCATATAGAGAGCACTCAACTTCCTGAATATTCACGCCTAATCCGCTGGAGGCATTTGCCTGTGGATCTGCGTCAACCACAAGAACCGACTTCTCCAGTGTGGCGAGAGAGGCGGCTAAGTTGATGGTTGTCGTTGTCTTTCCAACACCGCCCTTTTGGTTTGCTAAAGCGATAATCTTTCCCATAATCTATCTTATACCATAATCTTATAATAATAGGGTGCAAAGTTACGAATTTCTGATGAGAATCTGTCAAATATCAACCTTTTTTAGTAAATTTGCAGGCAAATAACAAAAAATTAATGGAAAATAAGAGAGCATTAATACTGATTTCCAACGATGACGGCTTTGAGGCAAAAGGTATCAACAGCCTAGTGGAGATGATTCGCGATATGGCGGATATCATTGTATGCGCCCCAGATAGTGGTCGTAGCGGCTATGCTTGTGCGTTTACGGCTGTCGACCCGCTGACGCTCACCCCTCAGCGAGAAGAGGAGGGACTGGAGGTGTGGTCGTGCAACGGTACCCCTGTGGATTGTGTGAAGATTGCCTTAGAGGAACTATGCGGAGGGCGTCGCCCTCAGATGATTATCGGAGGAATCAATCATGGCGACAATGCCTCAGTCAATATGCATTATAGTGGCACGATGGGAGTCACTCTGGAGGGTTGTATGAAGTATATCCCCTCTGTGGCATTCTCTTTGTGTACGCATGATGTCTTTGCGGACTTTAGTGCTTTGCGTCCCTTGATACGTAAGATCGTACGGAAAGTCTTAGACGACGGACTTCCCAAGGGTGTCTGTCTGAACGTTAATTTCCCTGTGGTGGAGCAGTTCAAGGGTGTAAAGGTATGTCGTATGGCACCTGGTACATGGGACAATGAAGTCGTAAAATGCCGTCATCCCCGTGGTTACGACTATTGGTGGATGATGGGAAGATACACCAATGACGAGCCGGATGCTGAGGACACGGACAACTGGGCGCTCCAGCATGGCTATGTCGCCATCACCCCCACCAAGATTGACGTGACTTCTTACGAGATGATAGAACAGATGAAGGACTGGGATCTATGAGGTACTATCTGATAGTAGGTGAGGCGAGTGGTGATTTGCATGCTTCTCATTTGATGCATGCACTGAAGAGCCACGACAAGGATGCGGTGTTCCGTTTCTATGGCGGTGACCTGATGGCTGCGGAAGGCGGAACCTTGGTCAAACACTATCGGGAACTCGCCTATATGGGTTTTATACCCGTTTTGCTCCATCTCCCCACCATCCTTCGGAATATGAAGGCTTGCCAACAGGATATCCTCCAGTGGCAACCAGATGTCGTCATCTTGGTCGACTATCCTGGCTTTAACTTGAAGATCGCCAAATATCTGCATAGTCAACGGCTAAAAACCAACAGGCAACAGCCCCAAGTCTATTACTACATCTCTCCCAAGATATGGGCTTGGAAAGAATACCGTATCAAGAATATCAAACGGGATGTGGACGAACTCTTCTCTATCCTGCCTTTCGAGGTAGACTTCTACGAGAAGAAACACCAGTATCCCATCCATTATGTCGGTAATCCGACAGCGCAGGAGGTGAGGGAGTTCTTAGAGAAAACAGGGAACTCCGATAGCCCGGAGAGACCTGTCATCGCCTTGCTCGCAGGTTCCCGTAAGCAGGAGATAAAGGACAACCTCCCGGCAATGATAGCAGCGACGAAGCATCTTGTAGGAACTTATGATGTCGTACTGGCAGGTGCTCCGAGTATAGCCCCGTCCTATTACGAGCAGTTCCTGGAAGGAAGTGCTGTACGTCTCGTTGACAACAAGACATACAAATTATTGTCAGAAGCGACAGCGGCTTTGGTGACCAGTGGCACGGCAACTTTGGAGACGGCGATGTTCCGTGTGCCGCAGGTGGTGTGCTACGAGACACCGATTCCGAAAGTGATTGCCTTCTTGAAGAAACATTTTCTGAAAGTGAGGTATATCTCTTTGGTAAACTTGATAGCCGACCGTGAGATCGTACCGGAACTAGTCGCAGACACCTTTAGCGTGGAGAATATTCGCTCGCATCTGGAGGCACTCCTGCCTGGCGGTGCAGCACGGCAGCAGATGCTGGAAGGTTACGAGGAGGTGCATCACCGCTTGGGCGATAGCCATGCACCCGATGTGGCGGCGCAACTGATGGTAGAAAGACTTAGTAAACATAATTAATACTTTTATGAAAACATTATTATCATTCTTGGGCTTTGACCCAGCAAAACATTCTGTGAGGGTTGAGATGATGGCAGGACTGACCACCTTCTTGACCATGTCTTACATTCTCGCCGTAAACCCCATTATCCTTGGAGACGCTGGCATGGAGAAAGGTGCCGTGTTCTCTGCGACAGTCATTGCCGCCGTGGTGGCGACGATGGTGATGGCTATCTATGCGAAGATGCCGTTTGCCCTTGCCTCTGGTATGGGACTGAATGCTTTCTTTGCCTACACCTTGGTATTGGTGATGGGCTATACCTGGCAGGAGGCGCTTGCCGCCGTATTGGTTGAGGGTCTGTTCTTTATCGTCTTGACTATTTTAAAGGTACGTGAGGCTATTGTCGACTCCATTCCCCTGAACCTGCGCTATTCTATCTCCGTAGGTATCGGATTGTTTATCGCCTTCATCGGACTGAAGAACGGTGGTATTGTTGTTGCCAACGAGGCTACGGTAACGGGTCTGGGAACATGGAATGCCACTTCTCTGGTGGCTGTCAGTGGTATTCTGCTGGGTGCCATCCTGTTGACGATGAAAATCAAAGGCGCATTGTTCTATACCATTATGATTATGACGATTGTGGGTATTCCTTTGGGGGTAACACAGATTCCTGAGCATTTTACGATATTGAGTTTGCCTTCTTCATTGGAGCCGATTGCTCTCAAAATGGATTTCTCTCGTTTCATATCTTTGGATATCGACTACTATATCGTAGTGGCAACTTTGTTGTTTATGGACCTGTTTGACACTATCGGTACCTTGATTGGCGCCTCCACAGGTGCAGGTATGGTGGATAAGAAGACGGGTAAGATTCCAGGTCTCAACAAGGCGTTGATGGCTGATGCCGTTGGTACGACGGTGGGTGCCCTCTGTGGTACGTCTACCGTGACGACTTACGTAGAGAGTACCACAGGTATCGCAGAGGGTGGTCGCACAGGGCTGACTGCGTTGACCGTTGCTCTATTGTTCTTCCTCTCCCTCTTTTTCTCCGATATTCCTGATGATTCCCTCTGCCGCTACCACCAGTGCCCTATTCCTCGTGGGTGTGATGATGCTGCGTCAGATTGTGCATATTGACTTCGCCGACTTCTCGGAGGCGATGCCTTGTTTCGTAACTATCTTGATGATGCCGTTTACGGCAAGTATCTCAGAGGGTATCGTTCTGGGTATGTTGGCATACGTCATCGTGAAGGTATGCACAGGTCGCTATCGTGAGATCACAGCCATGATGTATATCCTTGCTGTATTCTTTGTGCTTAAATACATCGCACCGTTATTGTAATCACACATTAATATCAATACATTATGAAAAAGCAGATTCTATCTCTTTTGTTCCTCGCATCATGCATGACAGTAGGAGCACAGAACATTCAGGTTCACTATGACTTTGGTCGTAACATCTACACTGGCGAGGAAGCAGGTCGTCAGAAAGTGACAGTCACCCTCGAGCAGTTTAAGGCTGACCAGTGGGGCTCTTGGTACTATTTCGTGGATGTTGACCTGAGCAGTCATTTCACGGAGAGTGCCTATACCGAGATCTCCCGTGAGTTTAACTTCGGCAAGCAGTCGCCTTTTGCCGCCCATATCGAGTACGATGGTGGGCTAAGCCGTAATGGTAGTTTCCAACAGGCAGCCTTGGTGGGTGCCGCCTATAACGGACACTCTGCCGATTTCTCCAAGACATGGTCGGTACAGTTAATGTATAAGCAGTATTTTAAAAGTTATGATACAACCCACTCCTATGCCAGTGCCCAGTTGACGGGTGTCTGGGGCTTGACGTTCGCCGATAAGAAATGCACTTTCTCTGGCTTCATTGATTTCTGGCGTGGTGAGAAGGCAAACAACCACGGTTGTCTGGTCATCCTCACAGAGCCTCAGTTCTGGTATAACTTCAACGAGCATTTCAGTGTAGGTACAGAGTGGGAGTTCTCCAATAACTTCATCTATAATACCGACCCAGAGAGTTCGAAGACTTTCTTCTGGAATCCGACCGTTGCCGTTAAGTGGAACTTCTAAAGGGATAGAAGTCTATGGAAGCACAACAATTATCCCCGACCCGTAAGACGATTGTCGGCATACAGTTCCTGTTTGTCGCTTTCGGCTCCACGGTACTGGTACCGTTGCTGGTAGGACTTGATCCCGCCACCGCATTGTTTACGGCAGGTGTCGGTACTTTTATCTTCCATCTGGTGACGAAAGGGAAGGTGCCCATCTTCTTAGGTTCCAGTTTCGCATTCATCGCACCGGTTATCGCGGCCTCCAAACAATGGGGCATGCCTGGTACCATTGCGGGAATCTCTGGTGTCGCCTTGGTGTACTTCGTCATGTCGGCACTCATCAAATGGCAGGGAAAGAAACTGCTCGACCGTCTCTTCCCGCCTGTAGTCATCGGTCCTGTGATTATTCTCATAGGCTTGTCGCTCTCTCCCGCCGCCGTCAATATGGCGAAGGACAACTGGCTGCTTGCCTTTATTTCACTGATTAGTGCCATCCTCGTATTGGTGTTCGCTAAAGGACTCGTGAAACTCGTGCCTGTGGTGATTGGCATTATCGTAGGATATGTTGTGGCACTCTTTATGGGAATCGTCGATATGTCCGCAGTGGCTACCGCTCCTTGGTTCTCCCTACCTCCGATGATTGCCCACTTCCAGATGCCTCAGTTCGCTTGGGAGCCCTTTGTGTTCATGATTCCTGTGGCAATAGCCCCAGTGATTGAGCATATTGGTGATGTGTATGTCGTAGGTGCTGTCGCCGACAAGGATTTTGTGAAAGATCCAGGATTACACCGAACGATGTTGGGTGACGGTCTCGCTTGTCTCTTCGCCTCTCTCGTTGGCGGTCCTCCAGTGACTACCTATAGTGAGGTGACTGGTGCTATGCAGATTACGCGTGTCACCCATCCTCAGGTCATCCGTATCGCCGCAGGGACAGCAATCGTCTTCTCCGTCATTGGCAAACTGAGTGCTATTCTTCAGAGCATCCCCTCTGCTGTTCTGGGTGGTATCATGTTGTTGCTTTTTGGCTCTATTGCCTCTGTGGGTGTTCAGAATCTTATTAACCATAAGGTAGACTTGAATCAGACCCGTAATATCATCATCGTCAGTGTCACGCTGACTTTGGGTGTTGGTGGCGCTGTCCTTACCTTTGGCACCTTCTCCATCAGTGGAATCGGACTCTCTGCTGTGGTCGGTGTGCTGCTGAACCTCTTATTGCCAAAACCTAAAAAGGAAAACGCATAAAGATGAATAGGATATTATTTGTACTAAGTATTTTGCTGATGACGACAATGAACGGTTTGGCACAAGAAAAAACGGCACCGAAAGGGAAACTGATTTACTGCAGTTATGCGCGTAATGGTCATGCCGGTCAAGGCAAGGACTATTGTGAGTTGATTGCTGATGTGGGGAAACGCCCTCAGGTAGTGGTCAGTTTGCATAACGACTGTTTCTACAGGGATGCCGTCAAGAAAACGTTTGATGTCACCGAGCAGGATGTCGAGCGGATGCAGCAGATACTTGCCGAGCAAAAGGTGTACTTGCTCGATGGCTATAAATATGATGAATCGCTGGAAGGTGGCGCCACCTATCGTATCTATCAGGAGTATGCTTCTGGCGATACGGTTAATGCCGTATGGAGCGGGCATGACATCAAAGCCGAGGCAAGTGCGGCATATGCCGCTATAGAGCGGTTCTTCGCTCCATGGAGGAGTAAAGTGGAACCTCAAGAATAGATTATTGCGCACTACGATGAAGATAAGCAACATCATATTGAAAGTGTTGATGCCCCTTCTGCTGGGCGGTGCCATCCTCTATTGGATGTATCGAGGCGAGGACTGGCAGCAGATACGCCATGTCATGACCGACGAGATGGACTGGACATGGATGCTGCTGTCGTTCCCCTTTGGCATCCTTGCCCAAATGCTCCGTGGGTGGCGGTGGGGACAGTCGTTGGAGCCTGTAGGGGAGCATCCCCGTTCCTCTGTGAGTATTCACGCTATCTTCCTGTCGTATGCTGCCTCGTTGGTGATACCCAGGGTGGGGGAGTTTACCCGTTGTGGCGTGTTGAGGCGTTACGATAACGTGTCGTTCCCCAAAGCATTAGGAACGGTGGTGACGGAACGTGCCATAGACTCTCTGCTGGTGATGGGCATCACCGCCATCGTGCTGTTGCTGGAGATGAGCACTTTCGGCACCTTTTTCCGCAAGACGGGGACGAACCTGCATACTATCCTGCATGGTTTCTCGTGGATGGGGTATCTGGTAGTTGCCATTTGCGTCGTAGCCATTCTGATCCTATTGCATTTCTTGTTGCGCAAACTCTCCATATATAATAAGGTGAGGGCGACACTCTCGAGTATCTGGCAGGGTGTCATCTCCCTGAGGAACGTGCGCAACGTCCTCTTGTTCGTGTGTTTCACACTAGGCATCTGGGTGAGTTATTTTCTGCATTACTACCTGACCTTCTTCTGCTTCGACTTCACGGCAGAGTTGGGACTGGGGTGTGCACTGGTGACCTTTATCGTAGGCTCCATCGCAGTCATCGTACCCACACCCAATGGTGCGGGACCTTGGCATTTCGCTGTGAAGACGATGCTGATTCTCTATGGTGTCGCTGATGAGCAGGCACTCTATTTCGTACTTATCGTACATACTGTACAGACCATGCTGGTTATCCTGCTGGGTATCTATGCATGGCTTTCCTTGAATTTTACTTCTAAAAAATCTATATACAATGAATGAAATCCAGAATCTGAATCCTAAGTGCATCTGGAAGAATTTCTATGCACTCACACAAGTTCCACGTCCCAGTGGACATTTAGAGAATATCCAACAGTTCCTGCTTGATTTCGGAAAACAGGCTGGTGTGGAAGTGTTCAAAGACCCTGCTGGCAATATCGTGATGCGCAAACCAGCCTCCGTAGGGATGGAGAACCGGAAAGGTGTCATTCTGCAGGCTCATATGGACATGGTGCCACAAAAGACACCAGAGAGTACGCATAACTTTGAGACCGACCCCATCCAGCCGTGGATTGACGGAGAGTGGGTGAAGGCGAAAGACACTACACTGGGTGCCGACAACGGACTGGGTGTCGCCGCCATCATGGCTATCATGGAGGACAAGACACTGAGGCACGGACCTGTCAGCGCCCTCATCACTGCCGATGAGGAGACGGGTATGTATGGTGCCAACGACCTGCCAACAGGTGAGTTGGAGGGTGACATCCTCATGAACCTCGACTCAGAGACATGGGGAAAATTTGTCATTGGCTCCGCTGGTGGTATTGACGTGACAGCAACCCTCGATTATCAAGAAGTGGATACCGACCCAGAGGATGTCGCCGTACATGTCACCTTGAAGGGACTGCGTGGTGGTCACTCAGGACTGGAGATTCACGAGGGACGTGGCAATGCCAATAAACTGATGGTGCGTTTCGTTCGTGAGGCTATCGAAGAGACGGAGGCGCGTCTCGCCTGTTGGCAGGGGGGTAATATGCGGAACGCCATTCCGTTTAAGGCAGAAGTCGTCCTGACACTTCCCAAAGAGAACGTCCCTGCACTCCGTGAACTCGCTGCTGACTGGTTGGAGGATTTCCAAGACGAGTATAAGGGTATTGAGAATGGTATTGAACTGACAGTCGAGGAGGTCGATACCCCCAAGAAGGAAGTGCCTGTGGAGATTCAGGACAACCTCATCAACGCTATCTACGGCTGTCACGACGGGGTTATCCGCATGATTCCGTCTTATCCCAGTGTCGTGGAGACTTCCAGCAACCTGGCGATTATCAATATCGGAGAGGGGAAAGCATCACTGCAGATCCTCGCCCGTTCCAGTCGTGAGGATATGAAAGACTACATCGTCAAGACCTTGGAGAGTTGTTTCAACATGGCTGGCATGAAAGTGGAGACCGAAGGCTCGTATGGTGGTTGGGACCCCAATCCCGACTCCCCCATCCTGCACCTGTTGCTCAAAGAGTACAAGGAGTTGTTTGGCAAGGACGGTATCATCCAAGTAGACCATGCGGGTCTGGAGTGCTCTGTCATCCTCGGCAAGTACCCTTGGCTGGATGTCGTCTCTCTGGGTCCCACGATGAAGTCGCCCCACACCACTACAGAGCGTGCCCTCATTGAGACTGTGGCACCTTTCTGGGAGTTGCTGAAGAAGACGTTGGAGGACGTACCTGTGAAATAATTCACTGTTCACAGTTCATAGTTCTCAGTTCATAATTAGAAACTTAGTTTTCAAAAAAAAGATAAAAATTATGAACTATGAACTATGAACTATGAACTTTTTTTCGTATCTTTGCACCCGATAACCAAAATAATAACGACAAAAATGGACGATTACCCGGCGAATCATTACAATTCGTAAGGCGTGAGGATAGCAGGCAAGACCGCTAATCCTCTTGCCGCTAAGACCGTTTGACAAAAGGATTAGCATAATGAAGACTTATTGGAACATTTCTGGTGGGCTTAGCCAATTGGAGACATGGCAGCCTAATTGTTGGATACAAGTGACGTGTCCGACGGAAGAAGACATCCAGATGCTGGAAGAGCAGTATCAGATTCCTGACTATTTTCTCTCTGACATCAGCGATACAGACGAGCGTGCCCGTTATGAGTACGACGACGGATGGATGCTTATCATCCTGCGTATTCCCTATGTCAAGGAGGTACGCTCCCGCACCCCTTATACCACTGTGCCTTTAGGCATCATCCACAAGCGTGATGTCACCATCACCGTGTGCTACTACGAGACGAATATGATGATAGACTTCGTGTCGTTTCAGCAGAAACGTGGTGAGGGCTTCACGGACTATGTCGACATGATTTTCCGCCTGTTCCTCTCAAGTGCTGTCTGGTATCTGAAACGACTCAAGCAGATCTCCCTGCTCATTGAGAAGGCAAAGCGTAACCTTGACAGGGAGGTGAATAACGAGAGCCTGATAGGACTGTCGCGTCTACAGGACTCACTCACCTATTTCAACACCTCTATCCGAGGCAATGAGACCCTGCTTTCCAAATTGAAATTCAAATTACAGATCGACGAGTTGGACGCAGACCTGATTGAGGACGTGAATATCGAGATGACACAGGCACGAGAGACCACCAATATCTATTCCAACATCCTTGAGTCAACGATGGACACCTACCAGAGTATCATCAACAACAACATGAATACCATCATGCGTACGCTGACCTCTGTGACCATCATCCTCATGCTGCCTACGCTGATATCCAGTTTCTTCGGCATGAACCTCATCAACGGCATGGAAAGTAATCCTGTGGGCTTCATTATCGCCATCGTCCTGTCGCTTGCTATTTCAGTCGTTTCGTGGCTGTTCTTCCGTCATAAACGACTGATTTAGTCCTCTTTTCTAAAAAAAATGGCAAAAAATTAGGTACTTTCAGTTTTTTTTAATAAGTTTGTACCTTGATATGTGTGTACTAACCATTTTCATGAACTAAAACAATTAGACGATGGACTCTCAAGAAAACGCTCTTGAACAAGAGCAGAACGTGGAACAGAACGTAGTGGAAACAGAGACAACAGCCCCAGTGGCAGAACCCGAGCGAAAGCAGTACCAGACGAAGAAAGAGGTACTGACTCGTGCCCGTGAGATAGCACAAGGGGATGAGGCGCCTCAGAAAGAGGAGGTAGACTATTTGAAGACTGCCTTCTATAAACTGCATATTGCCGAGAGGGAGGCGCGTCTGAAAGAATATATCGATGGTGGCGGGGATCCTGAAGCATACCAGATTCTTCCCGATGAGGACGAGGAGGCTTTCAAGGCAGAGATGGGGATCATCAAGGAGAAACGCCAGAAACTCTTCAAGGAGCAGGAGCAGGAGAAACAGGACAACTTACAGAAGAAACTCGACATCATCGAGAAGATCAAGGCGATGGTGACCTCACCTGAGGAGGCGAATAAGTCATATAAGGAGTTCAAGGCACTGCAAGACGAGTGGAAGGAGATTAAGAATGTGCCTGCCGAGAAGGCGAATGAACTCTGGCGTAACTACCAACTCTATGTGGAGCAATTCTATGACCTGCTAAAACTCAATAGTGAGGCTCGTGAGTATGATTTCAAGAAGAACCTCGAACTGAAGACGAGACTCTGTGAGGCTGCAGAGAAACTGGCAGACGAGCCAGAGGTAATCAGCGCCTTCCATCAGTTACAGAAACTCCATCAGGAGTTTCGTGAGATTGGTCCTGTCGCCAAGGAACTCCGTGAGGAGATATGGACCCGCTTCAAGGCTGCGTCGACAGTGATCAATAAGCGTCATCAGCAGCATTTCGAGGAACTGCGTGCTAAGGAGGAGGACAACCTCGCCCGCAAGACCGCCCTTTGTGAGAAAGTGGAGGCGATTGCCGCAGAGGAGAACAAGGGCAGTGCCGACTGGGAGCGCCATACCAAAGAGATCATCGCCATCCAGGCAGAGTGGAAGACTATCGGCTTCGCTCCTCAGAAAATGAATGTCAAGATATTCGAGCGTTTCCGTGCCGCCTGCGACGACTTCTTCGGTCGTAAGGCAGAGTATTTCAAGGGTCTCAAGGAGAACTTCAAGGAGAATGCCGACAAGAAGCGCGCGCTGATTGAGAAGGCAAAGGCATTGCAAGACTCTACAGAGTGGAAGTCGACCAGTGATAAACTTATCAACCTCCAGAAAGAGTGGAAGGCCATCGGAATGGTGCCTAAGAAACTGGGCGACCAACTGTGGGAGGAGTTCTTGGGTGCTTGTAATAAGTTCTTTGAGGCACGTAATGCCGCTGGGGCAGGTGGGCGTAGTGAGGAGTATCAGAACCTGGAGAAGAAACGGGGTGTTATCGAACAACTCAAAGCCGCTGCCGAGGAGGCTGGAGAGGGCTTGCAGGAGAAAGTCCAGAAACTGGTCGAGGAATATCAAAGTATCGGACACGTGCCCTTCAAGGAGAAAGACAAAATCTACGAGGAGTATCATGCCGTCGTAGACAAACTCTATAAAGAACTGAATATCACGGTGGCTAAGCGTCGCCTCAATAAGTTTAAGGACAATCTCAAGCAGGTGGCAGAGCGTGGTGAGAATGCCCTTGACAATGAGCGTGCCCGCTTGATGCGCCAGTACGAGCAGTTGAAGGCAGAGGTGCAGACTTATGAGAATAACCTCGGGTTCCTCAATGCCTCCTCGAAGAAGGGTAACTCCTTAATTGACGAGATGAATCGCAAGGTGCAGAAACTGAAAGACGAGGTGCAACTGGTTCGTGATAAGATCAAGGCGATTGATGCTGAGAACCGTGAGAAAGAATAAGAAATAAAGCCCTGCCCACACGCAGGGCTTTATTTTATCCCAGAAAGAACAGACTGACACCAAGGACGGAGATAACGGAACCGAGGACCGATCTCCATGTAATCTTCTGATGGAATAGCCAGTATGAGGGCAGGATGATGATAATGGGTGTCAGTGCCATCAATGTGGAGGCAATGCCAGCGCTCGTGTATTGTACCGCCATCAGAGAGAACCCCACTCCGATAAATGGTCCAAAGATGGTAGTGGCAGTAGCGACGGTCAAGCCTTTACGGTCGTGCATGGCATCACGCAAGGGCTTGAATCCCTCGCGGACATATAGCAGAAGACTGAAACCGGTGATGCCGGCAATGCAGCGCAGGAAATTGGCACTGAACGGAATAAGCCAGTCTGGCATGGCACCGCTTTCGTAATGATCCATACCAATCTTGCTCAGTACCAAACCGATTCCCTGGCAGAGAGCAGCGCCTGTGGCAAAGAGCACACCGTTAAGCGGTAACTTCAATGATACCCTGTGATGCTCACCACGACCTAACACGGAGATACTGATACCGATAAGGGTAATGAGCATTGCGACAATACTCATGGGAGCCATCTGCTGTCCCAAGGTGATCCATGCCATCAATGCCGCAGCCAATGGCGCCAGCGTCATAAACAACTGTCCATAATGTGAGCCGATGATGATATAGCATTGGAAGAGACAGAAATCGCCGATGACGTACCCGACCAACCCTGAAAGCAGCATCCATCCGCATGCTTCCAGAGACCCGACAGGCGGAAGAGGTGATCCTGTCACGACCCAAAACAGCACCACAGAGAACAGTAGTGCCAACGACATGCGAAGCACATTCAGCGTCAGGTTGCCTAATCTCTTGCTGCCAAACTCGCTGAGCAGTGCGGTGGCGGTCCATGAGAAAGCCACGCCAATGGATATCAGTTCTCCGAAGTATGTCATTGCTTATGTGCTAAAATAGCAAAAGGCTTCCGATTCGGAAGCCTTTTTGTGTTGGGGTACTCGGACTCGAACCAAGAATGACAGGACCAGAATCTGTAGTGTTACCATTACACCATACCCCAATTGCAGGCGCAAATCTGAATTTGCGCCTGCAAAGGTAGTGCTTTTTTCGGAAAACGCAAAAAAAAACGACTATTTTTTCTAAAAAAGCGCAAAAAATCATGTTTTACTCTCGTAATGTCAGGAAATAGGTGTACCTTTGCACCTTAATAACACATTATTATATATAAATGGAAGCATCAACACAACTGGTTGACACCATCATAAAAGGAATACAAGAGAAAAAAGGGTCGCAGATTGCCACCGTTGACTTGAAAGGTATCGAGGGGGCTATCTGTCAATATTTTATTATCTGCCAAGGCAATTCCCCCTCGCAGGTGGAGGCCATAACGGAGTCGATAGGCGAGTTTGCCCGCAAGGAACTGCAAGAGAAACCTACGGCAGTGGCAGGACTGGAGAATGCGCAATGGGTGGCTATGGACTATACTGACGTGATGGTCCATATCTTCTTGCCCGATGTCCGTGAGTATTACGATTTGGAGCATCTTTGGGAAGATGCCAATATAACCCAAATACCTGATATAGATTAATCATATGAATAACAAGTCAAACAATAATAAGCCACAGATGAATATGCCCAAGTTCAACATGAACTGGATATATATGCTTGCCATCGTCGCACTCGCTGTGCTGTATCTGACAGGTGGCGGTGAGAATACGAGTGTGCAGACCACGACATCGTACAGTAACTTCAAGACATGGGTCATGAAGGGCTATGCCTCTAAGATTGTGGTCAATAAGAACACGAATACCTTGCAGATGTATGTCAAGCCAGAGCATATCCGTGATGTGTTCCATCAGGGGGTGAAGGCGACTGGTAAGGAGCCTACGGTGTCCGTGGAGTTCGGTTCTGTAGACCAGGTGGAGCAGTTTGTCAACCAGGCTCGTGAACTGGAAAGATTCAGTGGTGAGTTGTCGTATAACAACCAACGGGAGAGCGAGTTCTTCAACTCCTTGGTCATGAATGTGCTCTTCTTCGCGGGTATCATCTTCGTGTGGATATTCATCATGCGCCGCATGGGTGGCGGTGGCATGGGCGGCGGTGGAGGTATCTTCAGCGTCGGCAAGTCAAAGGCACAGATGTATGAGAAGGGTGGCTCGTTAGGTATTACTTTCAAGGATGTGGCAGGTCAGGCTGGTGCCAAGCAGGAGATGCAGGAGATCGTGGATTTCCTGAAGAACCCGCAGAAATATACTGACTTGGGAGGTAAGATTCCCAAAGGTGCCTTGCTGGTAGGTCCTCCGGGAACAGGTAAGACCCTGCTTGCCAAGGCTGTCGCCGGTGAGGCTGGTGTGCCTTTCTTCTCAATGAGTGGATCCGATTTCGTAGAGATGTTTGTCGGCGTGGGTGCCAGCCGTGTGCGTGACCTGTTCAACCAAGCGAAGTCGAAGGCACCTTGTATCATTTTCATCGACGAGATAGACGCTGTTGGGCGTGCCCGTTCCAAGAACCCTGCTATGGGCGGTAATGACGAGCGTGAGAACACGCTGAACGCCTTGTTGACGGAGATGGACGGATTTGGTACCAATAGTGGTATCATCACCCTTGCCGCCACCAACCGTGCTGATATGCTCGACTCCGCCTTGATGCGTGCTGGACGTTTCGACCGTCAGATACATGTTGATCTGCCTGACCTCAGTGAGCGTAAGGAGGTATTTCAGGTTCATCTGAAACCCTTGAAACTCGACGAGAGTCTGGACATCGACTTCCTTGCCCGTCAGACCCCAGGCTTCTCGGGTGCGGATATTGCCAATGTATGTAATGAGGCTGCACTGATCGCCGCCCGTCATAATCGTCAGAAGGTGGGTAAGCAGGACTTCCTCGATGCTGTTGACCGTATCATCGGTGGACTGGAGAAGAAGACGAAGGTGATGACGGAGGCGGAGAAACGTAGTATCGCCATCCACGAGGCAGGACACGCCACCATCTCCTGGTTTACGGAGTTTGCCAACCCATTGGTGAAAGTCTCTATCGTGCCCCGTGGACAGGCATTAGGTGCAGCCTGGTATCTGCCAGAGGAGCGTGTCCTGCAGACGAAGGAGGCGATGCTTGACGAGATGTGCTCGCTCTTGGGTGGACGTGCTGCGGAGGAACTGTTTGTCGGACATATCTCCACAGGTGCCATGAACGACCTGGAGCGTACCACCAAACAGGCATACGGAATGATTGCCTATGCGGGTATGAGCGAGAAACTGCCTAATATCTGCTATTACAACAATAATGAATACTCGTTCCAACGCCCATACTCAGAGACGACGGCGAAGGTGATGGACGATGAGGTGCTGAAAATGATCAACGAGCAGTATGAGCGTGCCAAGCATATCCTGACAGAGCATAAGGAGGGACATGCCCGTCTCGCCCAGTTGCTGATGGACCGTGAGGTGATTTTCGCAGACGACGTGGAGGAAATCTTCGGCAAGCGTCCATGGACCAGTCGTGCAGAGGAACTCTTGGAGGCGCAGCAGCGTGCTGAGGCAGAGCGCATGGCAGAGGAGCGTGCCAAGGAATTAGAGGCAGAGAAGAAAGATGTGGAGGTCTCCGAGAACTCCGAACCCTCAGAGAACTCCGAGTCAAAATAATAAGCCTATGAAAAATTTCATTGTCAGAACCGTTACGGGTATCATCTTTGTGGCTGCCATTGTGGCAAGTTTCCTTCGCCCAGAGGCAATGGTGTTGCTGTTCGCTATTGTGACAGGACTTACCATCTGGGAGTTTACGGGACTGGTGAACGAGCGTCCCGGGGTGACCGTCAACCGCTTCATCTCGACAGTAGCGGGTGTCTATTTCTTTTTTGCGATGACCTACTATTGCAGTGATATCTATGGTGGTGCCGCCAAGTCGGTGGTCTTCATCCCCTATCTGGTGACGGTTATCTATCTGCTGGTGGCGGAACTTTATCTGAAGCAGGCTGACCCTATCAACGACTGGGCATATACCATGTTGTCGCAGATGTATATTGCCTTGCCGTTCTCACTGCTTAACGTTCTGGCATTCACTGCCTCCCCAGAGGGACTGGTGCTCTTCAATCCCATTCTGCCCTTGTCGGTATTCATCTTCTTGTGGATGAACGACACGGGAGCCTATTGCGTGGGGTCGCTGATAGGCAGGCATAAACTCTTCCCCCGTATCTCGCCGGGGAAGTCATGGGAGGGAAGCATAGGCGGCGGTGTAGTCGTATTGTTGGTCGCCTACCTCATATACCTCTTCGACAGCGGGCAACTGACCTGTCTCGCTGATGCGGGCTTCAGGTCAAGGGGAATGCTCACGATGGCGCAATGGCTGGGACTGGGACTCGTCGTCGTTGTCTTCGGTACATGGGGCGACTTGGTGGAGAGTCTCCTCAAGCGTACGCTTGGCGTCAAGGATAGTGGTAGTATCCTGCCTGGTCATGGTGGTATGCTTGACCGTTTCGACTCCTCGCTTCTTGCCATCCCCGCAGCCGTCGTTTATTTGTACACTATATCTTTATTTTAGAATATGAGAAAACTTTTAACTATTATCCTTTTTGTGTGTGCACTGAGTGTATACGCTAACGATCCCGTCAAGCAATACGGGCAACTGCAGGTAAAGGGCGCTCAACTCTGCGACCAGAACGGGAATCCTGTTATCTTGCGTGGTGTTAGTCTGGGCTGGCATAACATCTGGCCTCGTTTCTATAATAAAAAGGTGATCAAGACCCTCAAGGAAGACTGGAATGCCAGTGTGGTACGTGCCGCTATGGGCATCCTCATAGAGGACAACTACTTGGAGAACCCAACCTTTGCCATGCAATGTATCACCCCTGTCATTGAGGCTGCCATCAAGAATAATGTCTATGTCATCATCGACTGGCACTCCCATATCCTGAAGACCGCTGAGGCAAAGAGGTTCTTTGGGGAGATGGCGCAGAAGTACGGCAAGTATCCGCATGTCATTTATGAGATATACAATGAGCCAGTGGAGGACACTTGGGCAGACTTGAAGAAATACGCCACGGAGGTGATTGGCGAGATTCGTAAATACGACCCCGATAATATCGTCCTTGTGGGCTGCCCCCATTGGGATCAGGACATCCACTTGGTGGCGGAGAGCCCATTGACAGGTTACTCCAATATCATGTACACCGTCCATTTCTATGCCGCCACTCATGGTGACTACCTGCGTGACCGTATGGAGGATGCCGTTAAGAAGGGCATTCCTGTCTTTATCTCAGAGAGCGGTGCCACAGAGGCTTCAGGCGACGGAAAGATCGACCCCGAGTCGGAAGAGCAGTGGATTCAACTCTGTGAGCGTCTTGGTGTCAGTTGGGTATGCTGGTCTATCAGCGACAAGAATGAGAGTTGCTCGATGCTTCTTCCCCGTGCCACAGCCACAGGACCGTGGGCAGACGATGTCATCAAGGTCTACGGAAAACTTGTCAAGGGACTCTTGAGGAAGTACAACCAATAAACCCTTGTCGTGTCAGGGCTTCGATGAGCCCCTTGGACATCGCCTCATTGTCTTTCCGTGTATAACGGATGTCGGTAAACACCTGCGCGAGAGTCTCTTTGTGGTTGATTGCCACGAAATGCTGATTCTCGGGCAGGTGTTCTTTTGCCGTATAATAGGTGTCAATGTCTTTGGCGAGATAGTCTGTGTATGTCTCATGGTGGATGAAACTCTCCAAGGGCAGACGATCAGAGAGGGGAGGCTCCTCGGCAGGCCAGCCGACGGTGAGCGTGGCGACAGGGAACGTGAGTTGAGGCAGTTCCAGAATGTCGATGATCTGCTGGGGTTGATAGACCGTCGTCCCCAAATAGCAATATCCCAGTCCTTCCTCATCCATCAGGTTACAAAGTGTCTGTGTATAGAGCAGGGCATCGATACTGGCATTGAAGAACGACAGGAAGTTGTCGTAGCCGGGTTCCGCGTTGCGGCAGCGAGCCCATGCGCTGGTACGGTTGAAGTCGGCGAGGATGGTGAGTACCACAGGAGCCTGTGTCACCATGGGTTGGTTGAAATGCGCAGGAGCAAGCCTCTGCTTCATCTCTTCGGAGCGGGTCACCACCACGCTATAGAGTTGGAGGTTGCCCATTGTCTGTGTGCGACTCGCCTCCGTCATGAGGCGATTGAGGAGTTCCTCGTTCACTTCCTTGTTGCTGTATTGGCGAATTGTTCGCCGTGTTGTCAGATTCTTCATGCTGCAAAAGTACATAATCTTTCCCAAAAAGGAGAACTTTTCCCCTGAAAGTTTATTGAAAGTTTCCGAAAAAGTTATTTGTTATATCAGATAAAGTTAGTAACTTTGCAAAAAATAGTCAAGATATGGAAGGAAATAACAAGAAAGAGTCAGTACAGGACCAACGTCCTGAAGTAGTGGAGATTCGTCCTCAGGTCTTAGAGTGCGATGTGGTGCGTTTCCAGAACAACAAAGAGAAATGGGTCGCCTTCGTCGGGTTGCTCGACGGCTATCCCTATGAGATATTCACGGGTTTACAGGATGATGAGGAGGGTATCGTCCTGCCCAAGACGGTCACCCATGGTAAGATCATCAAGCAGGTAAATCCTGATGGCACCAAGCGTTATGACTTCCAGTTTGAGAACAAACGGGGCTATAAGACCACTGTGGAGGGACTCTCGGAGAAGTTCAACCCAGAGTATTGGAACTACGCCAAGTTGATCAGTGGCGTGTTGCGTTACCGCATGCCTTTGGAGCATGTCATCCGTCTCGTAGGCTCTCTGTCTCTTAAAGACGAGAGTATCAATACTTGGAAGGTGGGTGTGGAGCGTGCCTTGAAGAAATACTTGCCAGGCAATAACGACGAGCAGGAGGAGTCACAAGAGTAGGCAATGATGAGAGTAAAGTCAGGATATGTCTTTTTGAAGGATGTCCGCTTTCATGCCTTCCATGGGGTGATGCCCCAGGAGAGGAATGTGGGAGCCGATTTCCTCGTGTCTCTCCGCATGGGCTACGACCTCTCGGAGGCGATGGCTTCTGACCACGTGGAGGATACCCTCAACTATGCGGAGGTCTACCGACTCGTGCGACAGGAGATGGAGCAGCCTTCTGCCTTGCTGGAGCATGTAGCGGGGCGTATCGTGAATACCCTCCTTAAGCGTTTCCCCAAGGTGACAAGTGTTGATCTCCGACTTATGAAGCAGAATCCCCCTATGGGTGCCGACTGTAAGGGGGCTGGCGTGGAATTACATTTAATAAATGATAAAACTGGCGGATAAGTGTCGGTTTTTGCGGGAAAATAACTAATTTTGCACCCTTGAAAACGTAGATATGAAGAATAGGATACTATTTCTGATATGGATAACGGTGGGGTTTGTAGTGGCTGTGGCTGCCGCAAACAAGAAATTCACACTGGTTATCGACGCTGGTCATGGCGGGCATGACGCAGGTGCCTTGGGTGCTTTTTCCAAGGAGAAGAATATTAACTTGAACGTGGCTCTCGCCTTTGGGCGGTATGTTGAGAGGAACTGTCCTGACGTGAGAGTGATCTATACCCGCAAGACGGATGTCTTTATCCCCTTGCATACCCGTGCCGACATCGCCAATAAGAACAAGGCAGACCTCTTTATCTCCATCCATACGAACGCAGTGCCTCGAGGTAGGGTGGCTCGTGGCATGGAGACCTATACACTAGGAATGCACCGTGCCGCCACCAATCTGGATGTGGCAAAGCGTGAGAACTCCGTTATTCTCATAGAGAAAGACTACAAACAGCGCTACGAGGGCTTCGATCCCAACTCCAGTGAGAGTTATATCATGTTTGAGTTCATGCAGGACAAGAATATGGCACAGAGTGTGGAACTGGCACGTTTCGTGCAGAAAAGAGCCTGTGCGGCAGCCAATCGTCCAGACAAGGGGGTGAAGCAGGCTGGTTTTCTGGTGTTGCGTGAGACCTCCATGCCCAGTTGTCTGATAGAGTTAGGTTTTATCACGACCTCGGATGAGGAGCAGATGTTGAACAGTTCTAATGGCATCGACCGTCTGGGCTATGGCATCTATCAGGCTTTTCTGGACTACAAGCGGAAGTACGACTCTAATATCACGGTACCTTATCAGGCAGAGCAGAAGCAGGATTATCAGATTCCTTCTATAGTGCCGCAAGAGGAAAAACAGAAAGAGCCCGTCGCTGCCGTTCCAGAGAAAGCGGAGCAAGAGCCAATGGCTCCAGTGAGTAAGGTGGAGGAGGTCAAGGAGCCGACAGACTCCGCCTTGGTGTTCAAGGTGCAGATTATGGCAAGCGCCTCTCGCCAGAAGGTCAGCAAGTCGAAGTTGAACGGACAGCCTGCCGCCCAGTGCTACGAGGAGGGAGGCTTCTATAAATATACGGTAGGAGCGTCTACCGACTATGATGAGATTGCCAAGGTGCGTGAGAGTCTGGTGGCGAATTTCCCAGAGGCTTTTATCATCGCGTTTAGAGGTGACAAGAAAGTGGATACCCGTGCGGCTATCCGTGAGTTCAGAGCAAATAAGAATAAACGATAACACATGAAGAAGTTCTTTACAAAAGAGATACAGATAGCCTTGGTCGCTATCGTGGCGTTGGTGGTGCTTTATTTCGGTTTGAATTTCCTGAAGGGGCTGAGTGTTTTCTCGAATTCCAACAATTACTGTGTGGCGTTCGATGATGTCAGTGGACTTGCCGCATCCTCACCAGTCTATGCCAATGGCTATAAGGTGGGTGTCGTCGAGCGTATCGAGTATGACTATGAACGTCCTAATAAGATTATCGCCATCATGGGACTCGACAAGCAGATGCGGGTGCCTGTAGGTTCCCATGCGGAACTTGCCAGTGACTTGCTGGGTAATATCAAGATCAATTTGGTATTGTCGGACAATCCGCTGAGTTTTGTGGCAGTGGGCGACACCATTGTGGGGAAAATCGAGGAAGGTGTTATGAGTAAGGTGGGCGAGATGGTTCCCGCCATTGAGGCGATGATGCCAAAACTCGACTCTATCCTGACCAGTCTGAACCTGTTGCTTGCTGATCCTGCGCTTCGTAACACGTTGCATAACGTAGAGGGAATGACGGCAAACCTTCAGCAGACGAGTGTCGACCTGCGTACCCTGTCGGCAAGTCTGGGGCGTGATGTCCCCTCGATGCTGAGGAAAGCGGATGGTGTGCTGGATAATACCCAGCAGTTGACGGCAAACCTGTCGTCCATCGATGTGGCTGCGATGCAGGCGAATGTCAATAAGACGTTGGCGAATGTGGAGGAGATGACCCAGAAACTCAACAGCAACGAGGGCACCTTAGGACTTCTGATGCGTGACGCTTCCCTCTATAACCATTTGAGTGCCACAGCCGCCGATGCTGACTCTCTGATGAGAGATTTGAAACAGCATCCAAAACGCTATGTGCACTTCTCCGTTTTCGGCAAAAAAGACAAATAAAATTCTTCTTAATTTTTATTTTGTCTAAATAAGAAGAGAAGGTGAAAGAAGTTTCAACGTATCATTCGGAACTGCTTGATAATAGCAACGTTTGGAGTTTTGAGATAAACGAAGACCGCACATTCCATGTCGGGTGTGCGGTTTTTGGTAAGTCTTTGAGAGGCAGAAACTTGTGATTTTGCAAATAGAAAAAGTCTTCATTTCTTCCGTGTATGCTCTAAACCCCGATAGATTAGTAAGTTACGATGGGTTGTATATTTTTTGTGAATAAATACGTATTTGCATATTTCAAAAAAAAGTACGAACTTTGCAATCGAAAACGAAAACTATATTCTTTAACAAGATTAGTTTATTAATAATTTAAAAAGTATAACGCCGCATGGGAAAAACTCCAAAGGCGCTTTGGGACGACTGCCTTCATCTGATTAGGGAGAACGTTACAGAGCAGCAATACAAGACCTGGTTCGCGCCTATCGTGTTCGAGAAATACGATACGGAGAGCCAGATGCTTCTCATACAAGTACCGAGCAGGTATGTGTATGAGTATTTGGAGCAATACTATGTGACCTTATTAAGTAAGGTGTTGCGCCGTTGCTTTGGCGCGAATGTCGAACTTCGCTATCGTATCGTGGTCGACAAAGCGCACAAACTGACTGTCGAGGAGGAGGGTAGTGAGCCTGTCAATATTGATCAGCCACAGCCTACCACTCGTGGCAACAAGGCGCCTACGACTTTGGATGCCGCTGTTCCTCAGGACTTGAATCCGCAGTTGGATGTGCACAAGACTTTCCAGACCTTCATCGAGGGCGACAGCAATAAGTTGCCACGTACCGTGGGACTCTCTATCGCAGAGCATCCTGGCAAGTCGACTTTCAACCCCTTCTTTGTCTATGGACCCTCTGGTTGTGGTAAGACCCACCTTATTAATGCTATTGGTGTGAAATGCAAGGAGATGTATTCTACGAAGCGTGTGCTGTATGTCTCCGCGCGTCTCTTCCAAGTGCAGTTTACGGATGCCACACGTCAGAATACCGTCAATGACTTTATCCGCTTCTATCAGACCATCGATGTTTTGATCGTTGACGACATACAGGAGTGGGCTACGTCACCCAAGACGCTGGACACTTTCTTCCACATCTTCAACCATCTGTTCCGCAATGGCAAGCAGATTATTCTTGCCAGCGATCGCCCCCCTGTTGACTTGCAGGGTATGAAGGACCGTCTGCTGACACGTTTCGCCTGTGGACTGATTGCGGAGTTGGAGAAGCCTAACATGCAGTTGTGTGTTGATATCCTGCATGCCAAGTGCAAGCGGGATGGCTTGCAGATTCCTGAGGATGTCATCCAGTTTATCGCTGAGACGGCAAACGGCTCAGTACGTGACTTGGAGGGAGTGGTCAACTCGCTGATGGCTTACTCAATAGTATATAACAGCAATGTCGATATGCGCCTTGCGGAGCGTGTCATCAAGCGTGCTGTCAAGGTCGACAACCATCCTCTTACTGTGGACGATATTCTGGAGCGTGTCTGCGACCACTATAATGTATCGCAGCAGAACGTGTTCAGCAAGTCTCGCAAGCGTGACTATGTCATCGTGCGTCAGGTGTCGATGTATCTTGCTCAGAAGTATACGAAGATGCCAGCGTCACGTATCGGACAGTTGATAGGAGGGCGTGACCACTCGACCGTTATCCATAGTTGCACGGCTGTCGAGCAACGTTTGAAGGTCGATAAGTCGTTCTCCGCAGAGTTGAGTAGTATTGAGAATTCTTTTAAGTTAAAACAATAGTTGAATAATATGTGAGAAAGGGCGACGTTGATGTCGCCCTTTCTTTATCTTAGGATGAGTCCACCATTCGGTTGTATCACCACTTTCGCTTGTCCTTTCTTGTCGACCTTCAGGGTCTTGAGTTCTCCATAGCCCTTCACGTTGTCTGTATAGTAACTGATGGTCTTGCCAGCCAGCATGGGGAGTTGCAGTGTCAGTCTCTTTATAGTCTTCTCCCCGTTCAGTCCTGCGATATACCATTGGTTGCCATGGCGACGAGCCAGTACGACATACTTGCCTGGGTAGCCGTCGATGAGTCTTGTCTCATCCCAAGTGGTGGGCAGCGACTTCATCAAGTCCAACTCCACCTGTGGCAGTTCCTGCAGGTTGTTAGGCTGTATCGCCATACACTGGACGGAGGTCTGGACGGTGATGGCAGAGGCGATCTCAAACATATCCGTTGTCTTACGGCTATGACGGCTCTTGTTGTCCTTGCTCATAAAACGGTTCATGATGGTACCTCCCCAGTCCATCGAGGCAACGGCGTTGCGGCAGAAGGGATGCAGGGTGAGGTCGAATGGCTCACGGATGGCGGCGCCTTCGTCGAAGAACACGTTCTCAGAGGCGAGTACAGCCTCGCTTGCCACATAGTTGGGATAGAGACGCTCCCAGCCACGAGGCAGCGTGCAGCCATGGAAGATGCACTGCAAGCCGTAGCGGTTGGCGTCGCTGAGGATATCCTCATAGAGTTGGAGGGTCTGCTGTTTGTCGCCTCCGAAGAAGTCTACCTTGATACCGGCGACCCCGATACGTCTCAGCCAAGCCATCTCCTCGTCACGGGCGATGCTGGTACTCATACGCTGCCGTGGGGTCTGTGGGGCATCGTTCTCATAGCCGTTCGAGTTGTACCACAGCATCAGGCGCACCCCTTTCCCTTGTGCGTATCGGGAGAGTTCCGCCATCCTGTCTCGTCCGATATTTGTGTCCCACCAGTTGTCCACCAGACAATACTCGAAGCCCATGGCAGCGGCAAGGTCGATGAACTTCACCTGGTCCTCGTAGTTGATACTCTCGTCCTGCCAGATGAGCCAACTCCACGTATAGCGTCCTGGCTGATAGTCCTGAGAGGGGGCATATAATGGGGTTAAGGGGTCGAAGGCAATGGTCGTCTCAACGATGGGCTTGAGGTCACGCCCAATGGTGATGGTGCGCCAGGGGGTGCTGCCAGGGATGGGGATACCTGCCGATGTGGTGCCTATACCATTGTTCTCGCCCTCCATCGGATAGGCGACGGTATAGCCCATGGCAGCGTCGTAGTCGCTCAGATGGGCGCCCACGTAGGCAGAGGTCACCCCCGTCTCGCTAATCAGTACCCACCCCTTGTCGCCTACATGGAAGAGGGCAGGGAACACGTAGCCGTGCCCGTATTGCGACTTGTCCGTCATCGCGGCGTCAGCGGAGTACACCTCCTCATAACTGGGTTTCGTGCGCTCCCATCCTATCATGGGGTCGCTTTGTGGTGATAGGAATGTCGTGGTGCCTGCCGGCAGGCGGAAAGCGGTAGCCTCGCCATGGACGACGGCACTCTTGGGATTGTCGTTCTCCTGTCTGAGCAGGGTATATTGGAAGGCGATGTCATTGTCGGCGACGAGGAAGGTCACCGTCATCTGGTGTCTCTCCGCATTCGCCAGGGTGATGTCCAACTGTTTTGCCTTGAAGTCGCTGTGCGATGTCTTCGTGCGACTCATGTCATAGTGCTTCTCCACCATCGACTCCCTCGCCTCCACGACGGCAAGCCCTTGGGTGAAATCCCCGATATTCGTCTTCAGTCCCAGCCGAGAAGGCTGTATCATCTCGATACTGTCATACGTCACCGCATAGGTGGTGATGCCGTCTTCCACACTCACCTTCACGGCAAGTCTGCCGTCAGGTGATGTCACCTCTCTTTGCGCTGCCATTACTAACAATGGACAGAGCAGTGTCAACAAAAATAGTCTTGTCCTCATATCTTAGCCTTTTCTGATTGTTCCGCCACGTCGTGACTGCTTGTATTTGTTGCTCTCGGCATCGTAGGTTCCCTGCTCCACTAACTCACAGTTGTTGGTGAAGGCACGTACGATACGACCACTGCCAGACTTCGATCGATGACCTTCTGGGGTGTACTTGCATACAATCTCCTTGACGTGCGTGTCGACCCTAAAGTCCTTAGGGTTATCCACACAGACACTCTTGATGCTTAAGTAGAACTTGCCCAGTTCGTCAAGGTTGACTACCAACCCGTCTTTCAGTCCTCGTTCTACGATTTCCTTAAGTTCGGTGATTACAGCACGTACATCGCTTCTTCTCAAAGAGCAGGCAGCCTCTATCTGCTCCTCAATCTCTTCCATAGTCAACTCACCTTGTTTGACGGCATGCGCATACCATTTGTCTTGCGTTTTACTGCCTTTGATATTACTCCTTTGAAGCATGTAATGTATAGCCATAATTGTTATTGGTTTGGTTTATAGGCGACAAAGATACGAATAATTCTTGAAATCTCCAATCCTTCTATAGGCTAAATGTTACTTCTGTTATTGCAATTTAACTTAAATTGCTTTTCAATCTAATCTAAATTGCTCAGCAATCCAATCTAAATTGTCGTGCAATTTAATCTAAATTGCAATCACTCCCTTGGCTTGTGACACTATCTGCACTGCTATTTATCAGGTGTCGCACATACTTTTTTCACGATTGCGAGTTGTAGTTTCAAAATTAATTCGCAAATAATTATCAAATTTGCGAATTAATTTTTATCTTTGCACCATCAAACGATGGAATAATGAATATTGAATTTGAAAATGCGGCATTAGAAGAACTCTACGTCAAAGGTTCGACTACGGACAGCAAATACAAGAAACTGCCAAAAGACATAGTGAAGCGCTATGCAAAGGTAGTCAATTATATGAAGGCTGTTAGGCGTATTGAAGATCTTTTCCTTATCAAATCTCTCCACTATGAAAAGAAGAAAGGTGATTTGAAAGGTGTGGAAGCCGTGTGGATCAATGACCAATATAGGTTACTCTTTCATAGTTCTCCTGACGAGAACGGTATAGTTATAGACATATTACTTCAAGAAATATCAAAGCATTATGAGTAAGAAAAGCATGACACCTTTTGTTGCCACACATCCTGGTGAGATGATAAAGGACGAACTGAAGGAAAGAAAGATGACACAGAAGCAACTTGCCATAGAGACAGGCATCAAGCCGTCTGTCCTAAGCGAGACTATTAACGGTAAACGATCTGTTTCTCTTCATGTCGCCATTGCCTTAGAGAAAGGACTTGGCATTCCAGCAGATATCTGGATGAATCTTCAAACACAATATGATATTGATACTGCTAATTTAGGAGAGCGGGATTCGCAACGAGAGACGGTCGCAGTGACTATTCCTGTTCGAGACAGGAACTTGTTGAAAGAACTCGTCCACAAGTTTGGGTGGGCTTGTGTGTTTTAAAAGCAAAAATCGCTTCCAGCCGGAAAGGCTGGAAGCGATTATTTTTATGCTGCTACCATCTCTTCACCCAATTTGTGAATGTGGTCTATTATTTCCTGCTCTCGTTCCTTAGATGGTTTCTTGAAACCATTGATATAATTCCTAAGTAGCGTAGGATTCATTCCAAGCGAGCGTGCAAACTCTGCCACATTAATTTCCTTATGCGTTAAGAAGAAACGTTGCATGGCACTTGGCTCTGCATCCTCATATTCAAAACTTTCGAAACTGACATCCTCATCAAGCCCACGCCAATGAATGCCACCTAAGCCAATTGTGTACTGGCTTCGCTCTGTGTCACTTGCCTGTCGTAGCCTTGGATACCAAATTAGCGATTGCTTGTATTCCTTTCCCTCTTCATCTTTGCCAAAGATGTAATCGGTATCGAACCATATTTCTTTAATCTTCATAGGCTTCCTTTCTTTTTGTTTATTTCTCAAAATATTCTTTCCAACGGCTAATAATGATATCGGCATTTTCGTCTATCACCTTCTTTATTTTCTTAAAGTCATTTGCTTTGATGTTCTGTTTCTCAAAAAGTTCAAACTCCTTTCCATTCCAAATGAACTTCGCCATTCCACCATTGCCCTCCACATGAACGTGCAACGGTTCATGTTCTTTGCTATAAAAGAAGAACGAAAAGCCGAAAAACCTAAACACTTCTGGCATAAATCATCTTGTTTTATTGTTACTATGCTGCAAATATAGGTATTATTTTCGATACCTCCAAATTTTGAAGTGATTTTTTTGCAGAACTTATTTATTCTGAATTGACAAGGGAAAAATAAAAAACTTCCAACCTGTTTTGGGTTGGAAGTTTTATGTATTGGGGAGAGGGACTTACAACAGATTGTCCTTCTCGATATCCTTGAAGTACTTGTAGGTGGCGACCTTCAATTCGTCAGTGGCGGGCTCGTCGGCGACGATGATACCATGCTGGTGCATCTGGAGTGCGGAGATGGTCCACTCGTGGGTGACAGCACCCTCGATGGCAGCCTTCAAGGCACGAGCCTTGTGGTGTCCGTTGACGAGGATCATGACCTCACGGGCATCCATCACCGTCCCCACACCAACTGTCAGGGCAAGTTTAGGCACCTTGTTCACGTCGTTATCGAAGAAACGGCTGTTGGCGATGATGGTGTCAGTCGTCAGCGTCTTCACACGGGTGCGACTGGTCAGTGAGGAATAAGGCTCGTTGAAAGCGATATGTCCGTCAGGACCGATGCCTCCGATGAAGAGGTCGATGCCACCAGCCTCACGAATCATCTCCTCGTAGTGGGCGCACTCAGCGGCGAGGTCCTTGGCATTGCCGTTGAGGATATGGATGTTCTCCTTGGGGCAGTCGATATGGTCGAACAGGTTGCGAGCCATGAAGGAGTGGTAACTCTCTGGATGGTCCTCAGGCAGGTTGACATACTCGTCCATGTTGAACGTCAGCACGTTCTTGAAAGACACACGCCCCTCTTTGTTTGCCTTTACCAGACAGGCATACATGCCCTCAGGTGAGGAGCCGGTAGGCAGACCCAGCACGAAAGGTTTCTCCTTGGTAGGCTGGAAGGCATTGATACACTCAATGACATGTTCAGCAGCCCATTGCGACATTTTCTGATAGTCAGATTCGATAATTACTCTCATAAGTTTTAAAATTTAAGTTGTGCTTGTTTTGGTTGCAAAGATAATAAAATTATGACAAAACATGTATGAAATATTCATTTTTTTTGTACCTTTGTCCCGATAATATAATAATGTATGAAGGAATTTGTGATTTCCGAGGTCAAGGCAGAGACCGCTGTGCTGGTGGGACTCATCACGCAAGAGCAGGGCGAGGCGAAGACGAAGGAATACCTCGATGAGTTGGAGTTCCTTGCTGATACCGCTGGCGCCGTGACGGTGAAACGTTTCACGCAGCGAGTGCAAGGTCCCAGTCAGGTGACCTACGTGGGTAAAGGAAAACTCGAGGAGATCAGACAATATATTAAGCAGCAAGAGGAGGCTGCTGACGACGATCCTACTGGTGAGACACAACCTGTGGGCATGGTCATCTTCGACGATGAGTTGTCGGCAAAGCAGATCCGTAATATTGAGGCAGAGTTGAAGGTGAAGATACTCGACCGCACCTCCCTTATCCTCGACATCTTCGCTATGCGAGCCCAGACGGCGGAGGCGAAGACCCAGGTGGAATTGGCGCAGTATCGCTATATGCTGCCCCGTCTGCAACGCCTGTGGACCCACTTGGAGCGTCAGGGTGGTGGCTCTGGCTCTGGTGGCGGAAAGGGTAGTGTGGGACTGCGTGGTCCTGGTGAGACCCAGTTGGAGATGGACCGTCGTATCATCCTCCATCGTATCACGTTGCTGAAAGAGCGACTTACGGAGATCGACAGGCAGAAGACCACCCAGCGCAAGAACCGCGGGCGTCTGATTCGTGTCGCCCTCGTAGGGTACACCAATGTGGGCAAGTCGACCATGATGAACCTGCTTGCCAAGAGTGATGTCTTTGCGGAGAACAAACTCTTCGCCACCCTTGATACGACCGTCCGTAAGATGGTCATCGACAACCTGCCGTTCCTCCTTGCCGATACAGTCGGCTTTATCCGTAAGTTGCCCACCGACCTGGTGGACTCCTTCAAGTCGACCCTCGACGAGGTGCGGGAGGCAGATCTGCTGGTGCATGTGGTGGATATCTCGCATCCCGACTTCGAGGAGCAGATCAAGGTGGTGGAGAAGACCCTCGCTGACCTTGGCTGTGCCGATAAGCCCTCGATGCTGGTGTTCAACAAGATAGATGCCTATACGTGGACCCCTCAGGACGAGGACGACTTGACAGCGCCCACAAAAGAGAATATCTCGCTCGACGAACTCAAGAAGACGTGGATGGCGAAGATGCAGGGCGACTGCCTCTTCATCTCCGCCAAGAGGAAAGAGAATATCGACGAACTGCGAGAGGTGCTCTATCAGAAGGTGCGCGAACTCCATGTGCAGAAATATCCCTATAATGATTTCCTGTACACCATTGACGAATACCAAACTTACACAAAATAACTTATGAGAGATTACAGACAACTAACACAAGAGGAAATTGAGGTGCTTGAGCGCAATAGTTGCTGGGCAGAGGACTGGAGTCGTGTGATGGTGGCAGAGGCGTTTAAGCCCTATGGCTTCCATCGTGTGGTGTTCTATGGCGACATCCGTTTAGGTTCCTTCGACAAGCAGGTGGAGGTGACCAAGGGCTTTGCCAAGCACGCAGGTATCAACGACGCCACCCTGCGTAATGTGACAGTGGGTAACGACTGTCTGATAGAGAAGATCGGCAACTTCATCAACAACTATACGATAGGTGACGACTGCTATATCTCCAATATCTCGACAATGGAGACAACGGAGGGCGCAACCTATGGTGAGGGTCATCTGGTGTCTGTGCTGAACGAGATGGGTGATGGTAACGTCATCCTCTTCCACGACCTCAACTCCCAACTCGCCGCCTTGATGGTGAAGCACCTCAAGGATAAGGTGCTCAAAGATAATATCACCCGTCTGATTAATGAGGAGATACGCTTCACGCTGCCAGAGCGTGGTACGATAGGTAATGGCGTGAAGATCATCAATACCAAGGAGATCACCAATACCGTCATCAAGGACGATTGTGAGGTGAATGGTGCGGCACGTCTGAGCGACTGCACCATCATGTCGTCGAAGGATGCCTCTGTCTATATCGGCACGGGTGTCATCTGTGAGAACTCCATCATCTCCAACGGCTGCTCTATCACAAACTCCGTGAAGATGCAGGACTGCTTCGTGGGCGAGGCTTGTCAGATTACCAACGGTTTCACGGCAGAGGCGAGTGTGTTCTTCGCCAACTCTTTCATGGCGAATGGTGAGGCATGTGCCGCCTTCTGCGGACCATTTTCTGCCTCGCATCATAAGTCAAGTCTGCTGATTGGTGGCGAGTTCTCATTCTATAACGCTGGTTCTAACACCAACTTCTCGAACCATGCCTATAAGATGGGACCGATGCATTATGGTGTGTTGGAGCGTGGCTCGAAGACGGCAAGTGGCGCCTATGTGCTGATGCCAGCGAAGATCGGTGCCTTCTCTGTCTGCTTCGGTAAACTGATGAACCACCCGGACATGCGCTGTCTGCCCTTTGCCTATCTGATGGCATATGGTGAGACGATGTATATCGTGCCAGGGCGTAACATCACGACGGTAGGACTCTATCGTGACATCAAGAAATGGCCTAAGCGTGACCGTCGTGCGCCATCCAGCCGTAAGAGTATCATCAACTTCGACTGGCTGTCGCCTTTCACCGTGGGTGAGATCGTGCAGGGAAAGAAAATCCTGGAGGCATTGCGTCAGGCTGGTGGTGATAACGTGTCGTCATATAACTACCATGAGTATATCATCAATGCTACCTCGCTCCGCAAAGGTATCAAATACTATGATATCGCCTTGCGCATCTATATGGGTGCCGTCCTGAAGCGTGCCATCAAGGGAGGTTTCCTTGGAAAGCCGACTTCAGATATCGGACTGGGTGACTGGAACGACCTCTCTGGTCTGTTGCTGCCTGCCACAGAGGAGCAACGCCTGATTGACGACATCAAGAGTGGTAACATAGAGAGTGTGAAGGACATCCTGAACCGCTTTAAGGAGATCGACCAGCACTATAGGGAGTACCAGTGGACATGGACGTACCGTATGATTCTCGACTACTATGGGCTGGACGAGTTGACGGAGTCTGCCATGCAGCGTATCCGTGAGGACTATGTCCGTGCCCGTCGTGCCTGGATAGCCGAGATTCGCAAGGATGCCCAGAAGGAGTTTGCCATGGGTGATGTGGAGCAGGAGGTTTTTGACGACTTTATATCGAAATTAGATCACGAAATAGATTATGAAGACTAAGTTTTTATGGCTGTTGGCTATTGGCTGTTGGCTGTTCGCCAATGGTAATGTCCAAGCGAAGGATTACAAGTATCAGACTGTAGAGGGCGACCTGACAAAGACTCGCATCTATACGTTAGACAACGGATTGAGAGTATATCTCTCTGTCAACAAGGAGAAACCCCGCATCCAGACCTATATCGCTGTGCGAACGGGTTCGAAGAACGACCCTGCCGAGACAACAGGTCTCGCCCATTATCTGGAGCACCTGATGTTCAAGGGCACCAAGCAGTTTGGTACGAACAATCCAGAGGCAGAGGCTCCGCTGTTGGACGAGATAACAGATCGCTATGAGGCGTATCGTAAGTTGACAGACCCGGCAGCCCGCAAGCAAGCCTATCATGAGATAGACAGTGTGAGTCAGATTGCCGCTCAGTATTTTATTCCTAACGAGTATGACAAACTGATGGCTGCAATCGGTGCGCAGGGAACGAATGCCTATACCTCCAATGATGTCACCTGCTATACAGAGGATATCCCCTCTAATGAGATAGAGAACTGGGCGAAGATCCAGGCAGACCGTTTCCAGAACATGGTTATCCGTGGCTTCCATACGGAGTTGGAGGCTGTCTATGAGGAGTATAACATCGGACTGTCTTCTGACATGCGTAAACTCTTTGCCACTGGTAGTAAGATGTTGTGGCCCAACCACCCCTATGGTACTCAGACGACGATTGGCACGCAGGAGCATCTGAAGAACCCCTCCATCGTCAATATCAAGAACTATTTCAATAAGTGGTATGTGCCTAATAATGTCGCTATCTGCATGGCAGGTGACTTTGACCCAGACCAGACCATTGCTATCATAGACAAGTATTTCGCAGACTGGAAGCCGAGTGCCGATGTGCGTCAGCCTGTGTTTGCTCCACTGCCCCCGCTGACCTCTCCGAAGGACACGACTATCGTAGGTCAGGAGGCAGAGCAGATATGGGTGGCATGGCGTGCCAAGCAGGCTAACGACTTGCAGGCTGACACACTGGATTTGATGGAGGATGTGCTGAGTAACGGTCGTGCGGGTCTCTTCGACCTCGACCTGAACCAGACTATGAAGGTACAGCGTGCCGGCGCAGGTTCGGAACTGATGCATGACCACGGCGGTTTCCTGCTGATGGGTAGTCCTAAGCAGGGGCAGAGCCTTGATGAGGTGAAGACGCTGATGATGGGTGAGATCGATAAGTTGAAGAAGGGCGACTTCCCTGATAATCTGCTGCCCAGTATCATCAACAATAAGAAGCGCCAGTACTATCAGCAGTTGGAGGATAATCGCAGTCGTGCGGATATGTTTGTCGATGCCTTTATCAATGAGGTGGAATGGGAACAGGAGGTTGGCAAGATTGACCGTATCTCGAAGATTACCAAGCAGGAGATTGTAGATTTCGCCAATAAGTTCTTTACTGACGGCTATATCGTGGTGTACAAGAAACAAGGCATCGACACCTTACAGAAGAAAATCGATAAGCCTGCCATCACGCCGATTCCTGCTAACCGTGATATGAAGAGTGCCTTTGTGCAGGCAGTCCAAGACGCAAAAGTAGAGCCTATCCAACCTAAGTTCGTTGACTTCAAGAAAGACCTTACTTTCGCTGAGACCAGGAACAAGTTACCCATGCTCTATGTGAAGAATAATGAGAATGGACTGTTCCAGTTGAATTATCGTTTTGACTTTGGGCGTAAGGCAGACAATCGCTATAGTGTTGTCTCGGATTACGTGGAGTATCTGGGCACTGATAAGTATACGGCTTCTGAGTTGAAGCAGAAATTCTATGAGTTAGGATGTGACTTATGGCTGGGTGAGGGTAGCGACCATATCAATATCCGTTTGTCAGGCTTGAGCGAGAATATGAAGGCTGCTCTGGAGTTGACAGAAGAACTGCTCCAGAATGCAAGAGTTGACAGGGAGGCGTATAGGCTGCTCGTGGATCAGACATTGAAGCATCGTAACGACATGAAGAAAAACCAGCGTTTCTATTTCAGTCAACTCTACAACTATGGTGTCTTTGGTGCCCGTAACTTCTATAGTGATGTGCTGAGTGAGCAGCAGTTGAGGGATACAGACCCACAGGTGTTTGTCGACCTGCTGAAGGGACTTGCCAGTATGAGGCACACGGTAGAGTATTATGGACCGCTGGGCGTGAAGGAGGCTTCTGCGCTTATTGGTAAGGTACATAAGACTCCCAAGCAGTTGAAGGACGTACCTCAGAATAGGGAGTATGAGCGAATGCTTGCCAATAAGGATGAGGTATGGATAGCACCTTATGACGCGAAGAATATCTACATGCGTATGCTTCACGATGAGCATCGTCCGTGGAATGTTGATGAGACAGCGGTGCAGTCACTCTTCAACGAGTACTTCGGAGGTGGCATGAACGGTATTGTGTTCCAAGAACTCCGTGAGGCACGGGGGCTTGCCTATAACGCCTCAGCATGGTATGCTCATCCGCAGAAGAAGGGTAATTACGAGAGTTATTTCACACATATTATCACCCAGAACGACAAGATGATGGACTGTGTGCGTGAGTTCCATCATATCCTCAATGAGTTCCCTGCCAGTGAGAATGCTTTCAAGATCGCAAAGGAAGGACTTTCCAAACAACTTGCCTCACTGCGTGTGACAAAGATGGGAATTATAGACAGATGGAGAAGTATGCAGGATATGGGACTTGACTATGACCTCAATGAGAAGATATATAATGACCTGGAGAAAGTCACCTTGCAGGACATTGTGAATTTTGAGAAGAACAATATGGCAAACAAGGCGTACCGCTATATAATTCTTGGCGATGAGAAGAGTCTCGATATGGAGAGTCTGGAGAAAATAGCACCAGTGCGTCGCCTGACAACGGAGGAAGTTTTTGGATATTAATAACTAAATAAATACGATTACTATGGCAACAACACCAGATTTCAAGTACGCCCCGATGTTCCAAGTGGGCAAAGACGACACAGAGTACAGACTCCTCTCAAAGGATGGCGTGACAACCGCAGCGTTTGAGGGGAAGGAAATAGTGAAGGTCTCCAAGGAGGCTCTTACCTTACTCGCCCAGCAGGCTTTCCACGATGTGGAGTTCATGCTGCGCCGTGAGCATAACTTGCAAGTGGCAGCGATCCTAAACGATCCTGAGGCTTCAGAGAATGACAAATATGTCGCCTTGCAGTTCCTGCGTAATGCGGAGGTTGCCGCCAAGGGTATCCTCCCGTTCTGTCAGGACACGGGTACGGCGATTATCCATGGCGAGAAGGGTCAGCAGATATGGACGGGCTTCGAGGATGAGGAGGCTCTCTCCCGTGGTGTCTATAACACCTTCACACAGGATAACCTGCGCTACTCACAGAATGCCCCATTGAATATGTACGACGAGGTGAACACCCGTTGTAACCTGCCTGCCCAGATTGATATCGAGGCTACCGAGGGTGCGGAGTACCGTTTCGTGATGGTGGCAAAGGGTGGCGGCTCTGCCAACAAGACCTATTTCTATCCGATGACGAAGGCTACCATCCAGAACGAGGGTACCTTGCTGCCATTCTTGGTAGAGAAGATGAAGTCGTTGGGTACTGCAGCCTGTCCTCCATACCATATCGCCTTTGTGATTGGCGGAACCTCTGCGGAGAAAAACCTGCTGACAGTGAAACTCGCCTCTATCAAGTACTATGACAACCTGCCTACGACAGGTGATGAGACGGGACGTGCCTTCCGTGATATCGACTTGGAGAACAAACTCCTGGAGGAGGCTCATAAGATTGGACTGGGTGCTCAGTTCGGTGGTAAGGCTCTTGCCCACGACATCCGTGTCATCCGTCTGCCTCGTCATGGCGCCTCTTGTCCCATCGGTATGGGTGTCAGTTGCTCTGCCGACCGTAATATCAAGGCGAAGATCAACCGTGACGGTATCTGGTTGGAGAAGATGGACAGCAACCCCGCTGAGTTGATTCCTGCAGAGTATGCGAAGGCAGGTGAGGGTAAGAACACCATCGTCATCGACCTGAACGAGGGTATTGATGCCGTTCGTAAGGAACTGTCTAAGTATCCTGTATCTACCCGTGTCAACCTGAAAGGTACTATCATCGTGGCTCGTGACATCGCTCATGCCAAGTTGAAGGCTCGTCTGGACGCTGGTGAGGACCTGCCACAGTATTTCAAGGACTATCCCGTGCTCTATGCGGGTCCTGCAAAGACACCGGAGGGTTATCCTTGCGGTTCGATGGGTCCCACGACGGCAAACCGTATGGACCCCTATGTGGATGAGTTCCAGGATCACGGAGCCTCACTGGTGATGATTGCCAAGGGTAACCGTAGTCAGGTGGTTACTGACGCTTGTCAGAAGCACGGTGGTTTCTATCTGGGCTCTATCGGTGGTGTTGCCGCTGTTCTCTCTCAGAGTTCTATTAAGAGCATCGAGTGTGTGGAGTATCCCGAACTCGGTATGGAGGCAATCTGGAAGATCGAGGTGGAGGACTTCCCCGCCTTTATCTTAGTAGACGACAAGGGTAACGACTTCTTCAAGCAGTTGAAACCCTGGTGTCCGAATGCGAAATAAACACGATGGTACAACATGAAGACTAAAATACTGCTGGGACTATTTACACTTCTCTTCCCCCTGTGCTCCTATGCGCAGGGTGAGGAGTTTGTCGTAGTGAAGGGTGACTGCTTGCCAGGACTATCTGACAATATATTACCCTCTCATCCTACTCGTCGTGCGCTTCGCACTCCAAATACGGACTGGGATGCCAGCAGGACTTATAAGCAGATGGTCATCCTCTTCTCTTTCTCTGATGTGGACTTTACCATGGAGAATTCTAAGGAGTATTACCAGAGACTGTTCAACGAGGAAGGGTATAACGAGCGGAATGGCAAGGGGTGTGTTGCCGACTATTTTCGTGAGCAATCTGGTGGATTGTTGAACATGCAGTTTGACATCTACGGTCCTGTGCAGGTGAGTGGGAAAGCCCAGCCTTATGATAAACCGACTTCTTCCACCCGCAACTACGGAACATCCTCTATGAGGGAGGCGACACAAGTCATCTTGGACGAGAATCCCACAGTCGATTATTCGCAATATGACTGGGATGGCGATGGGAACATTGAGCAGGTCATCTATGTCTATGCGGGTACACCGGGAAATCTGGGCTCTTCGACGTATGGTTGCATCTGGCCCAATACCTCCAGTTTCTCAACCATTACCACTCCTGATGGGAAGAAAATATCTGGCTATACAGCGAGTGGGGAGATATGGGGTATGACTTCTCAGGAACCTAAGCAGCCAGTATATTGTGGTATCGGTACCATCTGTCATGAGTTCTCGCATAGTCTGGGCTTGCCCGATATCTACCCGACCAGCGGGAACATTTTCTCTGCCGTTGATGAATGGGATTTGATGGATGGTGGCAACTTCACCAATTATGGTTGGTGCCCTCCCAATTATTCTCCATTGGAGAAAATGTTGCTGGGGTGGTTGACACCTATAGAACTCACAGAGACTGTAAGTATTACTGGGATGAAACCTGTGTCAGAGGGTGGTGCTGTGTATCAGATTAAACATACGGATACGGAATATCTGTTGTTGGAAAATCGTCAGTGGACAGGATGGGATGCTGGTGTACCAGGTAAGGGACTGGTTATCTATCATGTCAATTACAATTCAACGGCATGGCGTAGTAACAGGGTCAATAGTTTTACCTCGGAGGATGACTTCCGTTATAAATTGGTACATGCTGATAATATGAACTATGCAGAATGGGATGATTATGAAAACCAACATGGTATATCGAAGTATGCTAATAGCGGGTGGATGAATAATGTACATCTGAGCACTTCTGCTTATCCTTTTGACGCAAACGATGAGTTGACAGACACCTCTATTCCTGATTCTGAGATGCAAACAGGTGATGCTAATGATGAGACGCTATTGCTGAAACCGATTAGTCATATTCGAATGGCAGATGATGGACAGGTATCTTTCGATTTCCATGTTATTGATGCCAATACTTTTGTTTATAAGCGACTGATTGAGGGGCAGGAGAGTAAGGCAGGTGGAAAAGCAAGTAATTCAATTCCTGTCGACGGAAATGTTATATTGACAATCAAACCTAATAGGGGCTTTTACGTTGAATCCGAGAATATTTGTGTGACACGTAGTAATACTACGGAAATGTCTCGTTTATCTCAACGGAGCCAGGAGGTAGTAGAGATTTTGGAAACAGACCCTTCCGCAGACCCTAGTGGCATAACAACATATACATATCCATATTCTGCAAACTTCACCTATCAGATGTCTGTAGACTTTCAGCGTTGTACAGATTTCTCTAACGAAGAGAATAAGCCTGTGATATTGTTGAATACAACAGAATATGAATACGATGGCTCAGGTAAAACACCTGAGGTTTTATCAGTAACTTATGGTAGTGAGGGAACCTTGGTAGATCCTCAGGACTATGAGGTGAGTTATCAGGCAAATGTTAATGCGGGAACTGCAGAAGCGTGGATTACTGGAAAGCGTTACTTCATAGGTGAGGGGAAAACCACGTTTACTATTTTGGCAAAGGACATCACGGACAAAGTAACTATAGTACCCATAGACAATCAGGTACATACTGGTGAGGAAATCAAACCAAAATTAATCGTTAAGGATGGTGATATCGTTTTAGAGTCAAGAAAGGATTATGATGCAACGTATAGTAATAATGTAGAGGTGGGAACAGCGACGGTAGATATCGCTTTTAAAGGAAACTATACTGGTCATGCTGTTACGACATTCGCTATCACGGAATCAACAGGAATCAGTACCCCCTATCTCTTGAAAGATGAGGATGGTGTGTCATGTCTCTATAACCTGCAAGGGCAACGAGTATATATCCCATTGCCAGGAAGAGTCTATGTAGTGAAGAAGAAAGATGGTACAACCTATAAATATATCCCATCCTATGCGAGGTAAGAGAGTCCTGTTTTCCTTGTTGCTGCTGTCGTTTTTCTTGGCTGTTGCAGCAGAAGACGGCATCCGTCTGCGTAATTGTAGACTGATGGCGGAGCAAAGTTCTGTTCCGCTTCGTCATACTGCGCGAAGAGCGGGTGGCACGAATCCCTATATCGGAGATCGTCACCAATTGGTAGTCCTTGTCTCGTTTAGTGACCTGTCGTTTAAAGGTACAGAGGAGGAGACCATGGAGTCGTGGGGGAAGATCTTTAATGCGGAGAATCTCTCAGAAGAGCCCTATGTCGGTTCTGTCCATGACTATTTCTATGCGCAGAGTTATGGGCAGTTTGACCTCACTTTCGATCTCTATTATATTCCGCTTAGTGAGTCATGTGTGAAGTATCGAAGTGAAGACCCAGGGTATGGTGATGAAAAGGAGAGTGACGAGAACTCCCGGTATCTGGTGTATGATATCGTGGATGTCTTGGAGACGAAGGGTATTGACTGGAGTCAATATGACTGGGATGATGACGGTTATATCAACCAACTGCTGATCGTCTATGCGGGAAAGGGAATGAATGCTGGCGGAGGCGCTAATACGATTTGGCCCCATCAATGGTGGCTTAGTGAGCACGAGGGGAAAACGACTCGTGCGGTCACGAGTGGTGGTCAGAGTTATACCATCGATTGTTACTGCTGTGTACAGGAAGAGATTAATATGAGTACCGTCAAAAGTAGTTTTGGAACTATCTGCCATGAATTCAGTCATTGCTTTGGATTTCCTGATTTCTATGTTGGCGGATCAACAGTCAGAGACTGGGACTTGATGGACTATGGTAATAACAATGGTCAAGGCTATTGTCCTGCAGGCTATTCGGCACATGAGCGTATGCTGATGGGATGGCTCGAACCCACGGAGTTGACTTCAGGAGCCACCATAACAGCAATGCCTGCACTCGGCGAGGAGTCAAAAGCCTATCTGATTCGTAATGATGGCTATGCTGATGAATACTATATCATCGAGAATCGACAGCCACAGGTGTGGGACGCATCCTTGCCGGGAAGTGGTATCGTTGTTTTCCATATTGACTATGACAAGGACGTCTGGCAGTCTGGAACTCCTAATGTAGGGACTAAGAGATATTGTATCATCCCCGCCAACAATAAGACCAGTACTTCTTATCAGTCGGGCTGGGCTTATCCCTATGGTGGCAACAATAGTCTGACAAACGAGTCGGAGCCTGCAGCGACGTTATACCATAATAATGCAGATGGTACAAAGTATATGAGCAAGCCTTTGACCAATCTCTCTTTGACAGATGGTCTTGCCTCTTTCGACTTCATGGGAGGCTCAACGGGAATCTTGGAGCGAAAGATGATTGGACAGCCGAAGATCCTCTTCGACTTTGGTCCTATATATATAATAAGGAACGCGCAAGGAGAAATCAAAAAAGTGATGAAGCATTAACGCCTCATCACTTTTTCTTTTGTTAGTTTCTGAATATCAATCCTTCCCCAAATTCGTCTACGATAATCGGTTTCGAGCGGTCGACCTCATCGGCAAGAATCTTCCGTGAGAGGTCGTTGAGCACTAAGTGCTGGATGGCACGCTTTACGGGGCGGGCGCCGAAGTCGGGGTCGTAACCCTCTTGCGCAAGATACTTGACGGCAGCCTCTGTCATCTCCAGATGGATACCTTGCGGCTCCAGCATATCCGTTACCTTCCTCATCTGCAAGCGTACCACATCGGCAATCTGCTCTTGGGTCAGTTGCTGGAAGGTGATGGTCTCGTCAATACGGTTCAAGAACTCTGGGCGCATGGTCAACCTCAGTTGCTCACGGGTAGCGTTAGAGGTCATGATGATGATGGTGTTCTTGAAGTTTGCGGTCCTTCCTTTGTTGTCCGTCAGTCGTCCGTCATCCAGTACTTGCAGCAGGATGTTGAACACATCGGGATGCGCCTTCTCTATCTCATCGAAGAGGACGACGGAGTAGGGCTTGCGGCGTACCGCCTCCGTCAACTGTCCGCCCTCGTCATAGCCGACATAGCCCGGAGGCGCACCAATCAGTCTGCTGACGGTATGCTTCTCCTGATACTCGCTCATGTCGATACGGGTCATCATCGTCTCGTCGTTGAACAGGTACTCAGCGAGAGCCTTGGCGAGTTCTGTCTTACCGACACCAGTCGTGCCAAGGAAGATAAACGAGGCGATAGGTCGCTTGGGGTCTTGCAGTCCTGCACGGCTACGGCGTACGGCATCGCTGACAGCATCAATCGCCTCATCTTGTCCGATGACCCGCTTGTGCAGTTCCTCCTCCAGATGCAGTAGTTTCTCTCGCTCACTCTGCATCATACGGGTGACGGGGATGCCTGTCCAACGGCTGACGACCTCAGCGATATCGTCTGCTGTCACCTCCTCACGTACCATGGCATTACCGTCTTGCGCAGAGGCGAGTTGTGCTTGGATATTCTTGATGTCATCCTCCAGCGCCTTCAGTTTGGAGTAGCGTATCTCGGCAACCTTACCGTAGTCGCCTTCACGTTCTGCACGCTCAGCCTCATATTTCAACTGCTCTATCTCCTGTTTGTCCTGTTGGATCTTATTGACCAACTGGCGCTCGCCTTCCCATTTGGCACGATATTGTTGCTCCTGCTCACGGAGTTCGGCGATATCTTTATCCAATTGGGCAATCTTAGGCTCATCGCCCTCCCGTTTGATAGCCTCCCGCTCAATCTCCAGTTGGGCGAGTCGGCGAGTGATCTCGTCCAGTTCCTCAGGCACACTGTCACGCTCCATACGCAGTTTGGCGGCAGCCTCATCCATCAAGTCAATCGCCTTGTCTGGGAGGAAACGCTCAGAGATGTAACGCTCAGAGAGTTGGACAGCGGCGATACAAGCATCGTCCTGGATACGTACCTTATGGTGGTTCTCATAACGCTCTTTCAATCCACGGAGGATAGAGATTGCCGACAGTTCATCAGGCTCATCCACCATCACGGTCTGGAAACGGCGTTCGAGAGCCTTGTCCTTCTCGAAGTATTTCTGATACTCGTTGAGGGTCGTGGCACCAATAGAGCGCAACTCGCCACGAGCCAAGGCTGGTTTCAGGATATTAGCGGCATCCATGGCACCCTCGCCGCCACCAGCACCTACCAGCGTGTGGATCTCATCGATGAAGAGGATGATGCGTCCCTCGCTCTTCGTCACCTCGTTGATGACACTCTTCAGACGCTCCTCGAACTCTCCTTTGTATTTCGCACCAGCGACGAGGGCACCCATATCCAGTGAGTAGAGTTGTTTGTCCTTCAGGTTCTCGGGCACGTCGCCACGGACGATACGCTGGGCGAGTCCCTCGACAATCGCCGTCTTACCCGTACCAGGCTCACCTATTAATATAGGGTTGTTCTTGGTGCGTCGGCTCAATATCTGCAATATACGACGAATCTCGTCATCACGTCCGATGACAGGATCGAGTTTTCCTTGACGGGCAAGGTCCACCAAGTTCTTCGCATACTTCTCCAGGCTTTGGTAGTTGTCGTCAGCCGACTGCGACTGCACCTTCTGCCCCTGTCTCAACTCATTGATAGCGGCACGAAGGTCTTTCTCCGTGATGCCTGCATCCTTCAGAATACGTCCAGCCGTGGCACCGTCTGTCAACAGGGCGAGTAGGATAGGCTCTACGCTAACGAACTCATCCCCCATCTTCTGGGCATAGTCCTGCGCCTTGAGCAATACCTTATTGGTATCACTGGATAGATACGGCTCTCCTCCCTGTACACGAGGCAGGTGTTGTAACTCCTGCCCGACAAGCATCTCTATTTGCTGACCGTTGACGCCGAGTTTCTGAAAAAGAAAGTTGGTGACGTCCTTTGCTTTCGCCATCACACCAGCCAGCAGGTGTGTCGGCTCTATGGTCTGTTGACCATTACGTTGCGCAGTATTGACAGCCTCTTGTACTGTCTCCTGTGCTTTGATTGTGAATTTGTCAAATGTCATAGTTTTGTCCTCCTTATTTTATTGTTTCTGACAATAGTAGCACAAACTCCATGCCCCGATAAAGAAAACCGACAAAATGACGTGCTTAAATGTCATTCTGTCGGTTTTGGGAAGTGTTACGCTTCGTGTATGTTCTTTACTTGATGCGTACCTTAATGCTCCTCTGCTTCTTGTCACGCAGGATGTAGACACCCTTCTGTGTCGGGCGACCCTCTATGCGCTGACCATTCAAGTCGAACCACTGACCTTCCAACTCGTCAATGACGATCTGGTTGATACCAGTAGCAGGTATGATGTTGAAGGAGAATGGACCCTTACCACTGCCTTCGTAGTTGTTGGTGGGCATGAATGATACTGTAGCGGGACCTATTTCTGTATCTTTGCAAACGATGGTATAGTCGGTTGCCAGTACGATATTCTCACCGTCAACAATGTCTTCCAGAACAAGTCCCTTGAACACGATAGGCGCACCAGAGTTGTATTCCTGGTCAGGTATTGGCTCCTTGACAGTGACATTGCTGAAGTTACGCTTACCGATATTGAACTCAGTATAGGTAGAACCCATGAGGAAGCGCTTACCAGTAATGGTGACACGTGGTCTACCTGCATTTGTATTGTTCTCGTAGGTGATATCGTAGTTGGAGGGGTCAACCGTTTCACCGTTGCAGGTCACCTTTTCCACCGCAGGAGTCTTCGGCTTGCCATCGTATACCAGGTCTAGGATATCCTTCTCCCTCAGCGTGACGACAGGATGGCTGACATTCTGGTCAGACAAGTTGATACGCTTCTGGAAGTTCACCGTGACTTGATAGTTGTAGTCGCTGTCATACTCGAACTTGTAGTGTGTCGTACTGCTTGGGTCCTCATTAGGATATTCAGGAATCACCTCCACCAAAGTATTCTCGATACCAGGTGCCCTGTTACGAGAAGATTCCTGACTTGGGATCTTGATGCTACGAACCACTTTGATCTCATCCTTGGTGGCGTAGGTTACTGACGCAGGGATTACGGTGATGTGCTTGTATCCGTCACCTCTTAATTCAACCACTACCTGTCCTGCTGTTGTGCTGCTCTCACCCTCCTCTTGGATGATGATGCCGTTAGCGTCTTTACCATCTACATGGATGATACCCTCAGCATCCTCATTGCTGATGAATACATAGCAGCGGTTGGCTGGCAGTGCGCCCTCAACGATTTGGATGAAGCGGTCGTCTACGAGGATATACTTGACACCATCAATGCTGCTCATGTCCTCAATGCCCGTAGAGGTACCTCTGAACAGGTCAGTGTCAGGTGTTACACCCTCCAGGGTGGTGTTACTTGCCATCGTCTGCCCAGTATAGGTGTTCTTCGACTTATCCGTACGTTGCAAGAGGACTCCGATATTCTTAGGAATAAACGTTACTTGCTCAGTCTTCAGGTCGATACCCTGTCCCTTGTTAAGACCAGTGACCACAAAGATATTCAGACCTTCCACATCCTTCAGGTCGATAGGAGAGTAGTAGGTAGTCCACTCGTCGTTAGTGCCAAAGTCAATGTTGAGAGGCTTTTCCTCTGACTTGAATATGATCTGGAACGTAGTCTTTGCCGTACCCTTATAGTTGCCCTTGAAGGTGATGTCGGCAACAGCAGGTGCCTCGTTGGTCGTCTCCGTGATATTGTTACTGTATACCACCTCGTAGTCATCTTCTGGAATCAGGAGTTCACCGTCATGAATCGTGAGTTTCGGCTCCAGTGGCTCACCCGTGTAATACTGCTTCTCTACAGGATCAATAGTAGGCTTATTTCCTTCAGCGGAGAGGTCCTTCGGAAGGATATTGAAATGAATGCCGCTCTTAATGCCTGTGTAGTTAATCGAGTTAGCCTTGATTGCTACATCTGCAACACCTACATTGATGTTGTTGGTAGCCTCTGGGGTGTAGTCCTCAAGGATATTACCCTCTTTATCAAATTTCTGATTGAGCAAGTCTATTTTCTGGTCATCAATGGTGACGATATCTGTGACAGTCAAAGTGGGTGTGAGTTCCTTACCAGTATAAATCTGGTCAGGAATCTCCTCAACCTTCACGAGGTTGATGTCACGCTGGGCGATATTGAAGTTCTTGCTGAACTCATTGTAGTAGTGGTTCATACCTGTGATGATCACCTTCGCATCACCGCCTGCATTGACGTTGTTCTGGTATTCCTTGACTTTGAAGTCCTTGTTCTCAGTCAGCGTTATGGACACACCATTCACAGGAATTGTCACAGAGGCAATCTTGGGCTTCTTCTCCGTACCGTCATAGATATAAGTACCCTCTTCGAGTGTAATGGTAGGTTGTGTCTCCTTTGTCAGGAAGTTGACACACTTATGGAAGTTGACAGTCACCTGATAGAAGTAGCCTTCGGTATATGGGAAGGTATACTTAAACTCCCTGCTGGTATCATTGTATCCATCGACAGGAGTCAGTGTCACCTCTCCTCCTGCAACCTCAGGAGCACGGGCGTCTTTAGCATTGACGCTGTATACTACTTTGAGGTGCTCATGGTCGGCATAGAACCCGCTATTTGGTGTGACAGTCAGAGTCAGGTTACCGTTCTCGTCTTGTGACTGGCTGACTCTTGCAGAACCTGCAGCGCCCGTCTCCGCTCCTTCCTCATAGGTGATGACCTCACTGATGCCCTTTCCGATCGTCAGCGTGGTAACACCCTCGATACTGCCTACAAGGTAGCAGCGGTTAGCGGCAAGCATGCCCTTGGCAGTCTGTACGAACAGTCCGTCAACGAGTACGAACTTCGTTCCATTGATGGTTGCGATATCCAAACTGGTCAAGGTACCCTTGAAGAGATTCCTGTCAGGAACGATGTCACTTGGCAGTGTCTCGTTAGAGCAGGTCTCGACATTGAAGGTCTTTTCTCCACTCTTACTATACAGCAGCACGGCAGTCTCCTTCGGAATGAAGGTCAACTCGGCAGTCGTTACCTCCTTACCGTTATGTCCTGTCACTGCGTAAGCCTTCAGGTTATCGGTCAGTGTCAGGTTCTTAGAGGAGTAGTAGGTGGTCCACTCATTATCGCTGTCGAAGTTGATGGTCAGTGTCTCATCTACATCCACGATGTTGAAGGTCTTCTTGACATCCTTACCACTATAGTTACCCTTGAAGTTGACGGTAGCGGTAGCCTCGCCGGCATTGATGTTGTTGGTGTAGGCGACAGTATAGTCTTTGTCTTCACCCTCTGCCAATGTGATGTCACCATACTTAATAGTCAGGGCTGGCTTAATCTCATTGCCAGTATAGTCCTGATCGGGGATAGCAGCGATGTCCTCACTGGTCATCTCCTTTGCCACGATGGTGTAGGGAACCTCCTTAGTGCCTGTGTAGTTCTTTTCTGTACCCTTGATGATAACAGAGGCGCTACCTACATTAGTAATATCCTTACTATAGATAATGTCAATCTGCTCAGCAGAGAGCAGTTCTGCATCATGACCCTCAGCATCCTTGATCTTATCCGTGATGTTCAGTTTAATCTCAGAACCAGTGTAGACTACCTGTGCGTCAGTCTTGCCCAGTTCATGATCCTTAATCCAAGTCTGTCCCTCCATCGCCTCGACGGTGATGTCGTTGACATTCTTTGGTTCTATCTTGAACTCACGAGTAAGACTATTCTGGAACTTGCGGATACCAATAATCTCAGCATTCTTCGTGCCTGCATTGATATAGTCATTGCCAGAATAGGTGAGCACGTAGTCCACATCCTTCTTCAGCGTTGCTCCATCATAGGTGACGGTAGGCTCCACCTTCTGCTCATAGCCGTTATATATGGCTGGTGCGAAGTTGGTAGTATACCTACCAGTTTCTGAGAGGTTAGCGGCCTTGTGGAAGTCAACAGTGATCTGATACTGGCAACCCTCCTCGTATGGGTAAGTAAACTCATAGGTGGCAGCATAGTTCTCGTTAAAGGTAGTCGTCACAGAGTCGACAGTCACTTTGCCCTCATCGATACGAGGAGCACGTGCAGAACCTGCATTCGTATTCTTAACGACAGTGATGTCCTTCAGTTCTACGTAGTAACCATACTTAGGTTGTACCGTCAGCGTCACCTTGCCATCCTTAGGCTCAGAGGTACTTGCCGTACCAAGGTTTGCAGTGATTGCATTGCCATCCTCTTGGTAGATGATAGCGTTGCCAGCCTTGTTAATAGTCAGTTCGGTAACGCCCTCAATTGGCTCTGTTACTACGAGGTAGCAACGATTAGGGGCAACAGTACCCTCTGCAGCCTGAATGAACTTGCCGTTGAGGAGCACGAACTTCGTACCTTCGATAGATGCGATGTTGACTTCCTCTGTTGTACCAACGAAGAGTGGGGAAGGAGTAATGTCCTCTGGTAATTTCTCACCAGAGCATGTCTTGACATTGAATGTTTGTCCTTTGCTCTTACTGTTCAGCAGTACAGGAGTGTTCTTTGGAATGAATTTTACTTCATTCTCTTCTGTTGTCGTCACTTGCAAACCATCAATTCCTGTTACGACATAAGCCTTTAAGTCTCCAGTCAGTGTCAGATTCTCAGTAGCATAGTAGGTCGTCCATTCATTATCGCTGTCGAAGTTGACAGTGAACTCTCTTGGGAGTCCTGGGTCTACGATCGTAAATGTCTTCTCTGCAGTACCCGTGTAGTTGCCTTTGAAGGTAATAGTGATGGTTGCTGTACCTGCATCAACATTGTTATCGTATACAGCGTCATAATCTGTTCCTTCCACCAGTAGGATTTCTCCATCCTTGATGACAAGGGCAGGTTTGAGTTCGCTACCATTGTATTCCTGGTCATCAATAGGTTCGATAGTCGGCTTGTTCTCCTCCAAAGAAAGATTCTTTTGTAGGATGTTGAAGGTGATGCCAGACTTTGTGCTATTGTAGTTCACCTTATTAGATACGATAGATACTTGGGCTGTTCCAACATTCTTATTGTTCTTAAACTCTACCTTATAGTCGGGGCTGCCCTCTACCTTGTCAAGTATATCCACATCCTCATCCCCAATCTTAACAAGGTCAGTGATGGTCAATGTCGGGGTAATGTCAGCGCCATTGTATATTTGATCCTCTATTGCTGCAACAGAAATCAGGTTGATGTCACGCTGTTGGATACTAAACTCTGTGTTTTTGTCTGTTCCAATATATTTGCGTTTACCAGTAATCCATACCTTACCAGTACCAGCGTTTATGTTATTCTCATAACTGATCTCATAGTCATCGGCAGTAAGTGTCTTGCCTCCGCATACGGCAGATGTAATTTCAGGCTTTTGCTCCTTACCTTCGTATGTAAACGTAGTTGTACTCAGTGTAAGAGTAGGTTTGTTCTTAGAGAAGTCAATACGCTTTTGGAAGTCAATAGTAACTTGGTATTGCGAGTTAGCCGAAGCATTGAAAGTATACTTTGTGACACCACTCGGGTCTGCTTCTGCATCAACAGCGGATACTTCCACATCACCTCCGTCAACACTTGGGGCACGAGAGGTACTTGCGCTGACAGAGCGGGTAACAGTGATATTGCCAGCCTCGACGAAGTAGCCTTCGTTAGGTGTCACAGTAATGGTAATCTTGCCATCTGTTATGCCCGACTTGGTGGCAGTACCTCCTGCGTTGCTCTTAACAGTCTCAACCTTATAGACGATATCATCTGCACCTGTATTGATGTCTATAGTGTTGACACCCTCTAAGTTGTCTGACCCAAAGTTGAGGTAACAACGGTTAGCAGGCAGGGCACCACCTGTGGTCTGTACAAACTGGTCGTTGACAAGAACGAACTTAGTGCCTGTTTCAGTAGACAAGTCTTCAATACCATTCTTGGTTCCTACGAATAGTGTCGCATCAGGAGTAACACCTTCTTCCAGTTCGGTACTGATAGACATCGTGTTAGCAACAAAATTATCCTTCTTGTCACCAGTACGCTCCAACAGCACAGCCACTCCCTTAGGAATCATGGTGGTGAGTTGCTTTGGTTTTAGCGTAGTGCTATTCTCTTCATGTCCTTCGACAGCATACACTTTCAATCCTTCTGGTATAGTCAGATACTCATCTTCCCAGTAGTAAGTAGCCCATTTGTTCTCTCCCTCAAAACTAACATTCAAAGTACGCTCAAGAATCGTTTCTTTAATCTTAAACGTTGTGCTGGCACTACCTGTGTAGTTGCCTTTGAAGGTAATCTTGACAGTAGCGGTTCCAACAGTCGTGTGGTCAACATATTCTACGTCATAATCATTCTCAGCAGAGAGAATGATGTCGCCATCTTTGATCTCCAAAGCAGGAGTGATAGGATTGCCTGTATACTTCTGTTCTGGAATGTCTGCAATCTTCAAATCCTCACTACCAGTAAGATTCTTTGGATTGATCGTAAAGGTCTTACTAATAACACTGGTGTAGTTTTTGTCTTTTGCAGTGACAATCACTTTAGCCTCAGTACCTGCGTTGATGTTATCCTGGTAGGTAATCTCATAGTCCTCAGCCTTGATGATATCTTTTTCATTAACGATATCCGTCACACTCTCTATAGGCTTGATCTCTTCACCCGTATAGGTCTGTGGAGCAATTTCTGCAATAGTCACATTGATAATACTACGTTGGGCTATCGGGAATGGCTTGCTGTAAGAATTCATATACTCACGCTTACCAGTGATGGTGACGATACCACTTCCCGCATTGATGTTTTCTGTATATGCGAAGTCATAGTTTTTGCTGTCAACCGTCTGTCCATTGAACGTGACAGAGGCAACAGTAGGCTTATGTTCCTGACCATCGTAGGTGTATCCACCTTCAGGTATTGTCAAGACGATGTCTCTGGGAACATTGTTGTCACTAAGGTTCTTGCGCTTATGGAAGTTGACAGTTACCTCATAGACGGCTCCGCTTGTATGGGTGAAGGTGTAAGTCGTTACGCCACTGGGATCTGCATCAGCAGGAGAGAGTGTGAGCGTAACTTCTGGGGCATCTATTTGCGGAGCACGTGCCGATGATGCCTGCACGCTACGAGTTACTTTGACATCATTAGGATTGGCGTAGAATCCTGTCTTGGGACTTACAGTGAGGGTACCATTAGTGCCATTGACAGACACGCTGGCATGACCGATATCGGTGGTAGTTTTGATATATGTGCCGTCCTCTTGATATATATAGGAGTTCCCGTCATTATTGAAGGTGTAGTAATCCGCAGGATTGTCAATGTCCTCATTGTCTACGACGAGAAAACAACGGAAGGCAGGCAAAGTACCTTGTGCAATCTTAACGAACTTGTCGCCACTTAGAATATATTTGTCACCATGAATACTGTTGAGGTTTGTCGTAGAAGTCGAGCCTCTGAACAAATCTGTGTTAAATACCACATTCTTATCCAAGCCGATTGTCTCATTGGAAGGAATTCCATAATATTCTGGCAAGGAGGCTCCATCAGCCAATTCCAAGAGGATGGCTTTTCCTTGGTGAATGTAATGCAGGGGTGTCGTAGTGAGGTTGGTACCACTGACTCCTGTAATGGTGGATGCCGTTAGTCCTGTTGGCAATTCCAAATCCATGGTGGAGAAGTAGGTGGTATATTTGCCGCCCTCGAAGTTAATATTTACTTTTCTGAAGATCTTTGCTTGGGTGATAGTGCCAGAGAAAACGGCAGATGAAGGTAAGTAAAGGTTATCTATTCTAGAATCATCAAAAGATCCTCCGTAGTTGAAAGCATTCTCTCCGATAGTTGTCACTCCTTCAGGGAGAATGATTTTGTTTTGCAATTTACAATTGTAGAAAGCACTTCCGCCTATGGTGAGTTTATTGGTCTCATAGGATGCTGCGAAATTCAATGTTGTCAGTTTTCTGCATTCATTGAAAGCACCTGCTGCGATGGATTTTAGGGAAGCAGGGAAGGTGACTGCGGTCAGTTGGGCACTGTTATAAAAAGCAGTTGCACCAATCTCCTCCAACTTCTCGGGGAATATGATAGTACTCACTCCACTCTCTCGGAAAGCATTCTGGGCGATTGTTTTTAAACCTGTTCCAAAGGTGACATTCAGAGTGGAACCTCTACCAGCCAATTGGAAGGCACTTTGTTCGATCTTCTCCAAACTGTTAGGGAAGGTGATGTTTGTTAAGGCTTCATGCTTGTAAAAAGCGTTTTTGCCAATGGTCTTTACTCCGTCAGGTACGGTATAGGAGTCCCCTTTTTGAATAGGATAACTATACAGTGTCTCTCCGTTCTTGCTGAACAGGATACCATCGATGCTTTTATAGTTTGCGTTACTGACATCCACACCAAAACCGCTCAACTTGTTCTCCTGAAAGGAGGTGTCGCTAATGGTTGTGATGCTTGATGGAATGTGGATGGTAAAATTTGGAGCAACACCTTTAAATGCTAAGCCTGTTATCGTGGTCACGGGGATATCGCATACTGTCTTTAAAATATCCAGGTTGGTACCCTCTTTCGTGGTATTGTCGAATCCTGCAGAGGTACTGCCATCACCAACCTTAAAATAGCCGCTACTCCATGAGTCCTGGTGGTAGTACTTAAGACCTTTGTAGGCGATGCATAGGGTATTGGGAAGTGCCGAATGGGTAAAGTCAATATTGAGATTTGCAAGCGAAATAGCACTCTTTACCGTCAGTGTTCGCAAAGACGAACAGTCTTTGAATGCTGACGAGTTAATAGTCGTGATACCTGTTCCTAAGGTTAACGTTCTCAATGCTGTGCAACCACTGAAAGTCTTGTTGGTAATCGTTGTGATACCATTTCCGATTGTCAATGTCCTCAGTTCTGTACAATCACTGAAGATGTTGTCACTCAAAGAAGTGACGTTATCACCAATCGTTAGGGTCTCCAAGACAGAACAACCAGCAAATGCATTGCTGGTAATAGCCGTGATGTTGTAGGTGTGATTTACCTCTTCCACTGTTATCGTGAAACTGGCAGGGATTTCTATAGCCTCTGCACTGGTATTGACTGACTTGACAGTGGCAACACCATCTCCTTCTGTTACAGGAGTGTACTCATAGGTCACACCGTTATTGACATATTCCTCTCCCCAGGCATTAGGGGGGGTAATAATAGTAAGCAGTGTGAATAATACTAAGGTAATCTTTTTCATATTGCGTTTATTTTTTTTTGTTACATAATTGGGTATATTCGGTGCAAAGTTACTATATTTTTCTAAAATATAGTGAAGTTTTATAAGAAAATGTGTGGATGATAGTTGAAAAGGATGCTTGGAGAGGGGGAATGAAGTGCCGACTTCGGGGGACGAAGAAGGCACCTAACGGGGATTAGGTGCCTTCTAACGATCTTTTGCCTATAGGCGTAAATTATTTCGCCTATAGGCGCACATTATTTCGCCTGCAGCCGCAAATGTTTTCGCCTGCAGCCGAAAACCTCTTTTGCTGCTTTGTATACCGTTTAGGTGACACTCTTACATCGTCACCTCCACCGTATGTTTCCCTGCGGAGTAGGGGATGGTGTTGCCCTCAATGGGCTTGCCATCGACGACGACCTGCTTCACACCATGCTCCTTGCCGTCAGGATTCTTGACGGTGATGGTGTACTCGGCGTCGCGGAACTTACGCTGGATGGTGTACTCCTTCGCAGTGGCGGGCAGACAGGGGTCTACCTGCAAGCCGTCGTACTGGGGTTTCACACCAAGGATATACTGGCTGACGGTGAGCCACATCCATGCCGCCGTACCGGTAAGCCATGAGTTCTTGCCCTCTCCTGGTTTGAAGGCATCCTTACCAGCCACCATCTGGCAGTTGACGTAAGGCTCCACCTTATGCAGTGTCTGGTATTTCTCCTCGACGTACGAGGGCAGTATCTTGGCATAGTGCGACCATGCGTCGTTGCCTCGTCCGGCAAGCGTCTCGCCAATGATAACCCATGGGTTGTTATGGCAGAAGATACCAGCGTTCTCCTTGTAGCCCTCTGGATAAGAGGAAATCTCACCATACTCGTAGACATACTTGGTGAAAGCGGGGTTGTTGAGCACCATGCCATGCTCGCACTCCAAGTATTTCTTGCAGGAGTCGAGGCTTTTAGCCACCATACCGTCCTCTGCGCCAATCTGTGCCATCGTGCACCAGCCCTGGCTCTCGATGAATATCTTTGCCTCGTCGCACTCGTGCGAGCCGATCTTATTGCCGAAGAAGTCGTAGGCACGGAGATACCACTCACCATCCCATCCGTCTTTCTTCACTGCCGCAACCATCTCATCGATGGCCTGTTGCATGCGTTTTGCCTCGTCAGCCTTTCCTAATTTCTCGCATAACTCAACATATTGCTTCGCTGTGACGACGAAGAGTCCTGCGATCATCAGTGACTCTGCCTTTGAGCCCTCGCTCTTGTTCTCTGTGGTCTGGAAACTCTCGTTGGGGTCCCAAGAGAAGCAGTTGAGGTTCAGACAGTCGTTCCAGTCGGCACGTCCGATGAGTGGCAACTTGTGCGGACCGAGGTTCTTGATGACGTGATCCATCGACACCTTCAAGTGCTCGAAGAGGGTGACCTCAGAACCTGGCTGGTTGTCGAAAGGCACCATCTCGTCGAGAATCGAGAAGTCGCCCGTCTCCTTGATATAGGCGACGGTGCCGAAGATGAGCCAGCAGGGGTCGTCGTTGAAGCCTCCGCCAATGTCGTTGTTGCCTCGTTTGGTGAGAGGTTGGTACTGATGGTAGCAGCCACCGTCAGGGAATTGTGTCGATGCGATGTCGATGATACGCTGGCGGGCACGACTCGGAATCTGATGGACGAAGCCCACAAGGTCCTGATTAGAGTCACGGAAGCCCATGCCACGACCGATACCGCTCTCGAAGAACGAGGCGGAGCGTGAGAAGTTGAAGGTGACCATACACTGGTACTGGTTCCAGATGTTCACCATGCGGTCGAGTTTGTCGTTACCCGTGCGCACATTATATATGTTCAGCAGTTTGTCCCAATAGTCATTCAACTCCGCAAAAGCCTTGTCGACCTTCTCTGTCGTGTTGAGTTTCTCGATGATGGCCTGCGCCTTCTCCTTGTTGATGACCTGTGGAGCCGAGAACTTCTTGTCTTGCTCGTTCTCCACATAGCCGAGGAGGAAGATAAAATCCTTAGACTCACCAGGTTGCAGTTCCACCTCGATATAGTGCGAGGCGATAGGGCTCCAACCATGCGCATGGCTGTTGCGGGGCTTGCCCTCCATGACAGCGTCGGGGTTGGCGAACTCGTTATAGAGACCCACGAAGGTCTCACGATCCGTGTCGTAGCCCTGTATCTCTGTGTTCACATGATAGAACGCATAGTGGTTGCGACGCTCACGATACTCCGTCTTGTGATAGATGGTACTTCCCTCTATCTCCACCTCACCCGTCGAGAAGTTACGCTGGAAGTTCTCCATATCCGTGGCGGCATTCCACAGGCACCACTCCTCGAAGGAGAAGAGTTTCAGTTTCTTCACCTCGTTGCTTTGGTTGGTGAGGGTCAGTTTCTGCACCTCGGCAAAAGTCTTCAGGGGAACGAAGAAGAGCACGCTCGCCTCCACACCGTTCTTCCTACCCGTGATGCGGGTGTAACTCATGCCATGACGGCACTCGTAGAAGTCGAGGGGTGTCTTGCAGGGCTTCCATCCTGGGTTCCAGACAGTGCCTTGGTCGTTGATATAGAAATAGCGTCCGCCATTGTCCATCGGCACGTTGTTGTAGCGATAGCGGGTGATACGGCGGAACTTGGCGTCCTTGTAGAAGGAGTAGCCACCAGCGGTGTTAGAGATCAGCGAGAAAAAGTCCTCGTTGCCTAAGTAGTTGATCCACGGCCACGGGGTCTTCGGGTCAGTAATCACGTACTCACGATGTTGGTCGTCAAAATGACCATAGCGTTTGTTTTCCATAATAGTTTCTTGTTAGAGTTTTATGATATTATTTTACTTCTCAATCAATATGCGGGCATCGACGGCAACCACGTCCTGCTCGTCAGCGAGGAGCGGGTTGATGTCCATCTCCTTGATCTCCGTGGCGAAGCGGAGGAGGGTAGAGAGGCGCACGATGATCTCAGCGTATTTCTGCTCATTGATGCCCTTCTGCCCTCGTGTGCCTTTTATGATTTTATAGCCACGCAGGGAATGGATCATGGAGTATGCCTCGTCGTACGATAGTGGAGCAAGACCAGACTGCACGTCTTTCAGTACCTCGACAAAGATACCGCCCAAGCCGCAGAGGACGACATGACCGAAACGCTCCTCGTACTTGGCGCCGATGAAGAGTTCCGTGCCTTTCAGCATCTTCTGCACCATCACCCCTGTCGCGTCCTGTATCTTCATCATACGGTCGTACTCCAAGGCGAGATGCTCAGGGGTGCGGATATTCAGTGCCACGCCACCCACATCACTCTTATGCACAGGTCCTACCACTTTCGCCACGACAGGATAGCCCACTTTCTGGGCGAAGGCGATGAGTTCGTCCATAGAGGAAGACACTAATTCCGGCACCATTGGGATACCGGCGCATTCCAATAACTGGTGTACCAAGTGGGGAGCGATGTAACCATTGTCCTTAATCCCTCCGATTATCTCCCTGATCTTAGGCACATCCACCCCAAAGAGTTGCACCTCTGGCGGGGCAGGCGGCGGGGTCTGCATAATCTGCGACAAAGCCGTGGCAAGGGTCACCTCGTCAGAGAAATTGACATGTCCTTTCGCCAAGAACTCCGCTACCTCGGGTCCTGCGGTGTGCAGACTGGGCAGGATGGGGAAGATGGGCTTCTTGCATTCCAATATCTTCTGGTGCAGCACCTCGTAAGCCTTGTATAATGTCGTCAGACCAGGAGTGCCATAGATGACGGCGATAGCGTCGATATCCTCGAATCGCCTCTCACAATAGTCGATGGTCAGTCCTAATTGCTCAGGAGTTCCAGTGGCAAGGATGTCGATGGGGTTTGCCACGCTGGAGCCTGGGAAGAGTAAGGTCTTGAGTTCCTCCGCTGTCTCGCCTTCGAGTCTCGGCACTTCCAGTCCGCCTTTCGATAATGCGTCGGTCAGCATCACACCAGGTCCTCCTGCATGGGTGACGATGGCGAAACGCTTACCTGTCAGTGGGGGCAGCGTGAAGATACACCCTACTGTCGTCAACTCCTCCCTACTATGGCAGCGCACGATGCCAGCCTTGCGGAATAACGCCTCTACAGCGGAGTCGCTGGAGGCGATGGCACCCGTATGGCTCGATGCGGCACGACTGCCACTCTCACTGCTGCCCGCCTTGATGGCGGCGATGCGGCAGCCCTTGCGGATGAGGCTGCCAGCATGGTAGAGCAGTTTGTCAGGGTTGGATATATTCTCGATATAGAGTAGTTTGACCTTGGAGTCGGTAGCGGGATTGAAGTGTTCGTCCATATATTGCAGCACGTCCTCAATACCGATTTGTTTGCCATTGCCTATCGACCAGACACTGTTAAACTGCAACCCCTTGATGACGGCACTCTCCAAGATGAATACCGCTGTGGCACCAGAGCCACTGACGAAGTCGACACCCTGCGGATGCAACTTGGGAATAGGTTGTGTGAACACGCTATGGTGGTTGCGGTTCAACAGCCCGATACAGTTCGGACCAATCAGTGCCGCCCCATATTGCTCACAGGTGTTGAGGATGCGCTGCTCCATCTCCGCCCCCGCCTTGGTCTCCTCGCCAAAGCCTGCGGATATAATAATGAACGCGCGAGTGTTTTTCTCTTTCGCCAACAGTTCTACCGTGTCAGGACAGAACTTGGCTGGAATCACGAGAACGGCAAGTTCCGTAGGTGGCAACTCACGGGCATCATGGAACACCTTGATACCCTGTACCTCGTCTTCCTTGGGGTTGACGATGCGTAAGACGCCCTCATAGCCGCCTTGCAGGATATTACGCACCACAGCACCACCAGGTTTGTGGATATTGTTGGAGCCCCCGATGATGGCAATAGACTGGGGGGCTAACAGTTCACGATTAATCATACGGTAACGATGGATTTCACGGGATAAGACGCAATGGTGGACTCAGGGAAGAGATAGCCTAACTTCAACACGTGCTTGATAGGCGTGCCGTCGGCAACCTCATATCCGTCCTCCTCACGGTCCAGTTCCTTGTCGAACTTTCCGTTGATGGGACCATGCACGAAGTCCTGATAGGTCTCACCCTCACTGATAATACCCACACAGGTATCGATGAACGGTAACTGCCTCATGACAAACTGGCGGATGTCATGGCAGAGCAGATCAACTTCCTCGATACCTGTCAGCGTGTCCTCGTCAACAGGTTTGCCAGTGGCAAGCATCAGGATGAGCGGTTGTAACTCTTTCTGGTAGTGACGCAGGTCGTAGATGCGGTTGTTGAGTGTGATGAACTTCCTGATAGCCTCGTTGTAGACCATCATCTGCTCAGGGGTGAGTTTGAGGGATGTCGCCTCCTTTTCCTTCTCCCTTCTCTTCTCCTCCTCAATTCTACGCTCCCGTCTCTTCTGCCGGATCTTCACAAATGCCGTAGTTCCTGCTGCTATGGCGGTGACGCCTACGGTGGCGAGTGCCGCCCATGCCGACTTTTTGTTTCTCAGTTCCATAGGTCTTAGTTCATATTTTGTCGCAAAGTTAGTGTTTTTTCTGTAAAAACTACTATCTTTGTACAGAAAAATGAATCAGAGAGACCAACAAATATTAGGAATAGCCCTACCTGCTATCGTGACAAACATCACGGTACCCCTCTTGGGATTGGTCGATACCGCCATCGTGGGACACATGGGTGATGCCGCCTATATAGGTGCCATCGCCGTGGGCTCTATGATCTTCAGTTTGGTCTATTGGGTGTTTGCCTTTCTCAGGATGGGCACCAGTGGGATGACGGCGCAGGCTCGTGGCAGGAGGGACATGCAGGACGTGATGCGTCTGTTGACGCGTTCCCTCACGGTATCGTTGGTCATCTCCCTTTCCGTCATCGTCCTGCAGTATCCGTTGCGGGAGGTGATGCTGTGGTTTATTGGACCGACCGCCGATGTGCGCTCCCTCGCCATCACCTATTTTAATATAGTGGTGTGGGGAGCCCCTGCCGTATTGGGACTCTATTCACTGAGTGGCTGGTATATCGGCATGCAGAACTCACGGACTCCGATGTGGATATCCATTATGCAGAATGTGGTGAACATCCTTGCCTCCCTCCTCTTGGTCTATGGCATGGGGATGAAGGTGGAGGGTGTCGCCTTGGGGACTGTGATTGCCCAGTATGCGGGTCTGTTGGTCGCCATCGTGCTATGGCTGCGGTATTACCGTCGGCTGTTACGGTGGAGGGTGTCGCTGCTGAAAGACCAGTTGGGTGACTGGCTCGCTTTCTTCCGTGTCAACCGTGACATCTTCCTGCGCACCGTATTCCTGGTTGCCGTTAACCTCTATTTCACCTCAGCGGGAGCCCGGCAGGGCGCCGTCATCCTTGCCGTCAATACCCTGTTGATGCAACTCTATCTCTTCTTCTCCTATTTCATGGATGGCTTCGCCTATGCGGGAGAGGCTCTTGGAGGTAGGTATTGGGGAGCACGTAACATAGAAGCCTATCGGGATGTGGTCCGACATCTGTTTGGATGGGGAACGGCAATGGTGATCCTTTTTACGGTCGTCTATGTGATAGGCGGTATGCCCTTCCTGCGGTTGTTGACTGATGAGCCTCATGTGGTGGAGGCATCACGGGAGTATGTATGGTGGGCTTATCTCATCCCCATCGCTGGTGTCGCCGCTTTTGTGTGGGACGGAATCTTTATTGGTATTACCGCTACCCGTGGGATGCTGGTCTCTTCTTTGATAGCGGCTGTTGTGTTCTTTATGGGCGTCATGGGGTTGATGGACTTGATGGGTAATCACGGGTTGTGGTTGGCGATGGTGCTCTATCTCGCCACTCGTGGCATCATCCAGACCATCCTTTATCAACAAAATAACCCTAAATCTCGTTAAAGGACTTGGAGGTTCGATATATTTCTCCTATCTTTGCATTTAATAAACAAGAAATCTTGATGCGAAATGAGACAGAAGACGCTAATCGTTATTGCCATATTTTTATTCATGCCTATGTGGATATTTGGACAAGACTATAACGTACTTTGGAAGAATGTGGATGACGCTGCTGCGAAAGACCTTCCCCAGACAGCGATTAACCACCTGATGACCATTGAGCGGAAGGCTCAGAAGGAGAAGGTGTATGGACAGTTGCTGAAAGCAGCCCTCTACCGCGCGTCGATGCAGGCGGAGGTGTCACCCGACTCGCTGGCACCTGCCGTGGGGCGCTTATGCCAACTGGAGCAACAGGCAAAGGACAAGGCATTGAAGGCAGTCTATGCGACAGTGTTGTACAGTATCTATAGCGATAACCACGCTATTGCGGAAGACTGGCAGAAACGCTGTGAGGACTACCGTGCCACCGCCTTGGCAAACCCGGAGGTATTGGCAAAGGTCAAGAACAATATCTATGAGCCTTTCGTGAAGTATGGCTCTGACAGTGATATCTACGATAACGACCTGCTGCATGTCATCGGTCGGGAGTTAGGAGCCTGGGAGTGGATGCACGACTATTACGAGAAGGCAGGTAACCGCCGTGCTGCCTGTATGACAGCCTTGGCGGTATTGCAAAAGGGTAAAGGGGATGATTTTGAGAAACTCGCAAAGAGCAAGTATATTCAAAGTCTGGACTCCCTGATAGCGCGATATGCCGACCTGCCAGAGGCTGGTGAGGTGGCTCTGGAGCGTTATAGTTACATGAGTAGGTCTACCAATGCTACGGCAGCCGAGAAGAAGGCTTATCTGGACATGGCGATAGACCGTTGGGGTAAGTGGAAGAGAATCTCACAGTTGAGGAATAGCAGAAACCAGTTGATAGCCTCATGCTTCTCTGCGGAGATACCTCTCTATGTGCAGATGCCCCAGAAGGAACAGACGGTGAAATTGACGAGTCTTCGCCACCTGTCGTCTCTCACGATGAAGGTCTACCGCACGACCCTGAAGGGCGATCATGACAAGAGTGTCCATTACAAGAAAGACTTAGAGGAGGTGATGAAGAGTGCCGTAGAGGTGAAGGAGGCTTTCCGTCAGTGTACCTTCCCTGTCCATGAGGACTATGACCTGTTTTCTGACTCCCTCACGCTGGCTGGTCTGCCAGAAGGTGTCTATCTGTTGGAGTTCTCGACGAAACCCAGTACGGAGGTGTGTCGGGTATTCTATTATGTGACCAACCTCCGTGTCCTGTCCGTTGCAAGACAGAAATCAGATGTCCGCTATGTCGTGGTGGATGCCGAGAATGGTCAGCCCGTCGCTGGTGCGAAGGTCATGATATCGACTTCCCGATATGATAGTAAGCAGAAACCGATCGTGCTGACGACAGACAAATCGGGTGAGACCAACCATCGCTTTACGGACGGCTCCTGGCATAAAGTCTTCGTCTATACTGACAAAGACCAGGCTTGTCCTTCCATCAATGGGAGTGACAACTTCTATTTCAGTGACGACAAGGGGCGTAAGGAGTATACGAGGATATATACCGACCGTGCCATCTACCGCCCAGGTCAGACGGTGCATGTGGCAGCCATTATCCATTCGAGAGAGAACTATATCGAGACAGGTGTCGTTGCTGATAAGGCGGTGACAGCACAGTTGCGTGATGCCAATTACAAGGTGATTGCTGAACAGGAGTTGACCACCGACCGCTTTGGTAAGTGTGCCACCTCTTTCACGTTGCCCACAGGGCTGAAGAACGGTTACTTCACGGTTAGGATCAACGACGGTTCGGAGAGTTTCAGGGTAGAGGAATACAAACGTCCTACCTTTGAACTGTCGTTCTCAGAATATAAGGAATCGTATCAGGAAGGAGATACCGTGACGATTCAAGGCAAGGCGTTAAGTTATGCTGGTGTACCCGTACAAGAGGCGAAAGTACAGTATACGGTCCGTCGCCGTATCGCCTACTGGTGGTTGAGTTACTCCTGGTATTGGGGCGCAGGCTGGTTCGGGCGGCAGAACGATGCTGATGAGATATATAAAGGTGAGACGACAACCAAAGAGGATGGCACCTTCGACGTGAAGATGCCGATGATTCTTCCTGACTACGACAGCAAGAGTCCGATGTTCTATACCTTCGAGGTCGTGGCGGATGTGACCGATCAGGCAGGTGAGACGCATAGCGGCTCTAAGAGTCTGCCTTTAGGCACCAAGCCGACAGCCCTTTCCTGTGATGTCTCTCAGCGTATTCGTATAGATGAGATTCAGCCGATTATTTTCTATCGCCGTAATGCGGCAGGTAGTGAGATAGCAGGTACCGTCCGTTATCGCTTGGATGGTGGCGTGTGGAAGGAGTGTGCGGCAAATGCCAAACAGTCGCTCCTTGATGCCAAACTCCCCAGTGGTGAGCATCGCTTGGAGGCTGCCTGTGAGGGCGACTCTATCGATATGAAGTTTATCGTGTTCAGTCTGGACGACAAGAAACCTGCCATAGAGACCAAGGACTGGTTCTATGTCAGTGATGGCACGTTCCCTGCTGACGGGAAGCCTGTTACGGTACAGGTGGGCTCTTCTGATCCTGACTTGTACATTGCCTATGAGGTGATCTCTGGTACGAAGGTACTGGAAGAGGGCTTTATCCGTGAGAACAAGTCCTTGTGGAACAAGAAGTTTACGTATAAAGAGGAGTACACTAACGGACTGCTGCTCTGTTTCGCATGGGTGAAGGATGGTGTCAGTTACCAGCATACCCAGACCATCCGTCGTCCGTTGCCGGATAAGAGTCTGACCTTGAGATGGGAGACTTTCCGTGACCGCCTAAAGCCAGGTCAGCAGGAGGAGTGGCGGTTGAGTATCAAGGATAAGGACGGCAAACCAGCCGATGCGCAGTTGATGGCGGTGCTCTATGACAAGAGCCTCGACCAGTTGGTTCACCATTACTGGGGACTGTATCCGCAGATGTCGATACCTCACGCCTCCACCTCGTGGACGACTATGCGCTTTGGCAGCAACTCGACACATGGCTCTCAACACGTCAATAGCGAGAAGGTTCCTGATTTCTTCTATAGTCAGTTCGACCATAGCGTCTATCCAGGTGTCTATGTCGTCGGCTATGGAAGAAGGATGATGTTAGGCAGTGTATCGATGAGGGCAAAAGGTGCGGGCTTCGTAGAGGAGGCAATGGTGTTGGCAGAGCCTATGATGGCGAATGCTGTGACGGATACCGCTACGGACTTGATGCTGGCGCAGGAAGAGGATGTGGCACAGCCAGAGACCGAACAAGAGGTGTCTCAGCAAGAGGAGTCTGTGCAGTTGCGTGAGAATATGCAGGAGACCGCTTTCTTCTATCCTACTTTGGAGGCAGACAAGACGGGCGATGTGATTTTGAAGTTCACCCTGCCAGAGAGTCTTACCACCTGGCGCTTTATGGGTGTTGCCCATACCACCGACCTGCAGGTGGGTACCCTCTTTGGTGAGACGGTAGCGCAGAAGGATGTCATGCTGCAACCTAATATGCCACGCTTTATCCGTGTGGGCGACAAGGCTCAGTTGTCAGCACGTATCTTTAATATCAGTGAGCAATCGCAAAAGGGTACCGCTCAGATAGAACTGATTGACCCAGAGACGGAGAAAGTCGTCTATTCCAGTCAACAGCCCGTTGCCGTTGAGGCAGGAAAGACAGGGCATGTCACCTTCGACTACCAGCCTACCGACCAGTATTCCCTGTTGATATGCAGAATGTCCGTCAAGGGCGACAGTTTCTCCGATGGCGAACAGCACTATCTGCCTATCCTGCCTGATAAGGAGCGTGTCACGAAGTCTGTTCCGTTCACCCAGCATGAGCCAGGTGTGAAGACCATAGACCTCACGAAACTGATTCCCGCAGGAACGGCTCAGCAGAAACTGACCATTGAGTATACCAACAATCCTGCATGGTTGATGGTACAATCGCTTGCCACCTTGGGACAGCCCAGCGAGACGAGTGCTATCGACCAAGCGGCATCCTACTACTCGAACATGCTTGCCAAGACGATTCTCCAACAGACTCCCAAAGCAAAGACCGTCTTCGAGCAGTGGAAGCGAGAGACTGGTAACGAGACCTCTCTGCATAGTAATTTAGAGAAGAACCAAGAACTGAAGGACATCATCCTCCAAGAGACTCCTTGGGTGAATGATGCCGATAGGGAGGCGGAGCAGAAACAACGTCTTGCCGACTTCTTCGACGAGAATCTGATTAGTGACCGCTTGGCGACTGCCTTGGCAAAACTGGAGAAGTTACAGCAGGGAAATGGCGGTTTCTCCTGGTATCCTGAGATGCCTGCAAGTACCCATATCACCATGGGTGTCGCTGAGATGCTGGCACGTCTGAATGTGATAGCGAAGACCTATGGCACCGCCACCTCGATGCAGAACAAGGCTATGCGCTATATGGATGGCGAGATCATCGAACTGGTAGAGGAGATGAGGAAATGGGAGAAGAAGGGTGTCAAACCGTCATTCCCCTCTTTCGTGGCTCTCCGTTGGTTGTATGTCAATGCCATCACGCAACGTGAGTTAGGCAAGAAGGCTGCTGACGCTAAAGCCTATCTGATGCCGCTGCTGAAGAAGGATATCAAGGTACAGAGCATCTATGAGAAGGCGATGACAGCCGTCATCCTCTATCAGTATGGAGATACGAAGACGGCACGTGAGTATGTGCAGAGTCTCAAGGAGTATACCGTGTTCACGGAGGAGATGGGACGTTACTACGATACCCACCGTGCAGGCTACTCTTGGTACAGTTATAAGATACCTACCGAGGTGGCTGCCATTGAGGCTATCAAGTATGTCGCCCCCGAGGACGAGCAGACCATTGACGAGATGCGTCGCTGGCTGTTACAGGAGAAGAAGACTCAGATGTGGGATACCCCCATCAACAGTGTGAATGCCATCTATGCCTTCCTCTTCGACCATGCAAGCCTCTTGGCGACACAGGAGCCTGCTGTCCTTGCCATCGACCAGCAGCCTCTCGAACTGCCTGAGGCAACGGCAGGTATCGGCTATGTGAAGACGGCAATCCAGGAGCCGAAGGGTAGGGAGTTCACTGCCACCAAGACCTCTACGGGTACGTCGTGGGGTGCTGTCTACGCCCAGTTTATGCAGAAGACCTCAGAGGTGGAGAACTCAGAGAGCGGTATTACGGTGAAGCGTGAACTGCTACAGGCTAACGGTGAGCGGATAAGTGACCCGTTGAAGGTCGGCGACCGCATCAAGGTGCGTATCACCATCGAGGTGAGCCGTGACCTCGACTTCGTTCAGGTGCTTGACCGCCGTGCCGCTTGTATGGAGCCTGTCCGTCAGTTGTCCGGTTATCGCAATGGTGCGTATTGCTCACCTAAAGATTTCTCCACAAACTATTATTATTGCGGGTTGGCTAAGGGTAAGCATGTGTTAGAGACTGAATATTATATCGATCGCGCGGGCATTTATGAGACAGGCACCTGCACCGTACAGTGTGCCTACTCGCCAGAGTACCGTGCCACGGCTAAGTCGGAAAAGTTGATGATTATAGAATGATGAAGAACAAGAAGATATTATTAGGATTGCTGATGCTCAGTGTCATACCTGCGTCAGCCCAGAAGTTACTTGCAGAGAAAACGATCGTAGATGTGGGTAAGACGGGATTCCAGCAGCCCGTCACAGCAGTGTTTGAGTTTCAGAACAAGGGAGTTCACCGCTTGATGATAGAAGCGGTGGAGCCGGATTGTAATTGCACGACGGTGGAATATCCCAAGACGGTCATTGGCAAGGGAGATAAGTTTCAGGTCAAGATGACCTATGATGCCAAAATGCTCGGACATTTTGACAAGCAGGCGGCAATTATCTCCAATGGTACCAAGAATCCCATCTATATCCGAATGAAGGGTGTGGTGATGGAGGAAGTGCAGGACTTCACGGGCTCTTATCCTTTAGAGGTGGGTAACCTGCGTGTCGACCTTAACGAGTTGGAGTTCGATGATGTGAACAAGGGAGAGACACCCGTCCAGCAGATACATATCTATAATAATGGTACGGGCGTGGCTCGTCCTAACCTCATGCACCTGCCCGCCTACCTCTCGGCGACGATGGTGCCAGAGGCGATAGCCCCGGGGCGCTCAGGGACGATGACGGTGACTTTGAACTCTGCCCTTGTCAACGATTATGGCTTGACACAGGCATCGGTCTATCTTGCCGCTAATCCTGGCGACAAGGCGACCAAAGAGAATCTGATAGGTGTCTCCGCTGTTTTGTTGCCAGCCCTTACGAAGATGTCGGCACAGCAGAAACAGTATGCTCCGAAGATGTATCTGTCGAATGAACAGGTGGATATCGTCTTTGACGGGAAATCGAAACGAAAGGCGGAGATACAGATCTCCAATACAGGGCGTACGCCATTGACTATCTCCTCCCTCCAGATGTTTACGGAGGGATTGCAGATATCACTGGGGAAGAGTACGCTCCAGACGGGTGAGTCGACGAAACTGAAGATCACGGCGCAGCGTGACGAGTTGCGGAAGGTACGTACAAGACCCCGTATCTTGATGATTACCAACGACCCCGACAAATCGAAGGTTGTCATAACGATTAATGCCAAATAAGGAAATGGAACATCCCGAGAATAGTGCGGAATTCGCAGGACTACAAGTAAACAGTGGGGTGCAACAGCCCTCAATCATCAACCCCTATCTGAAACGTAACCATTTCAAGCGGCGTGAGATGACTGCCGCAGAGATGGTGGAAGGTATCGTCAAAGGGGATGTCACCGTACTCTCCCAGGCAGTGACCTTGGTGGAGAGTGTCAACCCGGACCATCAGGAGAAAGCGCAGGAGGTCATCAACAAATGCCTGCCCTATAGTGGCAACTCTGTCCGTATTGGTATCAGTGGTGTGCCAGGGGCGGGTAAGTCGACCTCTATCGATGCTTTCGGCATACATGTGCTGAAAGAGAAGGGTGGTAAACTCGCAGTCCTTGCCATCGACCCCAGTTCGGAGCGTTCCAAGGGTAGTATCTTGGGAGATAAGACACGCATGGAGAAACTCTCCGTCCATCCAGACTCCTTCATTCGCCCAAGTCCGACAGCGGGTTCCTTAGGTGGTGTGGCACGCAAGACCCGTGAGACCATCATCCTCTGTGAGGCGGCTGGCTTCGACAAGATTTTTGTGGAGACGGTGGGTGTGGGACAGAGCGAGACGGCCTGTCACTCGATGGTTGATTTCTTCCTGCTCATCCAACTGGCTGGCACAGGTGACGAGTTGCAAGGCATCAAACGTGGTATTATGGAGATATGCGATGGTATTGTCATTAACAAATGCGATGGCGAGAATGTCGACAAATGCCAGATGGCAGCAACCAATTTCCGTAATGCCCTCCATTTCTTCCCCATGCCTGAGAGCGGATGGCTACCGAAAGTGTTGTGCTATAGCGGCTTCTATGAGTTGGGCATCAAGGAGATATGGGATATGATCTATCAGTATGTCGACTTCGTGAAGGCGAACGGCTATTTCGACTATCGTCGCAGTGAGCAGGCTAAATACTGGATGTATGAGAGTATCAACGAGCATCTGCGTATGAGTTTCTATAACAACCCCGTGATACAACAGCAGTTGCAGGAGGCGGAGCGGATTGTATTAGCAGGGCAGAAGACCTCTTTCACGGCAGCGCAAGACCTCCTCGACCGCTACTTCGATTCCCTGAAACAGCATCTCTGAGCGAAGCGAATTTAATCTTTAATGTTTAATCTTTCATGTTGATCGAAATAGACAATGGCAGTGGCTTCTGCTTCGGAGTGACCACAGCGATACAGAAAGCGGAGGAGGAACTGGCAAAGGGCAATAAACTCTATTGCCTGGGCGACATCGTGCATAACGGCATGGAGTGTGAGCGACTGCGACAGATGGGACTGATCACCATCAACCATGACGAGATGCGTGAACTCCATGATGTCAAGGTGTTGCTGCGTGCCCATGGGGAGCCTCCTGCTACCTACGAACTGGCTCGACGCAACCATATCGAGATTATCGACGCCACCTGTCCTGTGGTCCTTCAGTTGCAGAAGAAAATCAAGAAGCAGTTTGAGGCAGGCAACGGACAAATCGTTATCTTTGGAAAGAAAGGTCATGCGGAGGTGTTAGGACTTGTCGGACAGACTCAGTCGACAGCGATTGTTATCGAGAGTTTCGAGGAAGTGAAGAGACTCGATTTCTCCCGTGATGTCTATCTCTATTCCCAAACGACGAAAAGCCTGGACGAGTTCCACCAGATTATTGAGTATATTCAGCAGCATATCTCCCCAGAGGCTACCTTCCGTAGTTTCGACACGATCTGCCGTAATGTGGCAAACCGCATGCCCAATATCTCTGCCTTTGCCAGTAAGCACGACCTTATCCTTTTTGTGTGTGGTCGTAAGAGCAGTAATGGGAAGGTGCTTTTCAACGAGTGCCTGCGTGTCAATCCCAACAGCCGTCTGATAGAGGGACCAGACGAGATTGACCCCTCATGGCTCAAAGGTATTCAGACGGTAGGCATCTGTGGTGCCACCAGCACCCCGAAATGGCTCATGGAACAATGCCGTGATGCATTAATGGTGTAATAACGACCCGTTTGAAGGTTTCATTTATCCCCTCACCGCCTCATTGAAGCGATCCAGAAGCCATTGCTTCTGTTCGGGAATCGTCATGTGGGAGTTGTCGAGTTCGATGGCATCATCTGCCTTACGCAAGGGGGATACCTCACGATGGGAGTCGATATAGTCACGCTCCTGTACGTTCTTGAGAATCTCCTTGTAGTCTGCCTCCATGCCTTTCGCCTTCAACTCATCGTAACGACGCTGGGCACGAACCTCTGGCGAAGCGGTGACGAAGACTTTCAGTTCTGCCTTAGGGAAGACGGTAGTGCCAATGTCACGACCATCCATCACGACACCTTTGTCCTTGCCCATCTGCTGTTGCTGTGCCACCATTGCCTCACGGACAAAGCCGAGGGTAGCGATCGGGCTGACACGATTGGACACCTCCATCGAACGAATCTCACTCTCTACCAGTTCTCCATTTAGGTAGGTATCAGGACGCCCCGTCTGGGCATTGAACTTAAACGAGATATGGATCTCAGGCATCCGACGGCGCAACTCGTCCTCATTGATACCCTCCTCGGTAAATAATCCGTTACGGAGCGCAAAAAGGGTGACGCTACGGTACATAGCACCTGTATCCACATAAACATAACCAACCTCACGGGCAAGGTCCTTTGCCATCGTGCTCTTACCGCACGAGGAGTGACCGTCTATTGCTATTGTAATCTTTTTCATATTCTTAACTCCCTAACTCCTACAGTGCGTACGTCGCATTGATCAATAATGATGATGCCGACACATGGTATTTCGCATAGGCGACACCGAGTTTGAAACGTTTCAGTGTCAGTCCTGCACCAGCCGACAGACCAGCCCCATGGCTGCTACTGCTGTCGCCTTCGCTCACCTTCATCTCATCACGACGACGGAAGTTATAACCTGCTGCCAGATAGATGGTCTCCCCGATAAAGAAGTCGATACCGATGGCAAGGTGCTGGATGAAACTCGTGTCCCAGCGGTTGAGGCGTGACAGGGTGGCTGAGAAACGCAATGGCGCGGCGGCAAGTTGCTTGGAGACTCCCATCTGTAAGTCGAAAGGTATCTTCTCGTATTCGTCCTGATATGCCTTCACCTGTCCACCGAGGTTCTTTGCCACGGCAGAGACCGACCACCCATGCTCCTCGTCATAGTAGTTCAGACCGAGGTCGGAGGCGATGCCGATGGAGTTATAACCTGCTATCGAGGAAGAGATGAAGCGCAGCGTGATACCACCGCTCCAATGGTTGCTGAGCAGGTAGGCGAAACTTCCCGCAATGGCGATGTCTTTTGCCGAGAACGTGCCCATCTCGATATTGTCTGCCATTGTCTCCTTCATGCTGCCATAGTCCATATACTGTGCGCTGACACCCCACGTGGCACGCTCCTTCCATGCCTTGACAAAGGAGGCGGAGGCAGTCTTCGAGCCCTCCATATAGGTCATGAAATTAAGGTTGAGACTCTTGTCTGCCGCATTGCAGATAAGTGCCGGATTGTGGAAGATCAAGGTGGGGTCGTCTTCACAGATAGTGATATTGTCACCTCCTAAGGCTGCCACATGGGCACTGACAGGCAGACGCAGGAAACTATAGACTTCCTGACTCTCCTGTGCCATCACTTGGAGGGTGAAAAGAATACCGATAAGAGCAAAAACGACTTTTTTCATCTAATATTTCCTAAATTCGTGACAAAGTTACTCAATAATTATGAATTATGAATTAT
>JAFUFD010000028.1 GCA_017470055.1 Prevotella sp. | reverse complement strand
TGCTGACCGCCCTTGCCCGAGCCGCGCAGCGCGTCGAACTGGTCTATCTCGTTCATCTTCGTGTAGAGGAAATGACCGTCTGCCTCCGCCATGCGCAGCACGAAGGCGGGATTCGTCATGTCGGGGTCAATCTCCTGAATCACCAAGCCCTCAGGTCGCTGCCTTTTGTCCTTGTTGGCGCCCTTCGATGCCACCTCATTCTTCCACTGCTTCTCTCGGGTAAGATTCTCCTCGTCCCGCTTGCGGATGTCCGCCATGATGTAGTTGATGGGCTGCGAGATACAGTCCTTGCCGGCACCCGTTCCCGCCATCAGCACGTTCATCAGCGTTGCCTCGTGCAACACATTGTCTATATAGCGGAACCTCACCTTGTAGAAGTGCGCCGCCAAGGCGGGGAACACGGCATGAGCCACCGCAGGCTTGTAGACATCGGGCGTCCTCGACAGCAGCAGGGCTATCAGTTTGGGCAGTTTCTTGGGCATCTCAGGAGGCACCTCCTGCTCGTCATCCTCGATATTCCTCTCGCCCTGCAAGTCCTTGACGATACCTTTCAGCATATAGGTGAAATCACGGGGCTTCTCCTTGCAGGCAGACTCCACCGTGCGCCGCACCTCGTCCTCGGGGAGTCCCAGACGTGGGATGACGGCAAGGATACGCCTCGGCTCATTCTCCATGATGGCACGAAGGTTGACCGCCAGTTTATGCAGTCGCACGTTACGCTCGCCATCCACTGGCACACCGCCCGTCCTGCGCCAATACTCCTCGATGATGTCTGTGATGGGAATACCCTTGTACGATGTCACAGGCTCGATGTCAGCAGTCTGACTTTCGACATCAGTCGTCTTACATCCTACATCAGCCATCTTACAACCCGTACGGTACTGCTCCCCGTACCGCTCGTCATACTCCTTGTTGTCATACTCGAAGACGGCATCGTTGAGATAGAGAATCTCGGCTCTCTGTGGGGCGAATGAGCCACGGCTGGCATCCTTGCAAGCCTCATCAGGCTCCACGCCCATCAACGTTGCGAGATGGTGCTGGTTGGCACTGAGGTCACCGATCTCCGCATCAGCCTTGAAGACTACACGCAGTCCCTTGCCCGACGGGGTGATATGCACCAGCATGACCTGGTTCTTGGCACCCTCCTCAAACCACTCGTGGGGCATCCGCATAAACACCTTGGCGGGATTGTCGATGTGGTCGACATCGAGCATCACCAGTCCGTTCAGGCGAGCGGCATGCTGCTGTCGCCAACGGGCTTTCGAGCCTTTCTTCGATTCCGTCTCGTCAAAGGTCGCCTGATAGATAAACAACGGCAGTCCCCTCTTCTCCGCATCCGCTTTCTCGCTGCCCTCCGCCTTTAGCCTACGGAAGGCTTCAATCTTCTTCTTCACTCTCTCGGAGTCGACAACCTTGTCGAACTTCTCTTTCGTGCAGAACTGCGTGGGCAGTGGTAGATTATATTGTACACTAAACATATAGACCTCCTTTCCTTTAGTCTACGAAATCAATCAGTCCACCTTCCATCTCCTCTCCCTTGGTATAGAGGTGCTGCACCATCTCTTGACTTTCGGCATACAGCATACCAGAGGCACGGCACATACCCGTTGACTTGGGTACGCTGACCCACATCTTGTAGCGTTGCCTGCTCTCCTTGAGGTGACCACAAGCCGTCTGGAGGAGGATTCTGTCTGTTTCTCTGCTTCCACTTTTCTTGTGGTTGTAGGCTCGGAAGGCAAGACCGTCTGGAGTCATGCGGAGTGAACCGTCTACACACTTGCCCATTAGCAGGGCGTTTACTGTCTCTTCACTAATTAAAATGCACTTTCTCATTTTGTTTTTGAGTTTTGTGAGGAAGAAGTGCTGAAATTGGTACCTTTTCACTCATGAGACTTCCGTCACTCACTTCGCTCGGGGTTCTGTGTCACTATTGACGGTGCAAAATTAGGGAGAAAAAAAAAGCCGCACTAGTCACGTTACTGTAACGCGTACTAGTCACGGCTTCCGCTTATCGACTGTTCGTCAGTCTACAATATTCTTGATTTTATCTTGGAATTTTAGAGATTTTCTTTGCTCTAATGCCCTGTTGAAATAAGTCCTTAGGGTCTCGGTTTTCATCTTCCAGAGTTCCCCGAACACCTGCCAAACGTCGTTTATCTCCAATTTCTCACTGATAAACTTAGCCAATAGTGCTTGTTCTGGTTTACTAAGGTCTATCGGTTGTAAGTCTTCCGTCAGTAACCTGCTATTGATAAACTTTCCCAACAACTCCTTTGCCTCGCCTGTCTGGAGTTGCTCGGGTATTCCTGGTTCTTTCACCTCCTCCATTTCCGTAAACTCATCCTCCTTGTGGAAATGAACAGTTGAATGAGTAATATACTGTCCGATGGGCGCATAGAAATAATTATGAACACCAAAGTCTTTCTCTTTATTGTCCATAACAATCCCTCCTCCTGTCCTTGCACTCCTCGTATACGTTGCCCACTGGGGCATTGAAATAGTTGTTGTTCACAATGATGTTCACAACAAATTTCTTTTGCATTAGGCTCTCTTTGATGAGAGCCATCATCGCATTATCTTCTGTTTCTTTCATCGGTTAAACTATTTGTTAGTTATACTTGTTTCGGTTGAAATTCATAATGAATTCAGAGTCGCTGTTGATTCTTCAACATCTGTTAAGAGGAGTCTACATTTTCCATCATGTCAGTCTTTTTAGTTATCAAAATAATTTCACCTAAAACACCTGTATGGTGTACCTTTCGGATTGTATCTTTTCAAAAAAGAGACTCCATATTTCACAACATAGAGCCTCGTCAACTAACTTATTATCAACTTTCAATTATTTGAAATCGTTGCAAAATTACTCTTTTTCATGCAATCGGTCATTCGATTATGTCTCAAAAACATATCGTGATGTCTACAACCTTTAAAAAATATGCTTTTTAACGCCATTTTCGCCCGATTTCTTGCTCTGGCAAGCGACTTCATCGTTTACTTAACTTCGTCGATGACAACGACAACTGCCATTCATTCCTCCTGTATAAACCCGATGCGCCTCCGTGGCTTCGGCTCTCTTGGCTGCAACTCCGCCAGCGCCTCACTGATGGCATCCAGTTGCGCACGAGTCGACTCGTTGATGTCGTTCTGGTCGGCAAGTGACTCCTCCATCTCCTGCTTGATGCGATTTATCTCGCTTTCAATCCTCTCAAAACGTTCAGAGGTATCTGGTAAAGTCGTAATATGGCGAAATGCGACAAAAGCACGCATGATTTCAATGTTTATCTCAATTGCCGTTTCTGAACGTAGAACACTGCTTAGCATTGAAACCCCTAATTCAGTAAAAACATAGGGCATATATTTAATATGGTGACCACGTTTTTCTTTTAAGGTCACAATTTGTGATCTTAAACACTCTTCTTTGGTTAATTGAAACATAAAATCCTCAGGAAAGCGATTTGCATTTCTCTTAACTGACTGATTCAATACCCGAGTCTCAACTCCATACAACTCCGCCAAGTCGCGATCCAGCATCACCCGTTGACCACGAATCTCATAGATCTTGTTCCGTATTGGTTCCAATTGCTTCTCCATACTTCTTCCGTTTTTCCCGCAAAAGTAGGCAAAACGGAGCAATCGGTCATTCGATTATGTCTCAAAAACATATCGTGATGTCTACAACCTTTAAAAAATATGCTTTTTAACGCCATTTTCACCCGATTTCTTGCTTTGGCAAGCGATTTCATCGGTTACTTGCAAAAACAAAGAATTATTCTACACTAACTCAGAAACAAAAAAACGCCCCCTCTCCTGGGAGCGTTTTGCTACAATATCAAAAAGTTGAATCATTTTATCTGTATCTTCTCTGTCAGCACTTCCTTTCCGATGGTTACACGGACGGCATATAATCCCTGCTTCCAACCAGACGTGTTAAGCGAGACAGAGTTGCCTGTTACATTTTTAGTAATTGCTTTCTCTCCTGTCACGACATTAGCAATTTCAAGCGACCAATTCTGGTCTTCTGATGCGGATTCGTCTAATGTGATTGTCAACGCCCCACTGTTCATGTTGACATTCATTGCAAGAGGATGGTTTGCCCTAATGATGGGAATTGTATAGGACTCCCCGTTCTGGCAGGATACATTGACTACCAGAGTGCCACCTGTAGACGGAATAGCCACTTCTAACTTGTTGTCTACATGTAATTTGTAAGTGGGTACAATATCACCAGAATAAGTTACTGTAGCACCAATCAGTTTGGTTGAGTATATCGTTACACCTGAGTTTGGTGCGGTAAAGATGGGATTAGGTGCTGTATATTGCCCCGAGCCGAAAGAACTGGTATAGGTCCCTACGAATCCTGTATAAGCGTTAATTCCTGTCTTTGTCAAGGTCTGCACAGTGGTGCCATTGTACTTCACTGTTGCCGTAAGCGTAGCGTTCAACATGTTATAAGAACTACTCCGTGTGATGGTGCACTGGTTCTGAGCGGGATAGTTCTGTTGCAGACAGTTCTGGTTATAGTAACTGTTAGACAGACTCCATTCCACAGTCACACCGCTTGGTAAGTTTGGAATACTATATACCCTATAAGTGTCAATATAGATATCCCCAGAAATAATATCAGGAATCTCCAGAAAAAGATTTAATCTTGTGTCTGTTCCTGATGGTGTATATGCAAATTGAGGAGTTTCGTTTTTAGGATCCATAGAAGATGCAAAATCAAATGCTTCTCTCATTGATATGTACCCGTCATTGTTCGTATCTGCATTTGCAGTTGTCCCGTTTGGATATGCTCCAGTTACGCCTGCTGTCCAGTAATATACGAAGGCATCATATCCGTCATAACCCGAATTAAGAGAATAAGAAACTTCATCATCTTTACAAGCAGTTGCAATTACATATTTTGTATTTGACAAATTGTCTATGAAGCCACCACTATAACATTGTCCCATACAGATATTTATGGAGTTTGCATTTATATTTGACAATAAATTCGCAAGTTCATAATCATACATTCTCTCATTATTCCATAAACACAAATAACTGTTATTTCCAGATCTACCTCCATGATCCATTGTATAAAGAAAAAGGTTATTATCACTTGTAAGTGTTGTACTTAATTGATTCAACACGCTTATGACATTAAATCGTGTGGCTGCATACTGAATATCATTCGTTCCATCACCATCTAAATCAAGAGGAGAAGAATCAAAGCCATTATTAGTACGTCTATCATTAGCAGGATTAGTTCCATCAGACATTAGGACATATATGTGATTTTTATTATATCCATAAACAGATACTAAAGTAGAGTAAATTGCAGCGCAGTCATTCCAATATCGTTTATAGTTCATAGAGTCTCTAATACCACCATTTATAATAACCGCATAATCTTTTGATGAAGCATAACTTTTTAAAGAACTATTAGTGATAATCGATTTGGGCGATTGTACTTTTATTTTGTTATTATCATAAAGAAGGGGAGTTGTATCAGGTTTCTGCTCTATTAATGATTTCATATCAATTCCATAAAGAGGCATGGAATGATTATGAGTTACAACTTTACCGTTATCACTACCAACATATACATATCTACATGGATGACTCCAGTTTCCAAATGGAATGTCATCAATAAAGAATAACCATGAGTTAAATTCTGGTGACACTTCATCTTCCCCCAATGTCTTTATTACAGTATGTGAAGGAATCACGGATGTACTAATATCGACGTTAATGTTCTCACACTTGTTGCCTAGAACACTTTGTTTCACAATTTCCCATGCCTGCTCTTGGCTTACTTTATTTAAATTATTTGCATATGCAAAAGAGCATATTAGAAGTAATAGCAGAGATAATACTTTTCTCATGTTCATTTAAGACTAAATTGACTATAATTAATGAGGTGTTATTAATGCCAGATTACTATTTTTTATTCGTTCCAAATTTCTAATGGCATTTCGACTAATGTAATATAATTGCCCAGTGATTTGGGTGGCATGGAATTATCATGAACCTCATAATTGCCACCAACAATATTAACATAGACATATCTACATGGATGACCCCAGTTCCCATACGGAATGTCATCAATGAAGAATAGCCACGATTCATAATTGGGTGATTTGTCTTCCTCGCCATATGTTTCAACTATCGTATTCGGCTGGATAGTATTCTTGGAAACATACACATTAATATTGTCCAACTGATTGTTTAACACCGACATCTTCACTCTTTCCCATGCCTGATTCTGAGATACTGAAGTGTTTTCTTCCTCATCATTACTACATGCGCCAAGCATTCCCAGCGATAGCAGCAGGTTTAAAAATAAAAAGACTTTTTTCATATTCATAGTTCTTTATGTATAGTTACTGATATTTTGGAATGTTGCATTTTCGGATATAACCCCCAATAAAACAAATGCTGAACTGCACCATAACCGCTTTCCAATTGGGGGATATATAGATTGAGTTCCAAATCGCCATCTTTTGATACTAATTCCTGTCTCTGAATAGTATGATATGATGATGGTATCATTTCCTGTCCAACAATTAGCATATACTTATTGAAATCGACATCAGGGAAAGCCTCAACACCAGTATATCTGCTAATAAGTTCATTTGTGCTGCTAATGACAAGACACTGCCTTTCGTTGGAATCTTCGAAAAAACAGCGATGTTCCGTTCCAAGATCATAATTTGATTGAATGAAGTTGGCAATTGCAGCATAGTCTACTCCTTCCTCTATTGGAACATAAACATTCACTGTCTCATCCTCATTGCTGCATGCGCAGAACATTCCTAGCGACAATAGCCCTATTATTAAAAATGCAACTTTTCTCATAAATTACTTATTTACAGAGTTTTATAGAACAGAGATATTTATCAACATAATTAGCATAATGATTATAGTCATACATGGCTAGTACCACATGAGGTAACAATTCTTTTACTTCTACAATCTCAAAATCAACAATATCCCCAGTTTGGTAGTTTTGTACTGGAAACTCATCCGTAAGGACAGCAACCTCTTTAATATAACTATATTTGCTATCTTTAGGCATTTTCAAATTATTAAAGTAAACATATGGTCTAATGGGGTCTTGTATAAATATCGTCCCAGAGATACAAGAGGAGGGAGATTCTTCCTCATCATTGCTGCATGCGTAGAATGTCCCCAGCGATAGCAGCAGGCTTAAAACTAAAAAGAATTTTTTCATCTATTTATAATTTAGGTTACTCACTATAATTGTGCTTTTAAGGGATATTCCCTCCATATACTAATTCCATAAGTGCAGAAAACTTGCATGAGCGTGTCAATATTTAACATATTTTAATCTGCACAGGAACATCTTTTTGCAAAAATAAGATATTTCTCCCAAACGACAATGGTTTTCCTTCTATTTCTCACACCAACTTGATAATATCCGTCCAGCGGGAAAGATAAAAAAGGTAAAAAAGTAAAGGTTACAGAGGAATAAGGGAAGGAAGAATTAGATATTTACTTTCCAATAACCCGTTTTGTTGCTACCTATACGAACAATCAGCCCTGCTTTCTTCAGAGAGGTGATATATGTTTTTACCTGACGTGATGAGAGTGATATCATCGCCCCTATCTCGTCAGCATTGAATCCAGGATGCTCTTTTATGATATCCAGTACTCCCCATGCCTTCTCTGAGAGTTCAGGAAATTTATCGTGCAGTTTATCGTGCAGTTCTGAATGGTGGTATATACATATATCGTTCTACACTCCTTTTCTTCTGCAAAGTTAAGAATAAGTAAAGAAAAGACCAAATTTATTGGGATATTTTTGGTCACATTACAGATTACAGATTACAGTTTATTGAATGTGAAGGTCAGATGAGGTTCAATAAAATATGCTGGTAAATGTCTTTTCGAAAATGGGAAACTGTAATCTGTAATGTAATGCTTCGGAAATGCTACGCTATCGGACTTATTGCGATACCTCTCTTCGAATAGCCTCTAATAGGGTACTCCGCTATCTGGCGCAGGGTGCTCCAGATAGCGGAGTCGAGCACTGGAGGCATCGGAGTCAAGGACTCCAGATATCGGAGTGAAAAGCCCAAAAGAAATTAACGCATTTTTACAATATTTTGACAGTTCTTTAACATATTTTTACACGAATTTTCCGCAAAACTATTGACATGGCGTGTTAAATGTTGTACCTTCGCACCGTCAATCAGAAGTTGTGCGACAAATGAAAGACACACAATCAATTTTCATTAACCCTTTTAAAACACACACAAACTATGAGTCAGAAATTTATTAAGATGAAAAACAAGAACATGCGTTCCACCGCCTTCGGCAAATGGTTCGCCAAGGGAATCTACGACAAGAACTTCGTATCGACGAAGCAACTGGCAGAGTTCATCCAGTCGCAGGCATCAGTGAAGCGAAGCGACATCGTCGCCGTGCTGGACGAGTTGGGCAGTGCCATGAAGCATTTCTTCGAGATGGGACAGAAGGTGAAACTGGAGGGCATCGGCATCTTCAAGGTGGGATTCTCCAGCGTGGGCGTGGAGAAAGCCGAGGATGTCGGCGCGCAGAACATCACCACCCGCCGAGTGCTGTTCACTCCCGAGACCGTCCGTGTGGTGACTGGTCAGACCCGCCGAGCCGACGGCACCATCCGTCAGAAGTTCGCCATCGCCAAGGCACTGGTGAAGGATGTCGTCTTCGAGGAGACGCACGAGAACAGCGTGAGCACAGAGTCCGCAAACACACAGGAAGGAGGTGAGTAATGAAACGTGAGACCATAAAATGGAGTATCCAGATCATCGCATCGATTGCCACGGCATTACTGACGGCAATGGGAACTGTCTCGTGCATGGGGTATAGCCCTGTGGTGTAGCCTCCTCACGAGGTGAGACAAAAAAGAAGGTGAGTCGTGGACTCACCTTCTTTGCGTATAATAACTATGATTTGCTTTACAGCATGGTTATTCCTCTGTTGCGGGAGCAGTCTCCTCCACTGCGGGAGCCTCTTCAACTGCAGGAGCCTCCTCCACTACGGGAGCAACCTCTTCCTTCTTCTCCTCAGCAGGAGCGTTCTCTGCAACAACCTTCACGGGGATGGCGATCTCAACCTCCTTGTGGAAGTGAACAGTGGCAGTGTAGTCGCCTACTGTCTTGGCATCTGTCATAGTGATGATCTTACGATCGATGTCATGACCGAGTTTCTTCAGTTCCTCGGCAACGATACCTGCGTTGACAGAACCATAGAGTTGACCCGTGGCGCTCACCTTGGCGGCGATGGTCAGGGCAACGTCCTTGATAGCCTCACCCTTCTTCTCTGCCTCAGCCTTGATGGCAGCGAGTTTGTGAGCCTGCTGTTTCAGGTTCTCAGCGAGAATCTTCTTTGCGGAGGGAGATGCGATGACAGCCTTGCCCTGAGGAATCAGGTAGTTACGACCGTAACCAGACTTCACGTTTACGATATCGTTCTTATATCCCAGACCGATAATATCTTCTTTCAGTATAATTTCCATATTGTCGTCCTCCTCCTTATTTATTTCAACATATCAGTTACGTAAGGAAGCAGTGCAATCTGGCGAGCACGCTTAACAGCCTGAGCCACACGACGCTGGTACTTCAGCGAGGTACCTGTGATACGACGGGGAAGA
>JAFUFD010000059.1 GCA_017470055.1 Prevotella sp. | reverse complement strand
GGCAAAAATCAACAGAAGACCGAGGGAAAAACTAAATTTCCTCACACCAAATGAGGTCTTTTTCAAACATTATGCCTAACTTTGCAGGCAAATTGCACTTGCTGGTTGACTCTATAGGTCAGCAAGACCACCAAGATGGTGATTATTATTATCGAAAATTTTTTTGCCATATAAATTCCGATTTATCTGTCTTTTTTATCAAGCAATTGGCGTATTCCATAATGGTTCATTCTCCCATCCACGGGGGAACCCCATTGCGTTGATTTTATAAAAATAAAACGACCCACACATTTGAGCATCGTTGAGAGGCTTGGCGGGGTCTGGTATTGCAAAGGTAGTCCTTTAATTTGAAATAGCCAAACTTTTTTGAAGAAAAAGAATAAATGTAGCCCGAGAAATCCCCAGGAAAAACTTGGGACGGTTCTGCTGATCCATTTCCACGACCAGTCTGGACTATAGATTTGTAGAGGGGAAGGAATAAAAATTGTTGATATAATGATTCTTTTTATCACATCTACTGCCAAGGTAGGTGCGATTTTTCTATTATCTTAAATGATGTAAAAGTCTTTGCCATATAGAATTTTTGTCGTACCTTCGCAGACGAGAATAGGAACATCAACTATTCGACTATCATTATGGCACAGGAAGAAAGACAAACTGGTGAAATCGTATTGTACCAACCTGATGAAACCATCAGGCTGGAAGTGAGGATGGGTGATGAGACGGTGTGGCTGACTCAGCATCAGATAGCAACGCTCTTTGGAGTGAAACAACCAGCCATATCCAAGCACCTGAATAACATTTTCAGAAGTGGTGAGTTGGAAGAGAGTTCAGTTCATTCCATTTTGGAATATACTGCTGCAGACGGGAAACTCTACAAGACAAAATTCTACAATCTAGATGCAATATTGTCTGTAGGCTACAGGGTGAACAGCATTAACGCTACTATGTTCCGTAAGTGGGCTAATAGCGTACTGAAGGAATACTTGCTGAAAGATTATTCTGTCAATCAACGGTTTGAACGGCTAGAGCAGCGGATGAGTCGGACGGAGGAGAAGATTGATTTCTTTGTCCGTACTTCACTTCCACCAGTAGAGGGAATCTTTTACGACGGACAGGTATTTGACGCATACCGTTTCGCTTCAGACTTAATCAGAAAGGCTGATAGGCGCATTGTCCTGATAGACAATTATGTGGATGACACGGTGTTGTCGTTGTTGGACAAACGGAAAGAGGGAGTATCAGCAACGATTTATACCAAATCTATTACTGACCAGTTCCAATTGGATATCAAACGGCATAACGAACAATATGCTCCTATAGAGGTGAGGTGTTTCAATAAGGCTCACGACCGTTTTCTGCTGATTGACGATGAGGTGTATCATATCGGTGCCTCCATCAAGGACTTAGGCAAGAAATGGTTTGCCTTTGCCTTGATGCATGATATCATAGCGGATGATTTCATAAGGATGATTAAGTAGAGTAAAAAAGGCAAGGATTTTGTGTGGAATCCTTGCCTAGAATGTATAAAGGGAGATGGTGAGTCAGAAAGGAAGGGGACCACTGTTATCGTAGGTGTCGAAGGGAGACTGGTCGACTTGTCCGTCTGACTGCTCGCCATTGACACGACTGCCCAGGATCTCTCCCCCATTGTCACCTTGTTTGCGACGACCTAAGCGGTTGTCCTCTGGGTTCTCGAAACGGGTGAACTCTCCACGGAAAGTCAGCAAAACATCACCTGTAGCACCCTTACGATGCTTGGCGATGATGATCTGCGCCATGCCGTGCAGGTCACGACCATTGTCGTCCTGATAGATATGGTAATACTCCGGGCGATGGACGAAGAGCACCATATCGGCATCCTGCTCGATGGCTCCCGACTCACGGAGGTCAGAGAGTTGCGGACGCTTGCCCTCCAATCCCTCACGACTCTCCACACCACGATTCAACTGCGAGAGGGCGATGATGGGGATGTCAAGTTCCTTAGCCAGTCCCTTCAACGAACGGCTAATGGTAGACACCTCCTCCTGGCGACTGGAGAAGCGCATGCCGTTGGCATTCATCAACTGGAGGTAGTCGATCATGATAATCTTCACACCATGCTCACGCACCAGTCGACGTGCCTTCGTGCGAAGTTCGAAGACGGAGAGTCCTGGGGTATCATCGATATACAAAGGAGCACCAAGAAGGTTGTTGACACGCTTGTCCAAACGGTCCCACTCGTCAGGATGCAACTGTCCGTTCAGGATCTTCGAACCCTGTATCTCACAGACGTTAGAGATAAGGCGGTTGACCAACTGCGTGTTGCTCATCTCAAGCGAGAAGAACGCCATTGGCACCTGATAGTCGGCAGCGATATTCTTTGCCATTGAGAGGGCGAACGACGTCTTACCCATGGCTGGGCGACCAGCGATGATGACGAGATCGGAAGGTTGCCATCCACTGGTGATATCGTCCAGTTTATGATAGCCTGTGGGCACACCCGTCAGACCATCCTTGTTGGCTGCTGCCTTCTGGATAACATCGATGGCATTCTTGATGACAGGGTCGATCTGCGTATAGTCCTTCTTCATGTTCTTCTGTGAGAGTTCGAAGAGGGAGCCTTCCGCCTCCTGCATCAGGTCGTCGACATCTATCGTCTCGTCGAGTGCCTTGGTGCCTATGACACTGGCAAAGGAGATCAGTTGGCGCGCCAGAAACTTCTGGGCGATAATGCGGGCATGATACTCGATATTCGCCGAGGAAGCCACCCGTGAGGAGAGTTCCGTGACGTAGGCGGGACCACCCACATCCTCCAAGTCACCCTGTTTGGCAAGTTGCTCCGTCACCGTCCATACGTCGACGGGCTGTTCCTTCATCTCAAGGTCACGTATCGCCTCATACACCTTCTGGTTACGAGGCTCGTAGAAACTCTCGGGATAGAGCATCTCACATACCACGGTATAGGCATCCTTGTCGATCATCAAGGCACCCAGCACGGCACGCTCAATCTCCGTGGCCTGTGGTTGCACATGGGCATAGGTATTATCTGTCTGACTCGCTCTGCGCGGTCTGCGTTGGTTATTCTCTGGCATAAAATCTGAGTATATTGTTTAGAGGTCTTCACATTCTTTGATCCATAGCGTGCTGGAGGCATCACTTGGCATGCGCCAGTCGCCACGAGGCGAGAGGCTCACACTACCCACCTTCGGTCCGTCGGGCAGACAGGAGCGTTTGAACTGCTGACTGAAGAAGCGACGGCAGAAGGTCGTCAGCCATTTCTTGATAGTCTCCTTGTCATATTGCTCCCCAAAGGCATGACGTGCCAGGAAAAATATCTTCTTAGGACGGAAGCCGAAACGCAGGAAGTAATAGAGGAAGAAGTCATGTAACTCATAAGGACCTACCAAGTCTTCCGTCTTCTGCTTGATATTCCCCTCCGCATCGGCAGGAGTCAGTTCTGGTGAGATCGGCGTGTCGATGATGTCAAGTAAGGTCTCCTGCTGCGCCTTGAACTGAGGCAAGTTAGCCACATAACGGATCAGATACTGGATGAGTGTCTTGGGAATACCTGCGTTGACACCATACATCGACATGTGGTCACCGTTATACGTAGCCCATCCAAGGGCAAGTTCGGAGAGATCGCCCGTACCCACCACCATCGCATTGAGTTGGTTGGCGAGATCCATCAGTATCTGCGTCCTCTCACGAGCCTGTGAGTTCTCATAGGTCACATCATGCTTCTTGATGTCATGACCGATGTCCTCGAAATGCTGGGTCACCGCTTTGGCTATGGAAATCTCCATCTGTGAGATATTCAATGTCTGCATCAGTGTGGTGGCATTATCATGCGTACGGTCTGTCGTTCCGAAACCAGGCATGGTAACACCCACGATTCCTTTGCGGTCGAAACCTAATTTATCGAAAGTACGCACACACACCAGCAGGGCGAGTGTAGAGTCCAGTCCGCCACTGATACCTACTACCACATGTTGGCAGTTGGTATGCACCAGTCGCTTGGCAAGTCCAGCCGTCTGGATGTTCAGTATCTCCTCGCAGGTCTGCGCCATATTCTCGTCTGTAGGGATGAAGGGATGAGGATTGACTGTGCGTAACATCTGAAACTCCACCAACTCGACAGCCTTACACTCAACAATCTCCGCCTTCGCCTCTCGCTGCGCATTGATGAAAGTGGAGTTGGTATGACGCTCCGTGCGAAGTCGCTCCACATCAATCTGCGTCACCTGCATCTGTGGCTGGAAGGAATAACGATCCCCCTCCACCAATAGGTGACCATTCTCAAAAATCATCGCATTACCACCATAGACCACATCCTGTGTCGACTCGCCAAAACCGCATGAGGCATAGACATAGCCACTAATGGTACGGGCACTCTGTTGTGCCACCAGGGAACGCAGGTAGTTGTGCTTGCCTATCAACTCATCACTTGCCGAGCAGTTGAGGATGATATCTGCCCCTGCCATCGTCAGATTGTTGCTGGGAGGTATCGGTGCCCACACATCCTCACAGATCTCCACACCGAACTTCACGCCCTCAGCGGTCTGGAACACCTTCGGATCAGCGGAGATACTTGTATGTGAACCCGCCAGATAGAGGTCGGTAGGATTCAAGTCCTGTGCGGACGCAAACCACCGTTTCTCGTAGAACTCATTATAATTGGGCAGATAGGTCTTAGGTACTAATCCCAACAGGTTACCACCCTGAATCACAGCGGCACAGTTGAGCAACAGTCCACCAGCCTGCACGGGTATACCAACCACACTAATGACATTCAACTTACGGGTAAAGTCCAACAGCATCATCAGTCCCTCTTCCGCTTTCGACAGCAGTAGTTGCTCTTTGAAAAGGTCTTGACAACTATATCCTGTGATGGCAAGTTCCGGGAAGCAGATGATCTCCACTCCCTGCCCTTCCGCATTGGCTATGAGTTTCTCAATCTCGAGCACGTTATACTCGACATCGGCAACTTTGACGGCAGGCACAGCGGCTGCCACAGTAATCAGTCCATGTTTCATTGTATTATAGTTTTTTCGATATTACGATGTTACGAGTCGGCTATGGAATCAATAGTGAGGAATCGCCATAACTCAGGAAACGGAAGTCATGAGCCAAGGCGTAGTCGTAGATACGCCGCCAGTCGCCTTTGACAAAGGCACTCACCAGCAACAACAGCGTTGACTGCGGCTGGTGGAAATTGGTAACGAGCATCTTCACGATATGGTAGTCATAGCCCGGGGCTATGATAATCTGCGTAGAGGAATGGAGCACCGTCAACGCATGACGGTCCATCCAGTCGAGCAAGGTCTGCAAGACAACTATTGGATGTTGGCTGTTTGCCATTGACCGCTCATACGGTTCCCACTGGTTGACATGCAACTGCTCCTCTGTCAGATCTGGATTCGCCATCACCTTCAGTCCCATATAATATAGGCTCTCTAAAGTCCGCACACTGGTTGTACCTACGGCTATCGCCTCTCCGTTGTGGGCTATGAGTTGCTCGATGGTATGACGGCGTACGGCAATATACTCAGTATGCATGGGGTGCTCACCTATCGTCTCACTCTTCACGGGGCGGAAAGTACCTGCTCCCACATGCAGCGTCAATTCCTCACGCTCAATACCATGGGCATCAAGGTCGGCAAGGACACGTTCCGTAAAGTGCAGTCCCGCCGTCGGTGCGGCAACACTTCCCTTGATCTTCGAGTAGACGGTCTGATAGGTGGTCTTGTCGCTCTCCTGCGTCTCTCTGTTGAGATAAGGAGGTATCGGCAATTCACCGATAGCGTCGATGACATCCGAGAAAGGCACGTCCCCATCCCATTCAAACTGGATGAGTTGACTGGTGCCCTGCTCCCCCTGACGGGTAGCCTTCATTTCTAACATATCATTCCCAATCTCTATTTTACGTGTCAATGATCCTTCTTTCCATTTCTTCTGATTGCCTATCAGACAAAGCCATGAGCAACACTTCCTCGTCTGGAACATCTGCTCATAGTCGGCAGGCTTCGCAGGCTCCAAGAGGAATATCTCAATCAATGCACCTGTATCTTTACGGAAATGCAGCCGAGCCTGTATCACCTTGGTATTGTTGAATACCATCAGTGCCTTGGAGGGCAAATACTTGGGCAGATTGTAGAAGATGTCCTCTCCCACTTCACCTTTCTTATATAATAGCAACTTCGAATGGTCACGCTCAGCCATAGGAAACTTGGCTATCCGCTCATCGGGCAAGGGATAGTCATAGTCGCATATCTGTATCTTTTTTGTATCCATAAAAAACGTAAGTCGAGACAAAGGTACGAATAAGTGAGCAAAGCGCAAAAGGAAAACCTATTTTTCTTCTCCTGTCAAAAATAAACGCCAAAGAGTGCCATGACAACTGCCGTCAGGATGGTGAGTCCTATGATGGCAATAGGAACAAAGCAAAGGCGGATGTCATAACGGGCAGGAATGGTGATCTTGCCATAGAGCCAATAGACAAACCAACCCACGAAGCCTCCCCACAGGAGTCCGACAGTGATGTCGCCTGGATAGTGTACACCCAAGTAAAGACGGGTGTAGCAATTGATGAGCGACCAGCCAACAAGGAAGCAGGTAAGCAACCGCTGCCGCATCAGCAACGAGAAGAAAATGGCAATACTGAACGTATTGGAGGCATGGGCAGAGAAGAAGCCATAGTTGCCACCCCGATAGCCATTGACCACATCGACCAAGGCACCAATCTCCGGGTCGTGGGTGGGTCGCCAACGAGCCACGAGCGGTTTGACAAGACCATCATCAATGGCTCCTGCCAACAGGTAGCAAAGACCTGCGGCACAGAGTATCAGCATGACCTCACGGACGTTCTTGTTTGACCTCAGCACGACATAGAAGAGTCCTATATAAAGAGGTATCCACACCTTGGCATTGGTCAGGGTGAGAATCAGACAGTCCAGAAACCATGAGTCGCTGCCATTGACCATTAGCAAGAGTTGCTTATCAAATTGAATGAGTTCTTCCATAATACTTAAATAATTTCCAATTGCTTGGCGTCAATCCAACCCTGTTTGCCATCTGCCACACGAATCTCCTTCCAGCCACTCATCGAGTTATCGGTGATAGTGACACGAGTGCCCTCATGCAGGATGAAGAGGTCTGTGCCATTCTTCGCAGGGGTACTTTTCACCGTAGCCGCATTGGTCATGATGATGGCTCCCGTACGGTTTGTCAATTTCTGTTTCTGCTGGAAAGCGAAGAGGTTGCTCAACAGGAAGACCAGCAACAGGAACAAGGCCCCAAAGAAGCCCGTCTTCCGCAACCACATCCTATCGGAGAACAGGTAGGCGAGAACGAGGATGATAGCGATGGCAAGGGCTATCAAGGCGGTACGAGCCCATGCATCGACACTCATCATATTGACCAACGAGTGATACCATGTGATGAAGAACATCTCCGACTCAGGTGTTATCTTGTCAATAGTCTTCGAGCGAGCCATCTGCAGGTTGAAGCGGATATCGGCATCACCAGGGGATAGCAACAGGGCTCGCTCATAGTTCAACACCGCCTTAGGCATCTGATCGGTACGATAATAAGCATTACCTAAATTATAATAGAGTTCAGCACTCACCCCACCCTTCAGCAACGCCTCATAATCGGCTATTGCCTGCTGGTAACGCTCTTGCGCATAGGCGCTGTCAGCCTGTTCCTTCGTGACAGCGGAGGCAGTAAGAGGTAACAACAGCAATAAAAGGATGGTGGCTGTCGCACGACGGATGTGCTTCTTGCCTTTCAAAAAGTCCTCAATCTTCATAATCGCTTGGATGGCGGCATCATACACCTTATTCATATTACCACTGGCATCACCTGGCGCATAGCGGGCATACTCACACTCGTCGAGGGCTCCGATAAAGAGATTGACGGTCTCGCCATCCACACCACGCTCTGTGAGTTGCTGACTGATGTTATCACGAGAGAGTTGGGTGACAGGCATATCGAGTTTATCGCCCACATACCCCCAGAGGGCACGCAGCACCTCGTCATAGAACTCGCTCTGTTTGTTAGCCTTCAACAACTTATTCGCCTCACGCAGACGGCGCACAGCGACCTTGTTGGCTCGCTTGCCACGCATCTTACCGATATTGGCATTCTCCAAGGCACGATGGCGGAAGATGACAAACAGGGAGAGGAAAACGGCAAGGAGGACGGCAAGGCTAATCCAATAGAAAACAGAGCCAAAGAAATAATCATCGACGGCACGCAGACGGGTGTCCTCCGTCTTGATATAACGGATGTCCTTGTTCAACTGCTTCACCTCCTCGCTGGTATAGGCGGCAACACCCGAGTTCCCGTCACCTTTCGCCACATCCAAGGTGAACGACTGAGAGCGTAACGTCTTATAGCCGTTCGACTGGGTGTCGAAATAGGTAAACTCCACAGGTGGTATCTCGTATTTCCCTTGATGACGAGGCACCACAAGGATATCGTAAACCATGCTACCCTCTATGCCATTGGTGGTCAGTTGTGTCTTGTCAGTAACCTTTGCGTCATACTGGTCGAAGTCTTTCGGCAGGTTGACGACAGGTTGCTTGATGAGTTTCAGATTACCCGCACCACTCACGGTAACACGGAAAGTAATAGGGTCGTTCGCCTTTACCTCCGTCTTGTCGACATTCGCCGTCAGGGTAAAGGTACCTACTCCACCTGAGAAATTGGTGGGACGAGCAGGCAACGGGTCGACAGTGATTGTCAGTCCTGGCGCCTTGATCTCTTTCTTCACCTCCATATAGCCAGAGCCGCCATTGAAAAACGCCTCGAAGGGATCGACATTACGGTTCTGCAACACCACCATACCCTCATATGTGATGCTGGGAATCTCCAACTTACCAGTTGTCTGGGGGAACATCACATACTGCTGCCATGTCACGGTACGATACGGACGACCGTTGAGTGTCTCCAACTTAAAACTTTTCTCCTGTGGCAGGGGAACCTCACGGGTATAGAAACTCTTCAGGTCAGGCATCTTACCACTCAATGAGGTCAGGTCGACAAGGGTGTATACCTTGTAAGTCAACAAGATAGGCTCCTGCTCATGGACATGACTCTTATTGGCACTGACCTTGATAAACAGGTCGCTGCCAGAGATATGACTGCTTGCCGCACGTGCCGGTGCCCCACCCTGCGAATGTTGTCCACCACTACTATTCCCCTGTTGTGCCGTTCCTGAAACCTTGATATGCAACTCATTAGAGGTTAACGACTTACCACCTACCGTCGCACGTGCCGCAGGGATGGTAAACGAGCCGTTCTTTGTCGCAGAGAGGATATAGGTATAGGTGACAGAGGTCGAACTGGACGTATGTCCGTTGACCATCTGGAAACTCGACTGGGTGGAGGTGCTTGGTCCCATCAGCACATCGAAGGCATCAGGGATATTACCCGCACGGAATCCACTGACATCATCCGTATTGACGGTATAGGTCAGGCGGAATTGCTCCCCAACAGCGACTTGGGAAGGTGCCCGTCCTGTGATCTGCTGTGCTTGTGTGACAACAGTCAGCAAACATATATATAATAATGTGAACGTTTTCTTCATTTTCTACTTCATTGACTCACCAGTTCTTCTGCAACTTACGATTCTGCTTCTGATGCTGTGCCTTCTTGATACGCTGCTGCGTATTCTTCTCCTCCTGCATGGCAGCATTCAGCAACTGCTCCGCATTCTCTTTGCTCATCTGCGGCTTGTCCTGTTTCTGCTGCTCTTGCTTATCTTGTTGCTTCTGCTGGTCTTGCTGATCTTGGTCTTTATTTTTGTCCTTATTGTCTTTATTGTCCTTGTTCTGTTTCTGTTGCTGGTTCTGCTGATTCTGTTGCTGCTGTTTCTGCTGACGCTTACAGAGTTCCAAGTTATAACGGGTCTCGTCATCAGTGGGGTTATTACGAAGCGCCTCCTTATACGCCTCTATCGCCTTCCCGAACATCTGATGTCCCTGACAGATGACTCCGATGTTATGATAGGCATACGAACGACGACGGGGATTCGTCTCAATCTTGGCGGCTGACTGGTACTGCTCGATGGCGGCAGAGTCTTTTTTCTGTGCCATCAGGGCGTTACCCAGATTATAGAGTGCCTGAGGGTTCTTCCCGTTCTTCTCTATCGCCTTGCGGTAGGCGACCTCCGCCTCCGCATACTTACCAGCACGGAACTGTTTGTTGCCACTGCGGATATAGTCACGGTCGCTTTGTGCCTGCACGGAAACCGCCATGAGAAGCAATAATGCGGTGACCGTCTTCTTACGACTGAACAGATGGAGGTTCTTCAGATGCGGGTTCTTAATCTCCATAATACATATCTCCGCTATCAAGAGCAGCAAGACAAGGATGCCCACCGCCTGAAACTGCTCGTCATAGTCACTATATACCGTACTGGAGATCTCTTTCTTTGCCAACTTGTCGAGTTCACGGTTCAACAACTCTTGGGCATTGCTGTTGTTCTCGACATGGATATAGGCACCATCACCAGCATCAGCGATCTGCTTACACATCTCCTCGTTGAGTGCCGACATCACGGTCTCACCACTATTGTCCCTCATATAGTCATTGGTACCTGGAATAGGTATAGGAGCCCCCTTGGTAGAGCCGATTCCCAGCATATAGACACGCATGCCCTTATCCTTTGCCTCCTGGGCAGCCTCCAAGGCACCACCCTCATGGTCCTCACCATCCGTGATGACGATAATCGCCTTTCCCACTCCTTCCTCTTGCGTGAAACTATGGGTCGCCATCGTCACGGCGGCGGCGATATCCGTTCCTTGCGTCTCTATCATCGACGGCTCGATACTGCTGAGGAACATCTTCGCAGAGACGAAGTCGCTGGTGATGGGCAACTGCACGAAAGCCTCCCCCGCAAAGACAATCAATCCTATCTTGTCGTTGGTGAAATGGTCAACCAGGTTCTCAACCATCATCTTCGCACGGTCAAGGCGACTGGGCGAAACGTCCTCGGCAAGCATCGAGTTACTGATGTCCAAGGCGATAATGGTCTCTATACCCGTCCGTTTCTCATGACTGATTTTCGTCCCCAACTGAGGGCGCGCAAGCATCACAATCATCAAGGCGAGTGCTGTCAGCAGGAGCGAGAACTTCACCAAAGGACGGAAGCGTGACACGTCAGGCATCAGTTGGCGCACGAGTTCCATGTCGCCAAAACGACGAAGTTGCTTTCGCTGACGGAGTATCATCCACCAGCGAATCAGCGCCAATACAGGTATCAGCACCAAAGCATACAGATATATAGGGTCTTCAAATCGAAACATTTCCTTCGTTATCTCATTATATCGTTATATCGCTATCTCGTTATATCGCCAATCGTTATATCACAACTCACGGTAATTTCCGGAATACCGTAATACGCAACAATATCTCCAGCAGGAGGAGCAAGACGGCAGCAATGGCAAAAGGCTGATATGCCTCGTAACGCTTACTATAGGTCTTCACGCTCAACTTCGACTTTTCCAGTTTGTCAATCTCCTTATAGATATTCTGCAGTTCCTTGTTGTTGGTGGCACGGTAGAAGTCACCATCAGTGGCAGCAGCGATGTCACTAAGTGTCTTACTGTCTATCTCCACTGGGATATTCACATACTGTACCCCCCCAGCCACAGGCATGGGGTATGGAGCGACCTTATTCGTGCCCACACCAATGGTGTAGACACGGATGCCGAGGCTCTTGGCTATCTCGGCTGCAGTCATTGGCGAGATATCACCACGGTTGTTACTTCCATCTGTCAAGAGGATGACGACTTTGCTCTTCGCCTTCGAGTTCTTCAGTCGGCTCACAGCATTCGCCAGCCCCATACCTATCGCCGTTCCGTCTTCTATCAGTCCACGGGTGGCAAGGTCGGTACGCACCCCATGTAACAGGTTGAGCAGAGAAGCGTGGTCGGTCGTCATCGGACATTGAGTGAACGCCTCTCCTGCGAATATCGTCAGTCCTATATTATCACTCGGGCGACCAGCAATAAACTCCGCCGCGACCTGCTTAGCAGCCTCGATACGATTAGGGCGCAGGTCCTCGGCTAACATCGAGCCAGAGACATCCATCGCCATCATGATATCGATACCCTCTACCGACTTGTTGTTCCATGAGTTATGAGTCTGCGGACGTGCCAATATCAGGACGAGCAATACAAAGACGGCAATGCGCAAAAGCAACTGTAATGGCATCAGCGTCACCTTCCAACTACGGGGAGCGAAGCGATAGGCTCTCGTATCGCTCATCCGCATGGTTGGCTCCGTCTTCTTCCTGTACATCAGATACCATATTAAATAAGGTATCAGCAGTAATAGGAGGAACAGATATTCTTTATTCGCAAATTCCATTGTTCTTTCATTTTTATTACATGACTCCTGTGAGCACCATCAACCGATAGACGACGAAGCCCAGCAAGAAGAGACATACCACGATGATACCACCGATAGCCCACTTCAACACCCGACGAGTCCTCAACGAACGCTGGTCGGCTTCCGAGAGTTGCGGTTTCTCCTCCTCCACCACCTGTACGTCCTGCTTCGTCTGGTTGATGAACTCGATGGCATTGACCAAGTTCATATCATTCTCGTTAATCAACGTGGAGTACTTGGCGAACTTCACCAGATCTGCCGTCGTGAAGAGTTGGCGCAGTTCGTCCAATGACTTCTGGTCACCATCCTGTGTCAGTCGCTCGATAATCTCCGTGCTCGTCATCTCCATGGCAGAGAACTTATAACGCTCCTCGATATAACGGCGCAGGGTATCAGTCAGTTTGGTGTAGTATTCTTTCTGGTTCTCCGAGGACACCATCTTGTCCGCCTTGATCTGCTCGATCTCCCTCATTGCCTTTTGATGGGGCAACAGCCTCCTCACCAGTTTGAAACTCTTGATAAGCGGTTTGTTGTCACGCAGACGGACATACAGATAACTTGCCGCACTCAATAGGAGCAACAGCAGGACACTCAACCAAAACACCAACGACCAGTCGGACCACAGGAAAGGATTATCCTGCACATCCTTTGGACCATAGAACTGGTTCATCTTAGTAGTGTCCACATCGACCTCCATCACCTTCAAGGCAAGACTCTTGCTCTGATATGTCTTCCCATCCACTTTCACCTTAAAAGGAGGAAGGTAGTAGAGATTCCCGTCAAAAGAGGTCAGGGTATAGACACGTGTCGACTGCCTACCTTTATCAATATCCTTGCTCTGCTCCTCACTGACGGCAAGGACCTCGACTCCCTGCACCATCTGTTCTCTTGGCTTATAGGTGGGGAACACCACCTTCGCATTCGCCGGAGTGGTCGCTGTCACTGTGACATGCACCTGTTGCCCGATGAACATCTGGATAGAGTCGATGATCGCCTCAACCCCTACCTGTGCCATCATCTTGACCACAGTACCTATCAAACAGAGCAGTAATCCTATTCTTTTCATTTAACTTCGTTGTTTAAAGAGCATCAGCAGGTGTTTGACGAAATCGTCACTCGTGGCGATACTGATCATATCCACATTACTCTTGTTCATCGTCTCACGGAGTTGTTGCTGACGATTCATCCAATAGTTCTCATGAGCCTTGCGAAGACGCTTGCTGCTGGTATCGATATATTGCTCGAAACCCGTCTCGGCATCTACCACACGCATCAGTCCCACATCAGGCAACTCCTTGGAACGCCGGTCATACACCTGAACAGCCACCACGTCATGCTTCCGATTACAAATCTGCATTGTTTGCAGGAAATCCTGCTGGACATAGAAGTCACTCAGCACGAAGGCTGTGCAACGACGCTTTGCCACACTCGTCAGGAACTCCAGTGCCTGCTTCACATCCGTCCGCTTACTCTCGGGCTTGAAGTCCAACAGTTCACGGATGATATAGAGGATGTGCTTACGACCTTTCTTGGGAGGGATGTATTTCTCGATATGGTCGGAGAAGAACACCACCCCTATCTTATCGTTGTTCTGGATAGCACTGAAAGCGATGGTAGCGGCAATCTCCGTCACCATGTCCCGCTTCATCTGCTTCTGGGTCGCAAAGTCGAGGGAGCCACTGACATCAATCAACAGCATCACCGTCAACTCACGCTCCTCCTCAAAGACCTTCACATAAGGACGATGGAAACGAGCCGTCACATTCCAGTCGATGTCACGCACATCATCACCATACTGGTATTCACGCACCTCGCTGAAAGCCATACCACGCCCCTTAAAGGCAGAGTGATACTGACCAGCAAAGACGTTGGCACTCAGTCCGCGTGCCTTGATCTCTATTTTCCGAACTTTCTTTAGTAACTCACTTGTCTCCATCAAGGAACCTCAACCTTGTTGATGATCTTAGAAACGATTTCCTCACTCGTCACATTGCTTGCCTCAGCCTCATAGGTCAGCCCAATACGATGGCGTAGCACATCATGTGCCACGGCACGGATATCCTCTGGGACAACATAGCCACGACGTTTGATGAAGGCATAGGCACGTGCCGCCTTCGCCAGGTTGATGGAAGCACGAGGACTGCCACCAAAAGAGATCATATCCTTCATGTCCTTTAAGCCATAACGGTCTGGATAACGGGTAGCAAAGACGATGTCTGCGATATACTGTTCTATCTTCTCATCAATATAGACCTCACGAACCACCTCACGTGCTTTCAGAATCTCCTGTGCTGTGGTAACGGGTGTCACTTCTGGCAAGGCGCCAGCAATATTCTCACGGATGATACGTTTCTCCTCCTCCAACGTCGGGTAGTCGATGACCACTTTCAGCATAAAACGGTCCATCTGCGCCTCAGGCAACGGATAGGTACCTTCCTGCTCTATCGGGTTCTGAGTCGCCATCACTAAGAAAGGAGACGGCAAGTCAAAAGTCTCCTTGCCGATAGTCACCTGTTTCTCCTGCATAGCCTCCAGCAGAGCACTCTGCACCTTGGCAGGAGCACGGTTGATCTCATCCGCCAAGACAAAGTTGGCAAAGACGGGTCCTTGCTTGACTTGGAACCGCTCGTCTTTCTGAGAATAAATCATTGTACCTGTCACGTCGGCAGGCAACAGGTCTGGTGTGAACTGTATACGACTATAGGAAGCGTCGATGAGTTGGGCGAGGGTCTTGATGGCAAGGGTCTTCGCCAAGCCTGGTACACCCTCCAACAGGATATTACCATCACTCAGCAGTCCTATCAGCAAGGAATCCACCAAGTGTTTCTGTCCTACTATCACTCGATCCATACCTGTTACCAGATTGGTAACAAAGCCACTTTGTTGTTCTATCCGGATATTCAACTCACGGATATCAATAGATTCTGCCATATTCTATATTTATTTTAATTATTCTAACTCAAAGATTCCTGTCGGTGTAGTCCGCTTGAGCACCTCCATCTTCAGATCGACACCCACGATGATACCATAGTCACGAAGTACGCTCTCCACGGTCTTACGAGCCAGTTCTGGATGGTTGTTCTCCTCACTCAGGTGGCATAGCCATACATAACGCAGGTCTTCTGTCATATTCTCCACCAACGCAAGACCACAGGAGCGATTACTCAGATGTCCCGTCTGTGAGAGGATGCGGTCTTTGAGGAATTGAGGATAGGGACCGTTGTTCACCATCTCCTCGTCATGGTTTGCCTCTATGACCAGATAGTTTGCTTTCGAGATATAGGGCTTCATCTCGTCAGTGACATACCCCGCATCTGTAATGACACAGAAAACAACGCCCTCAGCCTCTATCATGTAGCCCACATTATCACTGCTATCATGGGGCACGGAGAAAGGGGTAACCATAAACTCCCCTATCCTGACAGTCTCGCCTTTCTCCACATAGCGTTTCAACTCCTGCGGTACTTTCTGCTGTACGCAATAGTTCTTGTTGATGCCCTCATGCACTTTCGCCGTCGCATAGACAAGCACATGGTAGTCTTTACTAAAGGAGCCCACAGACTTGATATGGTCGGCATGGTCATGAGTGACAAGCACATGGTGCACCTGCGACAAACTAAGTCCGTAATCCCTAAAGTCTTTTTTCAGACCTCTAATCCCTACTCCGATATCTATCAACAGTCCATCCGTCGGGGTCATCAGCATATAGCAATTTCCACTACTGCCGCTTCCAAAGGATATAAATTTCAGCATTTTAGTTAATATTTTGTGCAAAAGTAATAAAAAGTTGGGAGTTTTTCCTTATCTTTGCAATGTTTTATGATAATTTTAAACTTATGAAATATTACATCCTCCTTTTTATGACTTTCCTGATGGCAGGTTGCCAAGTTCAGGACGACCATGGAAAGAGTGCCGCAGAGAAGTCGCTGACCTCATGGGCAAACGCCTATTTTAACTTTGATTATGAGAGGGCAATGAAAGTGATGACCCCGGAAAGTGGACAATGGCTGCGCTTTGCCGCCTCGAACATCACCCAAGAGGATGTTGATTTCATCAAACAGCACGACGCACAGACACAGATTGAGGTCCTCAATAGCCAGATGACGGAGGGGGACTCTATCTGCAATGCCTACATCCGTGTCTCCAACTTCATCCAGTTAGGGAACACCGCACAGGACAATCAAGTGATTGACACAGACGAGTTTCTGATTCAACTGGTGAAGCGGGATGGTGACTGGCTCGTCAAAATGGGAGCCCTACCGCAAAGTGGAAAGCAAAGTCACGACTGAGCCGTGGGTGGATGATAGGATAATGCTCGTCGTCCTCCTCATAGGCGGGATTGATGGCCTTCATACCCATGTCGAAGCGTAGGATGAAATAATCGAAGTTAAGACGGAAGCCGAGACCGTATCCTACAGCCAGTTGATTCAGGAACTCCGAGAGTTTGAACTGTCCTCCTGGTTGTTCGTCATAACTGCGTAACGTCCATATATTACCAGCATCCACAAACATGGCGAGTCCCAGTTTCCAGAACAGATGGGCTCGATACTCCACGTTAAGATCTAACTTCATGTCACCCGTCTGGTTGATGAAGTCAATACGACCGTCACGACTGATATATTTTCCTGGTCCCAGACTTCTCACGCTCCATCCTCTCACACTGTTGGCACCTCCCGAGAAATAACGCTTCTCGAAAGGCAGAATCGTACTATTGCCATAAGGATAGGCGATACCCAGTCCCGCATGGAACACCAACTGGTTGTTATAGTCGATAACGACATTACGAGTCACGTCGAAGTCTGCTTTCACATACTGGGCATAGGCGACATCCAGAAAAGTAAACTGTCCCTCATTATTTTGATGGAAACTGAAAGTCTTCGCAGCCAGTCCCAACAGGTTACCCGCAGTCTCCGCATTCGCCTTGATGGCAATGACACCATTATTATAGGTATACCCCACCCCGAACTTCATGATAAACAAGTTCTCATAGTTATAGCGCAGAATGGCGTTACGACTACTGGTATCGTCAAGGTACTCCCTTTTGAAGGTCTCACTGATCCAAGGCATGGAGATATAGTTCAGGTCCAACAGGTCAACACGATAACTGTCATGATGTTTTTGGTTATACCACTTATACCGCCATCCTACGGAGAACACACGCCGATGGAACTCGGGCCTGTTCTGCAGGTCATATAACAGGGACACCTCACTGGTGGCGTTGACTCTCTTGCGGATATCTGAGGACAGGAAGGGGACGATGAAACGGGGGAAGGTCAACTTCGTACCCAGACTGTACTCCAAGAAGTTATGATTGGAATAACCCTCCAAGCCCTTGATAGCCTCATAGGCGCCACGCAACTCTATCGTCAGGTTCTCCGATCCCCTGAACAGGTTACGGTTCTGGTAGGTCAACGAGGCGGCGGCACCCAAGTCACCTGCCGTATTCGTACCCTCTGGCTGAAACGAGATAGTCGAGGGCTTATTCGTACTGATCTGTATCTGGCAGTCAAGGAGGTTAGAGTCTGGTTGCTCTCGCCATGAGATATTGGTATAGCGCACAGCACCCAGTCGCCCAAAGTGGTTATACGTATTCTGCAAATCCTCAGCAGAATAGTATTTGTTCTCCCTCACGTAGGTATTCCTTCGCAACACGCCCTGTCGCAAGTGGATGACCGAGTCTTCCTTGTCACCACTTTGATAGATGACATCCCTCACCCGATAACGCTGGTGCGCGAACTCATTCCCTCCACCGTCACGCTGGTTGCGAAGCACCAGCACCACATCGATGTCCTGCGTATTGGCGACAGAGTCTGCCTGAAAGGTGATGAACTCCTTATTAAAACGGTAGTAGCCGAGGTCGTTCAGCATTTTCGTGATACGCTTGCGTTCCCCATCCAGATTCTCCACGCTGAAACGCATACCCTTCCTCAGTCCACGGTTCTTAGGAATGTTGAGTTGCAACAGACTGGCTATCAGGGAGTCATGAATGACATACTCCACATTACGGATATGGTAAGGTTTACCAGGATGCAACAGGTAGGTCACGTCAATCTTCTTTTTCCTCGCCTTCGTCATCGCATCGACACTGGCTCTGAGATAACTCATATTCACCAGTTGCATCTGCAAGTCTGCCATCGACTTGCGGGTACTGAGCGAGTCGTAGATGACAGGCGCCTCACCGATGGAGCGTAACAGGCGGTTCATCCATTTTGTCGTATCACGACCAGAGAGGGAATAGGTGGCAAGGGGTATCTTTGCCGTGGAGAACCAGCGGGAGTTGCCCACTTGGCGTACATACGCTTTCATACTGGAGGGGTCGACACCCTTTGTTTTCGGAGTACTCTTCACACTCACCTTATCCAGCAAATAGTCTCCTTCAGGGACATATTTCGTCTCTGAACAGGCACATAAAAGGAGTACCATCAAAATAAATAAGGAGTATCTACGCCACATTTTGTTGCAAAGTTAAGAAAAATTTTTCTATCTTTGCAGCAAATTGCAAGAAAATGATTAGTAAAAACCAGATGAAACTCATCCGTTCTTTGGAATTGAAGAAGAACAGGAAACGGGAGGGACTCTTCGTTGCAGAGGGCCCTAAAGTAGTTGGCGACTTGATGCAGGCAGGCTTTGTGCCGAGGATGCTCTTCTCGACAGTAGCACGTCCTGACGCCGAACTGATCACTGAGGAAGAACTTCGCAAGGTCAGTTTCCTGCAACATCCGCAGGAGGTTATCGCTGTCTTCGAGATACCCTCATCGCTTAACGCTCAGCACCCAATACCCAACGCTCCGCTGTCCCTCGCCCTTGATAGTGTACAAGACCCTGGCAACCTCGGTACCATCATCCGTATTGCCGACTGGTTTGGCATCCCCACCATCTACTGCTCGCTGGACACGGCAGATGCCTATAACCCTAAAGTGGTACAGGCTACGATGGGCAGCCTTGCCCACGTGCAGGTGTTCTATACTGATTTGTTGGAACTTTTCAATAGTCTTCCTCCCTCCTATCCTATCTATGGCACCTTGCTCGACGGAGAGAACATTTACGAGCAGGAACTTACCGCCGAGGGTATTATCGTGATGGGCAACGAGGGCAACGGCATCTCGCCAGAGGTGCGCCAGCATATCAGCAAGCGACTCCTAATCCCCGACTTCCACACTGACGGGCTAAGAGCGGAGAGCCTCAATGTCGCTATTGCCACCGCCATCACCTGCTCTGAGTTCAAGCGCAGGGGATAACAAAAAAGGGACCTGTCTTCACAGATAGTATCCCTTCGAGGAAAATGATAAATATAGATTAAATTACTAGTTGTGTGCTGCAAATTTAGTTATAAATCTTGAAATAGCAATGGAATTGTTCGATATTTTTCAACGATTTAACACTTTTCCTCTGATTAAAAGGTCTTTAATGCCTCATAAATCCTCTGCACAGGCAATCCCATCACATTGAAGTAACTACCTTTCAAGCCCGTCACTCCCACATGTCCTATCCATTCTTGAATACCATAGGCACCTGCTTTGTCGAAAGGACGGTAATGGTCTACATAGTAGGTGATCTCCTCGTCGGTCAGGTACTTAAAGGTCACATCTGTCTCCACAGAGAAACTCACCTGTCGCTCCTGGGTCGTCAGACAGACACCAGTAATCACCTGATGCGTCTTGCCGCTCAGTTTGCGGAGCATCTGACGTGCCTCTGCGGCATCCTTGGGCTTCCCCATCACTTCCTGTCCCAATACGACAATCGTATCGGCTGTGATGATCAACTCATCGGGTGCCATCGTCTGTTGGTAGGCATCCGCTTTCTTCTTTGAAATATAACCTGCGATATCTTTCGTAGGTAGATGGTCTGGGTAACTTTCATCAATTCCGTCTAACACTCTGATTTCAAACGGGATGTCAATGCCTCCGAGAAGTTCTTTCCGTCTTGGCGAGTTACTTGCCAAGATGATATGATAACGATCGCTTACCATCCGAAAGCCCTTTCATCCTTTAGCCATTTACCTTGTGCCTTAAGGGTTTGCTCTATCACGTCCCTGCCACAACCGCCACCACCTAAGTAATCGCTCACATAGAGACTGGCTTCCCTCACCTCACTGCAAGCGTCTTTAGGACAGACGGGGCAGCCAACCCTACGCATCACCTCAAGATCGGGGATGTCGTCACCCATAAACATCACCTCATCATCGTTCAGTCCATGTTTTACCAGAAACTCCTCATAGGTCTTGATCTTCACGGCAGCACCTAAATAGATGTCTTTCATGCCCAAACCCTCATAGCGGACTCGCACACTCTCTATCTTGCAACCAGAGATGATAGCGACATGCAGTCCCATCTTGACCGCAAGTTGGATGGCGTAGCCGTCCTTGATATTCACGGTGCGCAGCGGAGTCCCGTCGGCTCCCAATGAGATGGTCGACGAACTCAGCACACCGTCCAAGTCAAAAATAATAGCACGTATCTTCTGTAAATCGTAGTTTATCATACGTTCTTAGCCTTTCTGTGTATATTCAACGACAAACGTTCGTATAGATCTTTCATAAAGGGCTGATTTTGTAACAGTTGAACCTGATGACGAATGACATTCTCGTCATAGCGTACGGCAGGACCCGTCTGTGCGTCCAACGGATGCAACTGGTGCACCTTTCGTGCCGTCTCGTCAATCAAGGGCAGCATCACACTGAAATCCATGCCGTGCTGCTCCAGCACCTCCGCAGCCATCGCATAGCAGTGATTCACGAAGTTACAGGCGAAGACAGCGGCAAGATGCAGATACTGGCGGTCGTCACTCGACAGTTCGTAGACACGTTCTGTGATACTCTCAGCCAGACGGCGTATCACTTCCATCGCCTTCTCGTCATTAGCCTCTATAAAGGTGGGAATCTCCGCAAAGTCGACAGGACGTTCCTTCGAGAACGACTGCATGGGATAGAACACCCCGTAATGGCGAGCCATCCCTTGGAACATCGACATCGGCATCGACCCTGCCGTATGCATGAACACCTGATGCTCCCTGCCCTTCACCACGGCAGGTATCACATCGGCAAGTACCGAGTCCTTTACGGCGATGATATAGGCATCTGCCTCCATCGGCACATCCTCCGCTCTGTCAACGGGGATGCCTCCGATGCGGTCGGCAAGCGCCTTCGCTGATTTCATGGTACGGCTGTTCACACAGACTATCTCATGCCCTGCGCCCAACAGGGTATGTCCGAGGTTGGTGGCGAGTCTGCCCGCCCCTATCAATACAATCTGCATCTTAGTATTTATTCAGATGGACATTCTCCCACTTCAGTTTCTCCTCGTTCTGGGGCTTCCGTTCGTCAGCCTTATGACCGATGGCGAGGATGCAGAGGCACGACAGGTTCTCCGGGATATCCAGCACCCCCTGTATCACCGTGTCGGCACTCGTGCCGTCGCTCAGTCCCCTGCCACGCATCTGTATCCAACAGGAGCCCAGTCCCAGAGCCTCTGCCTGATACTGCATCGAGATAGCAGCGATGGCACCGTCCTCCACCCAGCAGTCGTTCTGCATCGGGTCGCCCAGTACGACGATGGCAAGGGGAGCCCCCTTGAGAAACTGCCCTCCCATGTCCTTGGCATCCGACAGTTTCTCTATGTCCATCTTATCATCGACGACCACGAACTGCCAGGCACGCTGTCCTTTCGAGGTGGGCGACATCAGTCCTGCACGGAGTATCAACTTCACGTCTTCGCCGTCAATCTCCTCTTCCGTGAACTTACGGTGGGAGCGACGCATCTGTACTAAATCCTTAAATTCCATATCTTGTTATTTCTTTCCTATGTTCATATCCTGCTGACTTGCTTTACGCCCTTCACTGTACGGAGTTTCTTGATGAGGGACTCCAAACGGGAAGTGTCATCAAGCATGACGACGAGATTGCCACTGAACAAGCCGTCGTGCGAGTCGATATTGATACTGCGAAGGATGAGTTTCTCATCCTTGGAGATAATACTGGTCAAATTGTTGACGATACCGATATCATCATTGCCGATGACACGGAGGGTGATGGAATACTGTGACGAGCCCTTCCCACTCCACATGGCACGAACGACACGGTAGCCGAAACGCTTCTTCAACTCGGGAGCGTTCGGACAGTCCTCACGGTGTATCTTGATGCCGCCACTGACGGTGACGAAGCCAAACACCTTGTCGCCATAGATGGGCTGGCAACAGCGTGCCAACTGATAGTCGATCCCTTTCAGGTTGCGGTCAATGACGAGGACATCATCACTGAGGTATGTGTTAGTGGAGAGTTGGGAGTTGTCAAGCACGAAGTCGGCTGCGCTCTGCGCAATATTGTTTCCCGTGACGGGCTGCTCACCCTGTTGCAGTTCCACATACTTGTCGATGACCTGATTGACATCGAGGGTACCGTCTGCTATCTGCTTGTAGAAGTCACTCGTCTCCTTGAAGCCCATCTTCTTGATGACGTGCTGCATGGTAGACTCCTCCATCTCCACCTTACGGTTCTTGAAACGACGCTCTAAGGTCTCCTTGGCGAAGAGTCCCTCTTTCACCTGCGTCTCCTTCAACGCCAGTCGTATCTTCGACTTGGCTCGGGAGGTCTTCACGATATTCAGCCACTCCCGTCGGGGCTTTTGCGTGGAGGAGGTCATGATATCGACCTGATCACCACTCTGTAGGATCTGTCGGAGGGGCACCACCTTATTATTGATACGGGCACCCGTGCAGGCATTGCCTATCTTCGAGTGGATATGGTAGGCGAAGTCGAGAACGGTGGCACCCTTGGGAAATTTATACAAGTCGCCCTTGGGGGTGAACACAAAGACCTCATCCTCGTAGAGGTCCATCTTAAACTGGTCCATTGCCTCCAAACCGTCTGCCGTCTCCAGCATCGAGCGGATGTTCGTCAACCACTCGTCCAAACCAGTCTCGCCCTTCACACCCTTATAGCGCCAGTGGGCGGCGACACCTCGCTCAGCGATCTCGTCCATGCGCTCTGTACGGATCTGCACCTCCACCCATTTCTGTTCAGGACCCAAGACGGTGATGTGCAGACTCTCATAGCCGTTCGACTTCGGCACGCTCAGCCAGTCACGGAGCCGTTTAGGGTTCGGCTGGTACATATCCGTCACGATGGAATACACCTGCCAGCAGTGCATTTTCTCCTTCTCCACAGGGGAGTCGAGGATGACACGGATAGCGAAAAGGTCGTAGACACCCTCGAAGTCGCATTTCTGCTTCTTCATCTTCTGCCAGATGGAGTGAATCGACTTGGTGCGCCCTTTGATATGAAAACTGAGACCCGCCGCCTTTAGATGCTCACTGATCGGTTGGATGAAACGCTCGATATAGGCATCACGGCTCTTCTTCGTCTCACTCAGTTTCTCCTTGATATGGTAATAGGCGTCATGCTCCAAGTATTTCAGCGAGAGGTCCTCCAACTCACTCTTCAACTTATAGAGTCCCAGTTTATGGGCAAGGGGCGCATAGAGATAGGCGGCTTCCTCGCTGACCTCCCGTTGGGCGTCCGTCTGCTTGGTGTCACGAATCTGGCGCATCAGGTTCACACGGTCGGCAATCATGATGAGGATGACACGCATGTCCTCCGCAAAGGAGAGCAGCAGGTTACGGAAGTTCTCCGTCTCGATGACAGGGTTCTTCTGATAGAGTTCCTGGATGCGTTGCAGACCATGCAGGATGCGAGCCACCGACTCACCGAACTCCTGTCGGATGGCATCGATGGTAAGGTAGCCGTCCTCGACACATGGGTGCAACAGGACGGCAAGCACTGCGTCACGCTTCAGCCCGATCTCCTCTACCACGAGGAATGCCGTCTGGAACGCCAGCAGCATAGGGTTCAGTCCAAAGACATCACGGCGTATCTGGTTCTGCTCGATATAGCCGCTCAGATACTGGCGCATCTTCTCCTCGTCACCCGCTAAGAGCGACGAGCCGATCTCCTGCTTCACCTTATTATATAATAAGAGCAGTTGCTCCCTTTCCTTCGATGTAAATTCAAATCTCACTGTCATTATACGACTAAAAAAATACCAAGGGCAATGAGTTCTTACGTTTTTGAGTCAGTTCTCCCTTCATGTGATTAATGGCGGTCTTGAAGAAGAAAGCGACCAAATGCTCATCGGTACCTTCCTCACGAATCTGCTTTAAAGCGGCGATATATGCGGCACGATCTTTCAATTCGATGATGAGCAAGGGATAACCTTCACGCAGCAGGATGAAGTTGGAGAGCAATCGCCCTGTCCGTCCATTACCATCACGGAAAGGGTGCAGATATTCATAATAGCCATGCCACTTGGCTGCCACCACCATAGGATGCTGCCCTTCGGCAAGAGTACGTTGCGTAGAGACCATCAAGTCTGGTACTCGTGCTATCAACGCCTCATGGTCGCCAAAAATAGTATCACCAGCAGCCATGTCTTCTGTGGTATATTCCCCTGCGACAGCCCCTGGGGCTCGATACCCCAAGGTATGCTCCGTGACCAAACGGTTTACCTCTTTCAATAAAACCTCATCAAAGGGGCTATCCAGATGACTCGTCATGTAGTCGAAGGCTCTAAAATGGTCTGCCATTTCCATACACTCTAACAGCGAGCGTCCTACGGGTATCATTGCCATACCTTGTTCACGGAGGATTCGTGTGTCATCGACAGTAAACGAGTTACCCTCAATGGCACAGGAATGAGTCGAGAACAGAATCTCGTTGTATTCCATCCACTGCTGCGCCCCCATTCTATCAGCAATCTGTTGCTGGTAGTCCTGTCGAAGACGTTCGTACTCCTCTATCTCTTTTTCAAACATCACTGCAAAGGTAGTGCAAAATTTCGATTAAGCGAAGAGAAAGAGTAGAAATTTTTCTTTCTGATGTGACCCCCAGAAGGTTACCCCTTAGTAAAAGATATACTTTTGCACTCATTCCGATAATCCTTATACCCTGATAAAGATATTAAAGAATTCACAAAAAATTGAGAAGATTATTCCCACACTACTAAATCACGTGGCAACGCTATAATCTTTAATCGTTCGTACCATATACGCGACGAACCTTCAAAGTGCTTCTGGGTATGACCGCTGATAATGTAATAGTTCGCCCGGTACTCGTCCATTATCTCCAAAAACGTTCTTTTGATACGTGAACATTTCTCGTTGATGGCGTTGTCGAGTGGACTCACCAGATGGGCGACGCCCTCAAGGATTTTCTCTTTATCCATCAGTTTCGCTGTTGCCATATAGTAATGTGTCAATTCCTGACGATAATCACTCAGACGTTTAAACTCAATTCCTTCAGGATGAGCCAGGAATAGTAGGTAAACCGCTTTATGCACAGGCTGTAGTTCAATCTCCCTATAATCCATATCCATGAGAAAGAGCCTGTAATCCTTCGTTATCAGTAATCTGCTCAACTTTGTCCGTGCTGCCTCTACTCGCAGTTCTTCCAGTAAAGACGCACTGATAGCCTGCAACAGCAAGTCCTTACGACCTGCCGTTCGGAGCAGTTCCACAAGTTTTTTCATCTGCTCCGCGATCTCTTCTGGAGTATGACGAGTTAAATCCATCATTCCGTCACATCTTTCATCAAGTCATTCAACCACTTCTTCCACTTATCAAGGATAGTAGGCTGTTCGGAATGTTCCTCCTGTATTTCCTCTGATTCTGCAACAGGAGTCTCTTTCTCCACCACAGGCTCTGGCTCCTTGGCTGGCTCCACATCGAAAGGGAGTTCTGGAGATAATACCTCAACAACAGTTTTCTTCTTGGCAGGTTTATAGAGTTTCGGTATCAAGTCCTCATAGAAATCATCCTCATTTCGATACACCTCCTGCTGTGCATCGTTGCGCAAGTCATCCTCAAGTCCTGTTGCCAAGATGGTCACCTTAGCATCCTCGCCTAAGGAATCATCCGTTGCCGTGCCCCAGATGACCTCAATATTGGGATCCATCTGGTCAAAGAAGTCATCAATCTCCTGCAGTTCTCTTACGAATATGGGATGCTCGTCACTGGCATATATATTAAAGAGGATACGTTTTGCCTTACCAATATCATTACCGTAGAGCAGAGGTGAGTCAAGGGCATTCATGATTGCCTTCTCAACACGATGTTCACCAGAGGCTCTTCCCATCGCCATGATAGCACCGCCGCCATCTTTCATCGTTGTCTCCACATCACGGAAGTCACTCTTAATACCACCATCGCTAGGGAGCGTTATCAATTCCGAAATTCCCTTCACGGCGTCCATCAGAATGTTGTCTGCTCTAAAGAAAGCCTCTTTCATTGAAATATCTGAGTCAGAATACACGTCGCAAAGACGTTCATTATTCACTATCAAGAGGGCATCTACGTTCTTACGCAATTCCTCCACACCTTTCAGTGCTTTTATAATCTTTCGTTTCTTCTCAAAATAGAAAGGGATTGTCACCACACCAACTGTCAGAATACCCATGTCTTTAGCCACGCCAGCCACTACAGGAGCCGCACCAGTACCAGTACCGCCACCCATACCCGCCGTCACAAAGACCATCTTCGTACCGTCAGACAACAGTTTCGTTATGTCATTGATATTCGTCTCGGCTTCTTCACGCCCCTGTATAGGATTGCCTCCCGCACCAAGACCAGACTTTCCGAGCAGGATCTTCACAGGTACTGGTGAACGGGATAGCGACTGACTATCCGTATTGCACACCGCATACGTCACGCCACTGATTTGGTCGTTGTACATATTACGTACGGCATTACATCCTCCCCCACCAACGCCTATCACCTTGATAATGCCCTGCATCTTATCCTCCACTAGTCCAAATTCTAATAGTTCATCTGCCATATTTTCCTTCTTTATCGATTTCGTTGACAAAATTACGCATTTTCTAAGAGAAATCAAAATCTTCGCAAGGCTTGCGAAAGAGAATGATTGCCTAAATGCAATTCCTTAAGATGGTCACAATTACTGAAGCACCTGAAAGTCTTATTAGTGCAAGACAGATTAGCCATAACCAATCCCACCATCGTTATCAATACAATCCTCTTATCCTTTGTTACACCTTATTTTATTAGAATATCTGCTGACACTTAATATCACGCCTATATAAGCACAATTTATGATCGTTGAAGTTCCGCCCTTTGAAATTAGTGGCAGTGGTTGACCCGTTACAGGGACAAGTCCCACTGCAACCATCATATTAAAAATTGCCTGTGATGTAAGCAGTATTCCAAGCCCCATAACTAGAAAAGCAGGGAATCTCTTTTCGCATCTGCTGGCAATACGACCACATCGATAAAGAAGGACTATAAAAAGGAAAGCGACAGCAAATGCCCCCAACAGCCCTAACTCTTCAATGATGATAGCAAAAATAAAATCCGAGAATGCCTGCGACAGAAAGTCTCGCTCCGTACTTCTTCCCGGTCCTTTTCCAATCATTCCACTCGTCACAATGGCAATATTTGCATGGGCAACCTGAGCATTCTTGTCGAGATTATAATCTTCAGGAGCAGGCATGGGCTTCCCGAAATTGATGATTCTGCTTTTCCATGTATCAACACGATGAAAGATTTTCTCAATAATGTTCTTCTCTTGGAACCCATCCACATGTTCGATTTTTGCCAGTTCCTTTTCTTCGTCACTAATATCATGCCCAACTAACATGATTATTGCCAACGCGAAAGTTACTATCAGTATGATATAACCTGCAAGTTTCATGAGTTGCTTTATTGGTACAAGACCGAAGAACATCATCATAAAAACCACACAGAAAAGCATGACTGCCGTCGAAAGATTTTCCAGTCCTATCAGAATGCATGTTGGTATGGTTATCCAAAGAATAACCTTAATGGCACTTCTATCCGCCCCGTTTTCACGTTGCGATATTGCCAAAATATGAGAAACAAGCAAAACAATAGTACCTTTTGCGATTTCTGAGGGTTGGAAGGTTAGACCAAATATACTAATCCATCGCCCCGCATCGCCCACTTTCGCCCCAACTAATAGTACCCATAACAAAGTAACCGCAGAGAATACAGTCAGAAAAGGTATCATTGACCTAAAGTTTCGGTATGGTATGTTTTGCATGATAATGGCAACAATCACACCTGCAATAATGGTAAAAGAGTGAAATGTTATTGGTTTAAGATAGTTTTGACTCTTATAGGTCAGCACACTTGAAGCGGAAAACACTTCCACGATACTGACCATACAGAGCAAGAAAAGAATCATCCAAACGACCTTGTCACCCTTGAACAGATTACCTATTTTTATATCCTCAATGCCCATATGTTCCCAATTCTCATTCTACTGGTATCTGATCAATATTGTAGGAAAAAACTCCACCGCCTCCATACAGTTAGTACATACAGACAATTCACCCTTGTACCCTAGAGGCCCTGCATCGTGTGTATATTCATATAGTTGTAACTTTTCAGATTTGCATCCGCACCTCATACATGGAATCCTATATGCACATGGCTATTACCCTTCCTTATTGACTCAAATTTACCTTTAATGTATTCAAGGTATTTGTCCTTGCCTTCCATTGTCCGTTATATTTTTAGTTTATCTTTCACATTCCTGCAATCTGAGTTTTTCAATCTCCACGTCCAATGTTCTGGCAGTTCTGAAAAAGATATCCAGCATCAGTTTCAGATAATCCTCTATACCCGGAATCTGAGATACGAGTAAGAAATGCTTCTTGATATGCAATGCCACATCATCAGAATCTGTGATGCTATAAAAGACAGAAGCAGTCCCTCTCATGTTTATGTCATTTATAACCTGACGAACCCTCGATAACTCGTCGATGTCAAATTTGGAAAAACTATGGCACCAAGGCCATATCAAATTTACAAACATACAATCATTGACAGCCTCCATCAGGAATATCACGCCCTGATATTCAAATTTAATCCTACCTTCTTCTGTATATTGTGGGCTGCTCCCGATATTCTCAATTATCTTCAAAGCCAATTGTCTTGTGCTAATTGTTTCTTCCATATTTGTTTCTGATATTTGATTGTTGTCTGACGTGTCCGTTACCACAGGACTATATTCGTAACTGTCACCCTCATGATAATATCGATAGAGGCTAACTACTAAGATTACCACTATAATTCCTATAAAATGTTCCATATTCAATCTACTTGTATCTCTGTTGCAAAATTACTACTTATTCCCCACTCTCAGAAATGATTTCGGAAGACAAGCCTTGTGAAGATGGCAATTGGCATGCCCACACGACATTTACACGTGGCAGAGAGATATATTTCGCCTCTCCTCTCTTGCCCGCTATCACATAATATCGGGTAATACCTTGTGGAAGAATCCCAGCGAAAGCCTTCCGTATTCTGGTACACTTCTCGTTAATCGAGTTCTGGGTTGAGTCTGTCACATCCTCTATGCTTTTCCTCACCCTGTCCGTCAACCCTGCAGGTCGCAACAACAAGTACAGTTGAGTCAACTCTTCCCGATAGTCAGAAAGACACTTCAGCACAATCCCCTCTGGATGTTTCAGGAAAAGCAAGTACACCGCCTTCACCAAAGGTTCCATGACGACCTCTGTATGATGTCCATCAGCAATCACAACCTTGTAATCCTTCGTCACTGTCAGTCGAGGCAGCAACTCCTCATCATGCATGACAGCATCAATCTCAGCATCCTGCACCCCATACGCTTTCAACTTGCGCACTTTCTCCCTCACCTCGTCCAAAAGAATGGAGCAATGGAAATGCTTTAACTCCTCTTTTACTAACTCTCGCATCTGTGTTTCCATAGTTGCTTAGGTTTATTGGTTAATAATCTGTTATCCTTGGAACTCCTGTCTCTTGATGAGTCGGCGAAGGTAGTCTACTGACTTGGGGGCTTTCTCCCGAGCAGCAGACAGTTTCACCGCAAACTCCTTATTCGACATATCTGAGTTGAAGTCATCCACCAACTCACGCTTCTCGTCAGAACTCTTCACCAGTACCAACCCCTTACGCCTCATCAGATAACGAAGCGCAAGAATGGCTTTGTCGTACTTTGGTCTTGCTGCTATCAACTGCTGCATATAAGCCAGACCTGAATCTCCGACGTGCATTTCGTTGACCATGGCAATCATATAGAGTACCTTTGCATCTGGCGTAGACATGTCAAAGTTCTCTGCCATCAACACATTCACAGCGTCAGTCTCAGCATATCGCTCGAGTTTTGCAAGACAGCGGGACTTCACGTAGAGTGCCTCCTGACACTGATGCTGCGATAGCACACTGTTGACATACTCCAATCCCTGTTCATATTTTCCTGCATAAAGACTAAGCAGAGCAACAAGGAACTTGGGCGCCCAGTGATTGGCTTCCATCAGTTCTGCTGGAATCGCATCAACACACCCAAAAAGTTCTTCATCATCGATGACTGTATCTAGAAATCGCTTAGCCTGCTGCATAGCCTCCTTGATGTCCCCTGCCTCAGCCTTCTTTTGCACTAAGAGCAGATACTGTTTGGCTGCGTTATCATAGTCATAATGGTGCAGCAGTTTATAGACAGCCTTTCCACTTTCTATCTCATTGCTGATTACCTGCTCATCGTTATAGCCATTGGCATACAACAACACCTCTCTACTGGTATGACAATACTGAGGGATGATACCCTTCGACAAAAACAAACCATCCAAAGACTGCACACGGCTCAGTGCCACATAAAGTTGTCCTGCCGCAAACATGCCCTTGCTTAAATCAAGCGACATCTTTTCAAATGTCATGCCCTGACTCTTATGCACAGTGATAGCCCATGCCAACTTCAAAGGATATTGGGTAAACGTGCCTGTCACCTCCTTTTTCAGTTTTTTCGCTTCTTTGTCATACTCATAGGTCACAGAGTCCCATGAGCAATTAGGCACGACATAGGTCGCTCCAGAATTGATTGTTACCTGTACCTCATCTTTTGAAAGTTTCGACACCTTGCCCAGCGTACCATTAGCCCATCGCTTATGCTGATCATTACGGGTAAACATCACCTGTGCACCCACTTTTAGTTTCATGGTCTTGTCGACAGGAAAACGCTTCTCGTCAAACTTGCCCTGTACAGTACCCTCATAGACGTATTCCTCTGAATCAATCTCTGCAAGGCGCTCCTCATTCAGGGCATCTGCGGTACTATTACGAGAAGCCAGCGTAATTACCATTCCGTCCTCCTTGGTAGGCTGGCAAACACGTCTGTTCAGATGCATCAAGTCCTCTGGTGTCACCTTGTTGAGTCGCACATTCTCCAGTATTTGGAGGAAATGGGAGTCATCCTGACGATACACCTTTTGGAACTCAATCTTCACCAAACGCATCCGCTTGATGACATCTGCCTTATAGAAGAAGCAGTCATCCGCATGGTACAGGTCTTGCATCAGTTCTCGCTCCTCTTTCCTTGCTACCACTGGTGGCAACTGGAACATATCACCCACAAAGATGACCTGCTTACCACCAAAGGGCTGCGTAGAACGAAGAGTCCTGCGCATAGTGTAATCTATGGCATCAATGATGTCACAGCGTACCATCGACACCTCATCTATGATAATGGTGTCAGTATGCAGCAAGGTTTGAATACGTGCCTCGTTCATCTTACCCATCGTGCCAGGATAGCAGACATCCATAGGCAGTCCGAAAAATGAGTGGATGGTATCACCACCTGCAAGGATGGCTGCTACCCCCGTTGGTGCCAGAGTAATAAACTCTTTGTCCACCATCTTCTGCACGTTGCGCAAAAATGTTGTTTTACCTGTTCCTGCCCTACCGGTCAGGAAGAAACTACTGTTGGTGTTGGCAATCAGTTCGTAAGCCATTACCTGCTGCTTGTTCTGTGTGTCAATCATGTTCTCCATAGTCTTATTGGTCTTAGTGATTGTTTATAGTGTTATCCTTGTCGCAAGCAGTCACCCTTAAACTAACTGCTTACGATGTGTCTCCTCTACCATGTTTCTTGCGAAACTGGAAAGTTCTTGATCGCTGACGTGTGCCCCCTCCAACTTCAGTTGACCGTCTAAGAAGTCCTTCAGCATCAAAATGCTCTGCTCCTTGGCAAACTGCTCGTTGAAGATGCGGTAGTCACAGCCACCCCAGTACTTCTGTGCGATGAGGTTCGCCTTCTGACCGTCAAAGCAGAACAGTTTGATGCCGTTCAGGAAGGTGTGAAGATATCCCTGCCCCAAATCGTAGTATACCACCAGCCTGTTCGACAGACGTATTGCCTTGTAATACATGTTCCCTGCCGCACTTGTGTATCCCTGCGAAAGGAATACGTTCTTTGCTGCGTTGTAGGTCACTTGCTCACCTGAGAGTGCTGGCAGAGCCCTGATTGCGATGTCTTGAAGTGCTGTGTTCGTCATAGTATTCATCCTGTTTTAGTTCCCACCACTAACATTTTGCAGCGTCAACTCTGGGGTGGTTTCAGAGATTGACGCTGCAAAGTTACGGCAACTTTCCGATGTCTGCAAGAAAACAAGCCTTGCGAATAGTTCCGTTCTACTTGGAACCGTTTTTTACTTCTCTAAAGGCTCTATTTTTATTGCAAAGTATGGATATTCTACTTTCGTAGTATTGTTTGTGTTTGGACTTTCGTCTATTACAACAACCTTTTTGTCAATTATTCCCTTACTAATTGCAAACTTTGTGGAAATACAGATGCATGATTCCCGTCCAGGCCTTTTGCTTTTTATTACGCAGATTGAATCATTTCCTTCAATCTTCTCCACAATACCAAATGTTTTGCATTGTGTCCTATTCTTATCTGTATCTTTATTGGCTGCTATATATTTTCCAATAAAGACTGCTATTTCACATATTTGCAGTGCAAGACTATAAATAAGATAATGAGAATTGCATACATTTTCTTTGAAATACGCACCCAATTTCTTTAGTTCATCATCATTCAACGTCCGTGAATGAGAATTGATATTGCCAAGATTTAGCACTTGAAACATCATATCCTTAATATGAGCAGGAACGGCAAAGTCTTTAGCTCCACCAAAGCGAATCCCTATCCAATCAGCATTTCTACCCGAAAGGAACTGTACACACTGGTTCAAGTTGACATCATCTTTGTCTTTTCCAATAAACTCATCGGGTATGATGTTGACCTTATTTGCTTTCCTAAAGATATATTCTAAAGTTTGCCTTAAGGGGTTGTAATAAAGTAATGGATCAATATTCTTTTCAGGGAAATGCATTGCTTCCAATATGTCAAGAATCTTATCACAACACCAAGCATCAATAGATTCAAGTTGTTCTATAGCATCAATATAATACGTTTTAGTTTGAAACCTCGTTGATTTGCCAGCAGCGTCCTTTATGCCTTGAATGAGCTTTTGATCATCACGCTCCTTGATGTAATAAGTACCAAATGCCTGTTCAAAAGTCTCATTGTCCATCAAACCTGGTTGACCTGTAGAAATAAAGTAAGGAACCTTGCACAACAACGATTTTTCATTAATATGCTGTACTGCCTTCCTTAATCCATCCAATCTTGGCACTTCATTCTCTGACTCATCAAACATTTTGGCATCAAGAATAATGGCATCCCATTTCTTGGGATTCTTATCAAACTCATCCATTCCGGCCTTTTGAGTCCGAAACGGATGAAGATATATCTGATGAATCACTTCACATTCTTCTTTGAATGCATCCATCTTTTCCCATTCGTCATCAATCCAGATGACCTCATACTTTGTATTCATATCGTTACTATCGGTAATAATATTCTTACAGTTGTTATTCCGTTCTTACAAAAAATGTCATAGTCACCTCCATAGTGGGTAACAATGGACTTCACTATATAGCCGCCAGAGCCAGTTCCTGCATGTTTGCCAGCCTTCTCTCCTTTTATGCCATAACGGGCTTTCGTCATACCTTCGGGTAAAGGCATACCGTTATTTGAGAAATCAATCTGGTACATATCACGCTTTTCATCTATATCAAGATTTATCCAAATTTTATAATCAGATTTAGATGCATCTATAAATCCATGAGTACGAGCATTCTCTATTATATTTTGAACCATCCGATCAAAATCCAATGGAGCTATTAGCGCATATGAGAAGTGTATTGGAAATGGATATTCTCCTTTTTCTGTTTCGAAATCCTTAATATTATCCAAGAAATACTCAATCTTGTTTTTCAGATATTCCTTTGCCTCGTCCTCTTTATAATTGAAAGAAATATTGTATCCACTTCGATTAAATTCTGTAATAAGTTCTTGTAGATGTTCGATAATTGGGAATCGCTCAGGTTTACCAAACTTCTCTTCATCACTAAGATGCTCTATTATGTCAGAAAGATGTCCCAGCGCATCACTGAATCGAGCGAGTTGATGGTTTAGATGAATCTGGACATCATCTATTGTAGACATATTATCAACATAGTGCTGCATCAAATTCTTTGAGGAATTCAACTGCTTCATATGAGGACGCATATCATGTTTCCTCATCCGAACCTCGTTTATATACTCGGTCTTCATTACCAGAACTTTTTCTCCCAACTCATTAGTGACAGCCTCTTCTCTCTTCATCCGATAGAGTTCATCACCAATAATGCGCTTATCCATAGGAACAAGTATCTCGTTCAGGTAATTGCCCAGTCCATATTCTTGATATGCTATCAATTGTCTATACACTACAGGCAATCTCAAGAGTGCTACCAACGAGTTAGCATCAAAGTCATCCTTAGGACAGAAAACAAAGATACCGCTACTTACGGCATAAGGTTTTCCTGTCGCACGAACTACAGCAATTTGAATTCCTGACTCTGCAAATCGCTCATAGAGAACAGCATCACTGTTGCCGTCAAGATAGGTACATCTCCTATATTCCAAAACATCATGTCCTTTGGACTTTCCTATCTGTGACCAAATGGAATCAACGAACTTGCCGTCCTTATCAAATCCGTACTCTTTGCTACCTTCAACATAAGGTGGATTGTTAGGACAATCTGCTTTTCTTATAACAGACATGTCCAAATCACCTGTGTATAATGGTGTTAAGTCACTCTTGGTTATCCATGGGGTATCTTCTGGCAAATCAAATTGCACATCACGAACTCTGGTTGATGCCAAAGAGCATAACATCGACAGAGGAACAGGATGTTCTGTTTCTGTAGGTCTCTCTATCACATATACTTGTGGTATGAGAATCTCTGATGATAAATCCTCAGAGGATACATTCACCACTTTTCTCAATCCCGTACTTGAATCAATACCATCGTTCTGCAAGATTGCATTGAACTTGGTATTGTCGAATGACAATATATAATGCTTTGTATCAAAATCATTACTTGCCACACGAGCATCAACGAGAAGAGTGTCTGATTTTATCCTTCCTTTCTCTGCAATCAGGAGACAATAGGCGTCGAAAGACGCATTATTGCTCATTACCGAGGGCAATTGGATTATCTCCTTAATAGCCTTGTCCTCCACAAGCATTCGCCTGAATTGAGCATTAACGTCTGTGGATGCCTCTTCTAGTTTTTCCTTAACAGAAGGTAGTCCTTTATATTTCAATGTTTCAGAAAGAGTCCTTCTATACAAAGTATTCTCCTTGTTCACTAAAACATTTGGCGGACAAATCAGAACAAATTTGCCACCAACTGGCAAATTCTTGTATGCATCACATAAACGGGCAATTGCCTTGCTGTCATCATCGTCTTTTGGGAGATATGACACAATCGCATCGTATGATGTAGGCCTTGCATTGTTCTCAGCATCTATATTGTTGGCATAGAGGGCGACTTTCGTCCATGCATAAAACATGGTGTCGCAATAATACTTACACCCATCGAACAGATTCGCTAATTGAGCAAATGCAGTATGGGGATAATACACTGTTGAACCTATAGGAATCTCTACCCGAGCTTTGACGAGTTCAAGCACTTCCTTTGGAATGGTATAAGCATCCTTGCCGTCATGGCGATGTACCCACTCAAGGGAATCATCACAAGGAGTAAGGATGATGTAATTCACCATATCCTTAAAATGGGCTGTAAGGAACAACTCTTCTTCTTCGGTAAAGATGGTCTTATCATAGACATCTGGCTGTAACTGGTCAAGAATCTCTTTTTCAGCATCCTTTCCAGCAACAAGTGAATAGAAATGACCAAGCAACTGTTCATTGACCATCAGGTGCTTTATCCAATCTTCGATATGAGGACCTTCGCCATATATTCCACCTCCTATGCCATTCTCATCCATCAAATTGATAGACTCTTGATCCCAGTAGTCACAATCCGCCTTGGCATCCTTAGCTATCTGACTTTCCTTACCCACTTTAGTACGGTAAAGTTCTACGAGGTTAATCACTCTCTGCTGAATCTCTGCTGCGTTCTGTGCGTTCTGCATAGTCTCTTGTGTTTTTGTTGGTTAGTACTTTATGTCCTGCACTTGAGTCTCAAATGCGCCGCAAAGGTACAACTGATTTCTGATCACTGCAAGCATTTCTGCCTCACGAATGGTTCCGTTCTGCATGGAACCGTTTGAGGGCTTGTTATTATTAATCAAGTAGACAATGTTCTTATCTGTAGTCATATGCATATTGATACCATTCTCTTCTTGCAAAGGTACATATTATTAATAAGAATAATAGGGAATTGGGGAATGTTATAACACTTTTTAGCCAATTCTGTACTGATATCTGGAGAATATTGCTTATCTTTGCACCAGTTTTATTGGTTGTCGAAGCGAGCCATAGAGCCATAATCAATAAAATGGGGTGAGTAATGGTACTCATTCCGACAATAATCAAATAAGGTAAAGGAGATATAATATGACAGATGCTGAAAAAGAAATGATTATTGAGAGTAAGAAAAGTCAAATTCGTAGCATGTATCCACCAGATGTGGCAGATGAAAAGTGCAGGAGGCTGGATGAAGCAAAGAAAGGGGCTGATATCATGGAGCAGTTGTATAATCAACAACTGCAATCCTTAGAGCAGTTAATCAAACTTTTATGAAATGTTTTTGACATAAACCATACCAGATATCTAAAAAGAGGTACATTTCCCTAAATACATGACAGATTCTCGTAGAATTTTTGTACCTTTGCAGACATATTTAGTAAACTATGTATTACATCTGGACTGACGAGAGCGATTCTACAGGGAAGTATTATGCTAATTTCTATGGTGGTATACTGATCCTGTCAGAGCACTATGAAGAAGTGCTCCAACGGCTTTCTGCTATTGTTAGAGAAGTAGGAATAGAGGACGAAATCAAATGGCAGAAGGTAAATGAATATACAGAAGAGCGGTACAAGAGAATCATTGACGTGCTATTTGAGTTGCTTGGTGAGGGTAAGGCTAAAATAAGAATATTCTTCCGCCACCGCCAGTTTAAGGCTTTCGAATTGAATAACGAACAAAGGAGACATGAATATCAGATTCTTTACTATCAATTCATCAAAAATGACTTTGGACTGATTTATAGCAATCCTAAAGGAAAGAATGTTAGAGTAAGATTGCTCATTGATGACATGCCATTGAAAGGACCTGATAGGGACAGTTTCCTGAAGGCTATCTACCATTTAAATGATTTGGTTCAATTTCAAAAGGCAAATATACATATTAAGGATGGTGATGTTGCAGAAGTCAATTCCAAGAAACATTTACCACTACAAGTTATGGACGTAGTACTTGGGGCAATGTGTTTTCGCTTGAACGATAAGCATAAAGAGCGTGGTATCGATGGAAAAAGAGCGAAGCGGAACATAGTGAAAGAGAGGCTTTACAAGCATATCTCTAAAAGGATCTTTGAACTGCATCCTGGCTTTAATATTGGTATAACAACACCCATCACAAAGAAGTCTGACTTATGGAAAGAGCCTTATTTACACTGGAACTTTGTTCCAAATCGCTTTACGAAAGATAAAGGGTTTACAAAGCATCATAAAAAAGAAACAGCCCCGTACAACCTACACAAGTGAGCTACGTCAACGTAACCTTTCAGTTGCAAAGGACTTATTTCTGGATGCAAAGTTACATTATTTTTTGGAATCTCCAAAGGATTTCTTAGAAAAATTACTATTTCTCTACCAAATATAACTCCAATTGCTTCATAAGAATATCCTTAATCTGCTCTCTCAAAGACAATGGTTGCATCACCTCAAGGTTCTCTCCATAGAGCATTATCTTACCTCGCAGTTCACGATTGGGTTCAATTACAAGAGTAACTTCACCAT
>JAFUFD010000058.1 GCA_017470055.1 Prevotella sp. | reverse complement strand
CGCAGAGTTCGCCCGTCTGAGCCAGTCGAGAGTCTATGAGAACCTCTCCTTCCGTGCCAACGTCATCGCATGGTTGAAGGGCTGCCTGCTGTATGTCGCCAACGACTACAAGTGGACTCGTGAGATTGAGGAGTTCGTGCGTTGGTCATTGCAGTATGATATGTGGTGCAAGATGCAGTTCTTCGGCGAGGCGATAGAGAATGCGGACAATACTGAGAACAACAAATCGAAGCCTGGTCCTCGGAATCTGCTGGAGTTGCTTCCTGATGAGTTCAGCCTGCAAGATGCCATCAATGTGAGACGGCAACAAGGGATGGACGCCAAAGGTGCAATGAAAATGATTCGCACATGGAAATCTCGCAACTATGTGACACAGATAACAGATAACAGTTACCAAAAAGTGAAATGACGTTATGGAATTAGTATTAAAAAGAACCGATATCAACGAGATTTTTACAGTGGGGCAATTGTATATCGCAAAGTGTGTTGATGATGAATATCTGGCGGGGGAAGAAATGGAATACCTCTGCGACACCTTAGAACCTAAAGTGAAAGAACTGGATTTAAATGGCAGGCGCACACTGAAAAAGCGTGCTGCCATTCCAGAAGGTCGCTACCCCGTGGTGATTACCCACTGCGAACGCCAAGACCGATGGCTACCGCTATTACTGGGAGTGCCGAGATTCAAGGATGTGCGCATCCAAATAGGCAAGACCGTCGAGGACATCCCTGTAGGTGACATCATCATTGGAAAATATCTTGGTGACGGAAGGATCGTCAATAGCCCCAATACGGTCTTTGTCCTGAAGAAGCGTATCGTGGAGGCGAAGGCGAAAGGGGATGGAGTTTGGGTAAACGTTAAGCATTAAAAGATTAAACATCAAATATTAAAGATTATGAGTACATCAAAAATAGCAAGAGGATTGCGGAACAATAATCCGCTGAATATCGTGAAGAGTCCCAACTTCTGTTGGTTGGGTGAGGTGAAGGACGGGAGTGATCCTACTTTCGTCAAGTTTGAGACCATGGCGCAGGGGTGCCGTGCGGCATTGAAACTGCTGCGCAGGTACTACGACACCCACAAGCGCACCACCATCAGCCGTATCATCCGACGATGGGCGCCAGAGACGGAGAATCAGGTGGAGGCGTATATCAAGACGGTGAGCAGGTTGACGGGCATCGCCCCGACAACACCGCTGCCTCCGATGAAAGAGGAGTCGAAGACCGTCTGGTGTGACCTCGTGGTGGCGATGGCGAGTGTGGAGTGTGGCTTAGACCAGCAAGGGCGTGAGCAACTTGCCGTCCATGTCGACATCGGCTGGCGGTTGCTGAATCCGTAATGGAATCCATAAAACGTGCGATTTTATATAAAAATCGTACGTTTTGCTATGTCAGAATGAAATAAATTGTTTATCTTTGTAGTCGCTAAATACTAAAACAAACGAGAATGAGAAAATGGTTGCTTGTCCCGCTGGTCCTGTTGTGCCCGTTGATGACGAGTGCGAAGACGGCGTTGTGGCCCGACGGGACACCCATGGATCAATGGTTTGTCAACCCCCAGAAAGTAGAGGTGGCGCAGTTGGGCAAACAATACGTCATCACTGACTATGGCGTTGTCGCTGACAGCACGCAGGTGCAGACGGCAGCCCTTCAGCGGGTGATTGACCGTGTCGCCGCCAATGGCGGTGGTGTCGTCGTGGTGCCTCAGGGTACTTTCCTGACAGGCGCCCTCTTCTTCAAGCAGGGAACCCATCTGCATATCCAGGAGGGCGGGAAGATCAAGGGGTCGGAGCGTATCATCGACTTCCCGATATGCCTAACCCGTATCGAGGGCGAGACCTGCAAGTATTTCTCCGCCTTGATCAATGCCGACGGACTGGACGGTTTTACGATTACGGGCAAGGGAACGATTGACGGTAACGGGTTGTCCTACTGGCAGGAGTTCTGGATCCGTCGCCAGTGGAACCCGCAGTGTACCAATAAGGATGCGCAGCGTCCCCGGCTGACGTATATCTCCAATTCGAGGAACGTGACGATACAGGATGTCCGTCTCATCAACAGTCCGTTCTGGACGAACCATGTCTATAAGAGCAACCATGTGCGCTATCTGGACTGCTATATCTATGCCCCTACGGAGCATATCTTCGCTCCAGAGTCCCAACGTGGTGCCCCCTCGTCGGATGCCATTGATATCGATGCCTGTGCGGATGTGCTGGTGGACGGCTGCTATATGCACGTGAATGATGATGCTGTCGTCCTGAAAGGTGGTAAGGGAACATGGGCTGACAAGGACGAGACGAACGGTCCCTGTGAGCGTGTCCTCATCCAGAACTGCCGTTATGGTCGGGTGCATGGTTGTCTGACATTAGGCTCGGAGTCGCTGCACGACAGGAATATCATCCTTCGAAATTGCCATACGGAGAATGCCGACCGTGTGCTGTGGTTGAAGATGCGCCCTGACACTCCCCAGCACTATGAGTATGTGCTGGTGGAGCATATCACAGGGAAGTGCAACCATTTCTTGTTTATCCATCCCTGGACGCAGTTCTATCAGATGGGTGACCGCAAGGATATGCCCCTCTCCCGATGCAGCCACATCACGATGCGCCGTATCGAGGTGGCTTCACAGACAAAATATGATGTCATGACTTCCGAGAAGTATGTGCTCGAGGACTTCACGATAGATGGAAAGGTGTTGAACTTTGAATAACTTAGGATATATGGAAAACAAAAAGTATTATTTCGCCGTTGACTTAGGTGCTACCAGTGGCAGGACCATCTTGGGCTCGCTTGCCGACGGGAGACTGGAGCAGGAGGAACTGACCCGTTTCCCCAACAACCTGATAGAGACGGGAGGTCATTTCTACTGGGATATCTATGCGCTCTACTATGAGATGATCAAGGGACTGCAGGAGGTGGCACGTCGTGGCATCAGTCTGGTGTCCATCGGTATTGACACGTGGGGTGTCGACTTCGTGATGATTGCCGATGACAATGCCATCCTGCGTAATCCTATCGCCTATCGCGACCCCCATACCTTCGGGCGGATGGAGCAGTATTTCGAGCAGGTCGTCGATCGGAAGGCGGTCTATGACCTCACGGGTATCCAGTTTATGAACTTCAACTCGCTGTTCCAGTTGTATGCCATGCGGCAAGACGGGAATATAGCCCTCGGGCAGGCGAAGAGGATCCTGTTCGTACCCGATGCCCTGAGTTGGATGCTGACAGGGGAGGCGGTATGTGAGTATACCATCGCCTCTACTTCGCAGATGCTGAATCCCCGTACGGGTGACTTGGACGAGCGTCTCGTGGGGAGCGTGGGGCTTACCCGTGGGCATTTCGGACGGATGGTGCAGCCAGGTACCCGTATCGGTGTGCTGACGGAGGAGGTACAGAAGATGACAGGCTTAGGACCCGTCCCCGTGATTGCTGTGCCAGGTCATGACACCGCCTCTGCTGTTGCCGCCGTCCCCGCAAGGAACGAGCAGTTCGCCTATCTGTCGAGCGGTACGTGGAGTCTGATGGGTATCGAGACGAAGGAGGCTGTCATCAACGACCGCAGTTATGAGTTGAACTTCACCAACGAGGGTGGGGCGGAGCATACCACCCGTTTCCTGAAGAATATCTGTGGCATGTGGCTCTATGAGCGTTGCCGCAAGGAGTGGTCCGAGGAGGTTCGGAAACTCTCCCATCCTGAGTTGCAAGGCTCGGCGATGCAGGTGGAGCCTTTCCGCTCGCTCATCAATCCTGACGACAAGTTGTTTGCCAACCCGCCGTCGATGATCCAGGCAATCCAGCAGTATTGCCGTGAGACAGGACAGCAGGTGCCTGAGACTCCTGCGGAGATATGCCGCTGCATCTTCGACTCCCTCGCCCTGCGCTACAAGCAGGTGTTCGGATGGTTGCGCGAGTTCGCCACCTTCGACCTCAACGTGCTCCATATCATCGGAGGCGGCTCGTTGAACAAATACCTGAACCAGTTTACCGCCGATGCCCTTGGCGTGGAGGTGCTGGCGGGACCACAGGAGGGTACTGCTATCGGCAATATCATGTTGCAGGCAAAGGCATCCGGTGAGGTGGGGGACATCTGGGAGATGCGCCGTATCATCGCCAACTCCATCGAGACGGTTGCCTATCATCCCACAGAGAATTCTGCCGCATGGGATGCTGGCTATGAGAAGTACCTGGATATTTTGAAACTTAAGAACTAATCAAATAAAATAGAAGGACAATGAGTAAACCATTAGTAGAAACCAAGGCAAAGGTGGGTGTGTTCTCCGTCGCATTAGGAGCATATCTGCCACAGTTCCCTCAACTCGTCCCAGAGTTCGAGGCGCAGTATGAGGCGTTTAAGAAGACGCTTCCCGACACGGTGGAGTTGATTGACGGTGGTATGGTGACCACCAAGGAGCAGTCGATGCTGGCGGGCGATAAGTTCCGTGCCGCAGATGTCGACCTCGTCATCTTGCAGATGCTGACCTACTGCACCTCTTATAACATGCTGCCTGCCGTCCGTGACCTTGACGTGCCAGTCGTCATCGTGAATGTGCAGAAGAAACTGGCACCCGACTATGAGAAGACGGACATCCCCATCTGGCTGGGTGAGTTGTATGCCTGTGGCGCCATCGGTGAGATGGTTGCCGACCTGAATCGTGCGGGCAAGCGCTCTGCCGTGATCACAGGTGTCGTCGAGGGTGGCGACCCTCAGGTGCAGGCGGAGATAGAGGACTGGTGCCGTGCCGCACAGGTGCGCCGCCGTTTCCGTGACACGAACATCGCACAGATCGGTCGTCCCTATCCTGGTATGATGGACCTGTATATCGACGAGACGAATTTGTATCATCGTATGTGGCTCTATACCAAGCAGTTCGACTGGGAGAAGATGTGGGCTATCGCTGATAATATCACCGATGAGGCTGCCATCAAGGCAAAGGCGCAGGACATCCTCGACACCTTCGACATCGAGGGTGGCGGTACCATCGAGAAGGTCTGGGACATGGCGAAATATGTCGTAGCCTTCGAGCAGTGGGTGAAAGACGAGAGACTGGGCTTCATAGCCTCCCATTATGACGGCTTCGCCAAGGGTGTCGCCGGTAAACTCGACTCTATGCTGATTCCCGCTTTCTCCATGCTCATCAAACAGCATACGGCATGTGCCGTGGAGGGTGATATGAAGGTGGCGATGGCCATGTCTATCCTGAAGACCATCTCAGGCACGGGAACCCTTGCCGAGATGTATAGCATCGACTTCCCGAAAGATATCTGTATCATCGGACACTCTGGCTCTGGCGACTATGACATCTCGCAGGCTAAGAAGCCGACGATGAAGATCGTGCCCGTGTTCCACGGTAAGAGTGGCGGCGGCTATCTCACGCAGTTCTATCCTCCTACGGGTCCTGTCACTTATCTCGCCATCACACAGGACAAGAATGGTGTCTTTAAGTTTGTGGTGGCTGAGGGCGTCAACGAGGAAGGTCCAATCTTCACCTTCGGTGACACCAATATGCGCACGAAGTTCTCACTGCCTTGCCGTGAGTTCGTCAACAAGTGGAGCGAGGCAGGTCCTACCCATCACATGGCTGCCGCTGTGGGTCATCATATCGATACCATCCTGAAGGTGGCAAAGATATTCAATATCGAGTGTGACGTGGTTTGTAGATAATGTCGTAATATCGTAATATCGAAAAAATGGCAAATAATGGTTCTTTGAAGAGCACGATAGCCGTGTCTCTCACTAATTATCTCGATGCTGGTGCCATCGTAGCAGGTGCCAGTGGTCTGACGCTGTGGCAGAACTACCTCGGACTGTCGGAGGTGCATCTTGGCTGGTTGAACTTCATCAGTGCCAACTGTCTGGGTGCCGCTATCGGTGCTATCATCGGTGGTTTCTTAGCGGATAAGTACGGGCGTAAGTTCATCTTCACCTATAACATGCTGGTGTATATGCTGGGTGTGCTGACCATCATGCTGAGTGTCAACTTCCCCATGCTGCTGTGCGGTTTCCTCATCACGGGAATCTCCGTGGGTGTGGGAGTGCCTGCCTCATGGACGTATATCTCTGAGAGTTCTGAGGTCAACAACCGTGGACGTAACATCTGTATCTCGCAGATGTCATGGGGCATTGGTCCTATGGTCATCCTGTTGCTGGGTATGCTCTTCGCTCCTGGTGGCTATCTGTTCGGCTGGGTGGAGAGTCTGGCGCAGGCTGTCGGCGGTAGCGGTCTCTCCGTGGAGGCTACCCATGTATTCAGTTCCCGTGTGGTCTTCTTCTCGTTGTTCGTGGTCGCCTTCATCGCCTGGAACCTGCAGCGCGGGCTTCAGGAGAGTGCGGAGTTTGAGGCTAACAAGTCGAAGCAGGCAGGACTGATAGAGAATATCAAGGTGCTGTTCTCCAACAGTATCGCCGTGAAGACGGTATGTTTCCTTGCCGTGATCTATCTGACATGGAACCTCGTTGCCTCTGTCATGGGCTTCTTCCAGCCACATATCTACGAGACGGCAGGCGGTGTCTCTAACGAGCAGGCAAACTGGATGAACTGTATCCAGTGGGCGATTATCGTGGGTGTCACGTTCATCGTCTCAAAACTCATCGACAAGACCTCGCATAAGGCGATCTATACCTTCGGCTTGTTGGTCGCCATCTCGGCATGGCTGGTCATCGTGACGATAGGTGTCAACGGTCCTGCTGGCTTGTGGGCATTCGCCATCCTATGGGGTGTACAGGGTGGCTCGTCACCCCAGATATTCTATGCGCTGTGGGGCTCTGAGTTGTTCCCTGCGAAGTTCCGTGCTGGTGCCCAGGGACTGATGTTCTTCATCGTCCGTGGTCTGTCCGCCTTGTGGGGACTCGTCTTTACCTATATCTATGGGGATAACGGTGAGGGCTTCACCATCGCCGCCTATTGCATGATCGCCCTGCTCGCCATCTCCCTGGTGGTTGGCTTTATCGGTGTTCCCAACACCCGTGGTCGTGCCTTGGAGGATATCACCAAGGAGCGTTATGGAGAGAATTATTAATGAATAGTCGATATATCGAAAAAAAAGAAAAACAATGAAAAGTATATTAGAAGGCCGCCCCGCTTTGAAAGCGGTCATTGATCAGATTGCCGAGGTGACGGGTTACCTCTGGCAGAAAGGATGGGCTGAGCGTAACGGTGGTAATATCACCGTCAACGTCACCGAGTTTATGGATGAGGAGTGTCAGGCACTGCCTGCCATCAGTGAGGTGAAGCAGATTGGATTGACACTGCCCCTGTTGAAGGGAAAGTATTTCTATTGCAAGGGAACGGGAAAGCGCATGCGTGACCTCGCCAAGGAGCCGATGCAGAACGGTAGCATCATCCGTATCTGTGACGACTGTGCCAGTTATGTGGTGATTGCTGATGTGAACGTCGTTCCTACCTCAGAGTTACCCACCCACCTCGCTTTGCAGAACTACCTGTTGGAGACGGGCTCGTGCTATAAGGCTACCCTGCATACACATCCCATCGAGTTGGTGGCAATGAGCCATATCCAGCGTTTCCTCAAGGGGGATGAGATGACCCGTGTGCTGTGGTCGATGATTCCTGAGACACTCGCCTTCGCTCCGCTGGGTATAGGCATCGTACCTTATGCTTTACCTTCCTCTGTAGCCCTTGCCGAGGCTACCTTAGAGCAGATCAAGACGCATGATGTGGTGATGTGGGAGAAACATGGTACTGTTGCCGTCGGTCAGGATATCATGGATGCCTTCGACCAGACGGACGTGCTCTGCAAGGCAGCGAACATCTATATGTGTGCCCGCAGCATGGGCTCTGAGCCCGATGGTATGACGGAGGCACAGATGAAAGAGGTGCAGGATGTGTTTAACCTGCCGAAGAAGCGTCCTTGCTGATTAGTCGAAAACCTTAAAGGCATAGCCCTGCTCCATCAGCCACTCAATGGCTTGGGGCAGGGCTGTTTTTAGTTTCTCGATACTTTTCAAAGAGTCGTGGAAGGTGATGATAGAGCCGTTGCGGGCATAGCGCTTCACATTGTTAAGCACATCCTCGGCGGTTATCCATTTGGAGTAGTCACGCGTCACGAGGTCCCACATTACGATACGGAATTTTCTGCCCAGCCACGCATACTGTCCTAAGCGCATCCAACCGTGAGGAGGGCGCACCAGATTGGTATGCAGATAGGCGTTCGCTTTCTCCACATTATAACTATACTCGTGGATGTTATGCTTGAAACCGCTGATATGGTTGTGGGTATGGTTGCCGATGCGATGTCCCTCGTCGACCACCCGTTGGTGGAGTTCGGGGTATTTCCTGGCATTGTCGCCCACCATGAAGAAGGTCGCTTTGATGCCATAGCGCTTGAGGGTATCGAGGATAAACGGTGTCGCCTCGGGGATAGGACCGTCGTCGAAGGTCAGGTATACTGCCTTCTCATGACGATCCATTCGCCACGTTGCCCTGGGATATAGCCAGCGCAACCATATAGCTGGTTGCTCGATAATCATTCCAAATTCCTCATTATTAGTTCTCGGAACCCAGTCTGCCACCCTTCGCCTGGAAGGCATCCAGCATCTTGCTGAGTGTCACCTCCCGCTTGTCACCCCATTCCTCGTCGATGGTGCTACCCAGTTGGAGGAGTTGGTTGAGGATATAGATATGCATATAGCAATTGTCTTCCGACAGGCTGAACTGCATGCTGTTGAGGTTGACGTACCAACTTACATATTGAGCGGAGTTCTTCCATAACTGGTTGATCAGTTTCATCGCCTCCTTCTGATTGCCCATCGCAGCCCATGCGCGAGCCATGTCCAGTGAGCCGGAACTGTAGTTATGGGGAACGTTATAGGCAGGCAACACCTTCTCCGTATAGCGTAGCACCTCGGCAGCCTCTTTGTCCTTGCCCTCGCTGACCAGTTGGACGGCAAGGCGTGCCATGATACGGCGATGGGTATAGCACATGCGCATCACAGTTTCGTCGAGGTAGATACCTTTCGTGTCGGCACCTCCGAACTTAAAGCGGTGCATGACATTATCATAGGTGCGCTTCGTGTCGAAGTTCTTGGCACCCTCCTGGTTGGTGGTGAAGGGGGTGATACGATAGGCGAGACCCTCTGTGATGGTGTTGTCGCCCAGGTTGATATAGTTCTCATCACCTACGGAGACGGCGACATAGATAGGACGCTCCCAGTTACACTGGGCGAGCATCTCCAGTATCATAAGATCGCCTTTATAGAGTGCCGTCTTGCCCTTCAGCGAGATGGTCATGCGGTCAGGAATAGAGTCTGTCGCCATCATCATACCGCTCTTGCGGACAGCCTCCTTGTCGATGGTCATATAGATGACATCGGTGGGGATGACGTGCAGGTCGGCATTCTTGGAGCGTACCCAGTATTTCAGGATGTTCTTCAACTCAAACGGGTCGTCGCCAAACTGCTCTTTTGCCTGTTCGGGACTCTCCTTGTAGAAGTCGAGCACCGCCTGTTTCATCTCCGGGTCAATAGCCACATACTCATTGGTGCCAGAGCAGTATTCCAGTCGGCTCCAGGTGATGGGCACGGAAGGTGAGTCATAGGCAGGACGGCACATCTGGTCGATATACCAGTCGGTCTGCAGGTAGGAGAGGTTGCAGACACGGGCGTCCGTGCGAACGCCCTCCACGTCCTGGTTATACCAGAGCGGGAAAGTATCGTTGTCGCCATTGGTGAAGATAATCGGGTTACCCTCGTCTTGCAGCGACATCAGGTAGTTCTGTCCGAAGTCACGGCAGGTATAGCGTCCAGAGCGGTCGTGGTCGTCCCATGTCTGGGATGCCATCTGGATGGGGACGAGAAGGCACGCCAGTGACACGACAGATGCAGGCACCAGCATATTCCCCTTCAACTTGCGGCTGATGAGGTCGATAAGGGCTGCGACTCCCATGCCGCACCAGATGGCGAAGGCATAGAACGAGCCAGCATAGGCATAGTCGCGCTCACGAGGCTGCATCGGTGTCTGGTTCAGGTAGATGACGATGGCAAGACCTGTCATGAAGAACAGGAAGAAGACCACCCAGAACTGGCGGATGCCCACGGGCTCCACCTCTGTCTGCTCCTTGCCGTCCACTACGATACGGTTCTTACGGGTGTACCATGACTGCCAGAAGAGTCCGATGAGTCCTAACAATAGTGGCAGACAGTAGAAGACGTTATGTCCCTTGTTGTTCTTGAGTTCGTCGGGCAGGGTGCTCTGGTCGCCCAGGCGCATGTTGTCAAACCAGTCGAAGCCGCTGAGCCAGTTGCCATGCTCCAACTCTCCATTGCCTTGTATGTCGTTCTGTCGACCAGCGAAGTTCCACATGAAATAACGCCAGTACATGAAGTTACACTGATAGGAGAGGAAGAAACGGATGTTTTCTATTTGACTGGGCACCTTGACACTGATCATCTCGCCACAACGGTCGTACATCTCCTCATGACCGTCGACACTGCCACCCATCCAACTCTCGTAGGCGGCACGGTGCGCAGAACTGTACATACGTGGGAAGAGCATGTTCTGCGCATAGACGTACTCGTCTTTGTTGCGGACAACGAAGTACTCATCCTTCTCGTCAGGAGACGCTTTTTCCTTACGCTGCCACACAGGAGCCCCTTTCTTCACCACGGGGCGACAGTATTCACCCTCTTTCTCCAAGGCTACCTGTGAGGTATATGCCTGTCCGTAGAACAGGGGGCGCTGTCCGTATTGCTCACGACCGAGATACTCTCCCAAAGTAAAGATGTCCTCTGGGGAGTTCTGGTCCATCGGCGGGTTTGCCGACGAGCGGATGACGATGAGGGCATACGAAGAGTAGCCGATCATCAGCATCAGCATACAGAGCAAGGAGGTGTTCTTGATACGTGCTGTGACGAGTGCCTTTGGCTGTTTCCCTTTCGCCGTCGGCTTGTACTGTAGGACAAACCACAGGACGATAAGCACGACAATACCGATAATCACCGCCGACCAGCCGTGTCCGTAGAACGGAATACCCAGCATGGCGACAGACAGGAGGAAAGCGATATTCTGCCTCAACTCACTGACATCACGATGGGTCTCATAGATCGCCCAGATGGTGATGCCTATCAACAGGAAGATATAGATAATCTCACCTGTGTTGAAAGGACAGCCGAGAATGTTGACAAACAACAACTCGAACCAGCCGCCCACCTGTACGATGCCGGGAACGACACCATAGAGGACGGCAGCGAGGATCACGATAGAGATACCCAGTGCGATCAACGAGCCGTAGAGGTCTTTGCGAGGCAAACTCTGTGGGAATTTACGATAGTAGTATACCAGAACGATAGCAGGCAGACAGAGCAGGTTCAGCAGGTGGACACCAATACTTAAACCTGTCATATACATAATCAATATCAGCCAGCGGTCACTATGAGGCTCGTCGGCTTGGTCTTCCCATTTCAGGATGAGCCAGAACACGACAGCCGTGAAAGCGGAGGAGTAGGCATAGACCTCACCCTCGACTGCCGAGAACCAGAACGTGTCGCTGAAGGTGTATATCAATGCGCCCACCATTGCCGAGCCCTCGATGGCGATGGTCTTCCACAACGTCAACTCGCTCCAGTCGCGGATCAGCAGTCGGCGTACCAGGTGTGAGATAGTCCAGAACAGGAACAGGATAGTGGCTGCCGACAGCAGCGCGCTCATCGTGTTCACCATCCGAGCCACCTGCGTGGGGTCGCTGGTGAACTGTGAGAAGAGATTGGCGGTGAGCATGAAGAACGGGGCACCGGGCGGGTGACCGATTTCCAGTTTATAACCTGTGGAGATAAATTCCGGACAGTCCCAGAACGAGGCTGTCGGCTCAATCGTAGAGCAATAGACGAAGGCGGCAATCAGGAAACTGAGCCACCCCAGTGTATTGTCTAACAATCTAAACTGTTTCATTATTCTTGTCTCAATTTTAATTCCAATCTGCAAAGGTAATACAAATCACGTGAAGGACAGCATGTTTCAGTATTTTTAACTACCTATAGGAAGATGCTGACGCCATAGATAAGGAGGACATAGCGCAGAAACTTGCCGATTGCCATACTGGTGATGGAGATGGGGATGTTAGCGCGCATCAGCCCTAAGACAATGGTGATAGCACTACCTAAGATAGGGATAAAAGCAAAGAACCCCATCCACGCCCCTCGCCCTCCCATGAAGCGGGTAGCCTGGTCAAGTTTCTCCTTGCTGACATGCAGGTATTTCTCTATCCATTCTAACTTACCCATGCGTCCGACGGTATAGTTGAACATACCACCTGCCACATTCCCTATCGTTCCGTAAAGGATCAGTCCCCATGGGTCAAGTCCCGCTGCCAGCAGTCCCATCATCACAGCCTCGCTGGAGAAGGGAAAGAACGAGCCTGCCACGAATGCCGTGATCAGCATGCCCCAGTAACCATAACTGATCAGAAGAGCGATGACTGCGTCCATAAGTTATAGGTTGTAAGGATCAATACAATAATTGTCATGATAATGAATACCACATTGGAGAACCGTGTGTGGGTGAGCGAGATATAGTGGGCTGTCAGAGGAGCGGTATTGACGATGGCAAGACGTATCAGGGAGTCGTAATGCTGAGGTTGAAGACAGATCAGCAGGAATATCACCAGATTCATCCTGATGAAGAGGCTATAGAACTGACGGATACGTATCTTGTCCATAAAACTCGTATGCCAGAAATGGATGGCTCCTAGGATGGTGAAGACAACCAACAGGAGGAGTGTGGCTGCCCCTCCGAGACTTAGCACGGAGAAATGGAAGGGTGTCTGGAAGTCTGCCAGCGGGATGAAATGGTCGGCAAAAGGTGTAAGGTCCTCTTGGTAGAACAGCCAACAGAACCAGAACCAATAGGGAGTGATGACTCCCAATAGGGAGGCAAGGAATGTGCGCCATGAGAGGGCCTGTAGGTTAGACCACATCAGTATCCATAACACAGGTAGCAGGTATATGATGGGGATATATGCCATACTGGCAAGTCCTAAGAACAGGAACCCGTAGTAGGTCATTCCTACGGAAGACTTGTCCTGGTAGGTATGAAACAGAATCAGATAGGTGGCGATAACCAGTAGTTGAGTGGCGGCTCCATGGAAGGAGGGAAACAGGAAACACGCCATGCAGGTGAGTGCCATGAAAGAGCATGACAGCATCCTGGAGTATACACGGATCAGCGCGTAACTGTTGTTCATCACCATCATCAGATAGGTGGAGAGGGCAAAATAGCCAAACTGTACCCACCAGTTCTCCTGGATGAGTCCTGCGAGCAGCCAGCAACAGGTGGCATAGACAGCCACGACAGGCATGGCTATTCTGCTCTCCGCAACCTTATTCTGTAGTCGTTTCTTCAAAGGACAATGTGTTTAGAGGTCGGCACCGATGTCACGGCGGAAATATTTATCAGTAAACAGGATTTTCTGTGCCTCCTCGAAAGACTTCTGCAAGGCTTCCGCCTTGTCTTTGCCATAGGAAGAGACGGCGATGACACGTCCGCCATTGGTCACTACCTGTCCGTCTTTCAGTGCCGTACCGCTATGGAAGACGATGCTGCCCTCTACTTTCTCAATGCCACTGATGGGATAGCCTTTCTTGTATTCCTGGGGATAGCCACCGCTGACGAGCATCACACAGACTGCGGCACGCTCGTCAAACACCACCTTCCGCTGGTCGAGGTTGCCTTCGGCGACGCCCTCAAACAAGTCTACAATGTCGCTCTTCAGACGCAGCATCACACTCTCGGTCTCCGGGTCACCCATACGGCAGTTATATTCGATGACATAGGGCTCGGGCTCACCAGTCGGGGTGTTGGTGCGGTTAATAAGTCCGAAGAAGATAAAGCCTTTATAGTCGATGCCGTCAGCAGCCAGACCTTCTACCGTGGGACGGATGATACGGTCCTCCACCTTCTGCATCCACTCCTTTGTAGCGAAGGGGACGGGGGTCACGGAGCCCATACCACCAGTATTCAGACCTGTGTCGTGCTCGCCGATACGTTTATAGTCCTTAGCCTCAGGCAGGATCTGATAGTGCTGACCGTCGGTGAGTACGAAGACACTGCACTCGATACCGCTCATAAACTCCTCGATGACCACACGGCTGGAGGCATTGCCGAACATACCACTCAGCATCTCCTTCAGTTCTTTCTTCGCCTCATCGAGGGTCGGGAGGATGAGGACACCCTTGCCGGCACAGAGTCCGTCAGCCTTGAGGACGTAGGGGGCTTCCAAAGTCTCTAAGAATCTCAGTCCTTCCTCCAGATGCTTGCCGTCAAAGGTCTGATAGCGTGCTGTCGGGATGTTATGACGCTGCATGAATGCCTTGGCAAAATCCTTAGAGCCCTCCAAGACAGCACCCTGTTTCGAGGGACCTATGACGGGAATCTGCTTGGTACGCTCGTCAGCCTTCAAGTTGTCATAGATACCTTTTACCAACGGGTCTTCTGGACCAACTACAACCATGTTGATCTGTTTGTCTACGCAGAACTGCTTGATTGCCTCGAAGTCATCCGCCTTCATCGCCACGTTCTCTCCGCAGTTAGAGGTTCCGGCATTGCCTGGGGCAATATACAATTTCTCACATTTCTCACTCTGAGCAATCTTCCAGGCAAGTGCATGCTCACGTCCGCCACTGCCCAACAATAATATTTTCATTTTATTTCGATATTACGATAGTTTATAGTTTCCCTTGTTCTCCGAGGTAGGAGTCCTTGAAGCCGAGGAAGTAGAGCACGCCATCCAGTCCGATGGTGTTGATACTCTGTTTGGCATTCGCCACCACACGGGGCTTGGCATGGAAGGCGATTCCCAGTCCTGCCTCAGAGATCATCGGCAGGTCGTTGGCGCCATCGCCCACGGCAATGGTCTGGGCAAGGTTCACCTTCTCCACCTGTGCGATGAGTTTCAGTAGTTCCGCCTTGCGGTGCCCGTCGACAATCTCACCGACGTAGTTACCCGTCAGTTTCCCGTCCTCCCCGATCTCCAGTTCGTTGGCATAGACATAGTCGATACCGTATTTGCGTTGCAGATACTCTCCGAAATAGGTGAATCCACCACTAAGGATGGCAATCTTATAACCACAGGTCTTGAGGATATTCATGAGGCGGTTGACACCCTCTGTGATAGGCAGATGCTCGGCGATGTCCTGCATGACACTCACGTCGAGTCCTTTCAGTAGGGCGACACGGCGGGTGAAACTCTCCTTGAAATCAATCTCCCCACGCATGGCACTCTCCGTGATGGCACGTACCTCAGCCCCTACACCATTGCGCTCGGCAAGTTCGTCGATACACTCGGTCTGGATGAGGGTGGAGTCCATATCGAAGCAGATAAGACGGCGCATGCGACGGAACATGTCGTCACGCTGGAAAGAGAAGTCGATCTCCATCTCCTGCGACAGGCGCATCAGTTTCGACTGCATCTCCTGACGGTCGCGCGGTTCTCCACGCAGTGAGAACTCGATGCAGGCACGGACATGCTTGCCTGGGTTCTTGATACTCTTACGACCAGTCAGGCGCAGGATGGAGTCTATGTTCAGTCCCTGGTCGGCGATGATACGGGTTGCCGCCTCTATCTGGCGAGCCTCCAACTGTCGTCCCATGACCATGAGGATATAGCGGTTCTTGCCCTGATGACCCACCCAGTCCTCATATTCGTCATCGCTGATAGGGGAGAATCCGATGTTCACCCCCAGTTCGGTAGCCTTGAACAGCAGTTCCTTCATGGCGAGTCCGGAGTTCATCTCATCCATGCGGATGAGGATACCTAAGGAGAGGGTGGAGTGGATGTCCGCCTGTCCGATGTCTAAGATCTGTGCGTCAAACTTGGCAAGGATGCTCATCACGCTTGCCGTGAGTCCAGGACGGTCTTGTCCTGTAATGCTGACTAGGATTTGCTCTTCTTTCATTTCAGGTAGTCTTCAAAATACTGGGTGATTCTCTCGTGAAGATGGACGCTGGCATGCCCTCGCATATTATGGGGCTCGCCAGGATAGACGAAGAAGTCGGGCTGGGTACCTGCCTCAATACATGCTTTCAGGAACGACAGACAATGCTGCGGTACGACCGTGTTGTCGTTATAGCCCGTGATGATCTGGAGTTTGCCTTTCAGGTTCTTCGCCTTCGGAATCAGAGAGGTCTTCTCATAGCCCTCCGGATTGGTCTGCGGGGTGTCCATATAACGCTCGCCATACATCACCTCATACCATTTCCAGTCGATGACAGGACCGCCTGCTACTCCGACCTTGAAGGTCTCGGGATAGTTCGTCATCAGGGAGATGGTCATGAATCCGCCGAACGACCAGCCATGTACACCCAATCGGTCTATGTCGATATATGGTAAGGAGCGTAGGTAGTCGACACCCTTCATCTGGTCTTGCATCTCGATCTGTCCGAGTTGGCGGAAGGTAGCCTGCTCGAAGGTAAGACCACGGTTCTCAGAGCCTCGGTTGTCGAGGATAAAGACGATATAGCCCTTCTGTGCCATATAGGTCTCCCAAGAGCGACTATACCAGTGCCATGCCGCCTCCACATTGTGGGCATGGGGACCACCATAGACATAGACTACGGTGGGATATTTCCTCGTAGCGTCAAAGTCGGACGGTTTCACCATACGGTAGTAGAGGTCGGTAATGCCGTCAGCAGCCTTGATCGTCCCACACTCGAAGACGGGTTGCTGGTAGCCCTTCCATGGGTCTTCGGCTGTCAGCAGCCGTTGTGCCTTACCGCCCTTCACCTGTACGAGGTCGATATTGCGTGGCACGTCAGGCTCTGTGTATTTGTCGTAGAACCATGCGCCACTCTCAGAGAGGACGGCATGATGGGAGCCTCGTCCATTATCCAGTAGCGTCCGTTCCCCGTTATTGATATTGACGGCATAGGTGTTATGCTGGATAGGACTTGCTTCATTAGAGGTAATCAGTATACTCTTTAGTTTCTCATTGAAACCTAATACCTCCTGTACGACAAAGTTCCCCTTGGTTAGTTGCTTGATCAGTTGTCCCTCCGTATTATAAAGGTACAGGTGGTTATAGCCATCCCGCTGACTCTGCAGGATAAACTTGCTGTTGTCCCAAGGCAGGAACAGAATGGGGTGTAATGGTTCTACGTATTTCTCACTGGTCTCTCGGTAAAGTTCCGTCATCCGCTCTCCCGTTACCGCATTATAACTCACCAAGCGACAGTCGTTCTGGTCACGGTTGAGTTCAAACATATAGACCGTCTTCGCATCAGGACTCCAGGCGATGTTGGTGAAATAGCGGTCAGTAGGATCACCTGTCTTCAAATAAACAGTCTTCTGGGTGCCCAAGTCATAGACCCCCACAGTAACAACATGCGAGGTCTCGCCAGCCATCGGGTATTTATCGGGCCCGTAAGAGGCTATACGTGGATCGATATCCACTTGCGGATAATCTGTCACCATCGTCTGGTCCATGCGATAAAACGCAAGACGTTGTCCGTCAGGACTCCAGAAGGTGCCTTTCTCTATACCGAACTCATTGCGGTGGACAGCCTTACCATAGACAATCTCACGGCTTCCGTCCGTTGTCAACTGACTTTCCTGATCTTGGGCGTCGCGGACATAGAGTTGGTGGTCTTTGACATAGGCAACTGCCTTGGAGGTCTCATTCCATTCCGCATGGGTCTCTCCCTCGCAGGTCTGCTGCCACACGATCTGTTTCTTCTGCCAGTCATAGAGGATTCGCTGCTTGCTGTTCTGGAGCATGACGAGAGTCTCGTTAGGATAGGGATAAGAGGCACCGTAGGCAGAATGCCATTCTTCTCCAATGTCTTTCAACAGAAAGAGATTTTTATTATTACCTTTTGCGTCAATAGTGCCTCCCTCTTCTGCCTCCAAGTACATCAACTGGTCACCCCACCATGTCAGCCAAAGATTCTCGGGCTGGAACTTACGGGCATTCACACCACCGTAATTTAGGTCTTCGAGAGTGAAGAGTTTTTTCTCCTGAGCAGACATAGAGAGCGTGAAAAGGGTAAGTAAGGCAAATAGGGTCTTAATCTTCATCATGATTGAATCTTCTTTTCTTATCGAAGTTGCGCCCTTTCTTAAAGGGCTTTTGGGAATCCTTAGGAGGTCTGGAGTCTCTTGAGTATTTTGAATATCGAGACTCCCTATACGGTTTGGATTCTCTGGGTTCTCTATTCTTCTTGGGTTCTTTCTTCTCCAAAGAGCGGAATCGGAAGGAACGGATATCGGCCTCCTCGTTCTCCTCTTGCTCCTCTAAGCGTTTCTTGAACTCACGGTTTTGTCTGAAGCGGCGTTTCTCTGCCATCTGGCGTTTCTCCTCCTCCGTCTTCACGGTACCTCCTTCTTCCCGGAAGATGCGCATCTTACCATCAAACATCTGGTATTTACGGAACTCGCACTCCAGGGAACCATTGAACAAAGGAATCTTGATAGAGGGCTTCAGACCAATCTGGTCGAAGCACTCCTCCCGGTAACTGAGGATCCAAGCGTCGTTACCCGTAAATTGATGCTTCAGTCGCTCGCCAATCATTTTATAGGTGCCGAGCAGGTCGGGGGTGGAGATACGCTCACCATAGGGTGGGTTGGTCACCATGATACTCTTCTCCTTGGGTTGGACGAAGTCCTTGAAGTCTGCCTCCTCCACCGTGATGTCGTTGGTGAGTCCTGCTGCGCGGACATTGAGGCGTGCCGTATTGACAGCCTTGATGTCAATGTCGTAGCCATAGATATGGTGATTGAACTCACGCTCTTGGGAGTCATCGTTATAGATGGCGTCGAACAGGTCACGGTCGAAATCCTTCCATTTCTCGAAGGCATACTCCTTGCGGAACAGTCCTGGAGCCATATTGCGGGCGATGAGTGCCGCCTCTATCAATAAGGTGCCACTGCCACACATCGGATCGATAAAGTCTGTCTCGCCTTGCCAGCCCGTCATGAGGATCATGCCTGCGGCAAGCACCTCATTGACGGGTGCCTCCACGGACTCCTGACGATAGCCACGACGGTGGAGGGACTCACCACTGGAGTCCAGCGACAGCGTACACTGGTCTTCCGCGACATGGATGTTCAGGCGGATATCAGGATTCGTGACGGAGATGTTCGGACGTTTTCCTGTCTTCTCACGGAACTGGTCGACAATAGCATCCTTCACCTTATAGGCGACAAACTTAGAATGGCGGAACTCCTCAGAGAAAACCACGGAGTCGACGGCAAAGGTCGTGTCCAACTCCAGATACTCCGTCCAGTCGATGGTCTTCACGCCTTCGTAGACATCGTCTGCCGAGAGTGCCTTGAAATGCTTAATAGGTTTTAATATACGGATTGCGGTATGCAACTGGAAATTGGCACGGTACATCATCTCCTTGTCACCAGTGAAGGACACCATACGGCGTCCTATCTGCACATTCTCCGCGCCCAGTTGCGTCAATTCTTTCGCCAAAACAGGCTCAAGGCCCATGAAGGTCTTGGCGATGAGTTCAAAACTTTGTGTCATGATGTATTTACGTAAATATAGTGCAAAATTACGAATAAGTACGCAAAGAACAAAATAAATCCCCCTTTTTTTCATGATTCTGAATCTTTTTGTGTAATTTTGCCACCAAACTGCAAAAAAGATAAAATAGATGATGGTCATCATGTCGCATATTCTATTGGCGGATAGCAATTCTATGATGAGGCTTGATATCCTGGCATGGGTATTAGGCATTCCTGTTGTCATTGTTCTTTTGGCGGTGCTCTACTTGCAGGTCAAACACTATTATGCGTTAAAGAGCGAGTTGGCGCAGTTGGCGAAGGTCAAGCGTCATAATATCGAATATGAGTTGGTGTTGAAGGCAATGAAGTTGTCGACTTGGCGTATTGATGTCCCACAAAGGACCATTACCTTTGAGAGTGACTATCGTGACAAGGCGGACACGTACGTCCCTCAGGCTGACTCACCCGTCATGACAATGCTCCATCAGATTGTTGATGCCGACAAGGAGAAAGTCAGGGAGACGCTGCTGAGTCTGATGGAAGGAAGACAGGAGGATATGCATCTGCAATATCAGGTGCTGATACCCCATTCTACGAACACCTACTGGTCGGAGACTTTTGCCACGGTAGACAAGCGTGACATTGCAGGCAACCCATTGACCATTGTGGGTACCAGTATGCGTATTGACGAGCGGAAAGAGATAGAGCATGCGCTGATAGACGCCCGTAACCATGCGGAGGAGAGCGACCGTCTGAAGTCAGCATTCTTGGCGAACATCACCCATGAGGTGCGTACGCCGTTGAATGCCATCGTAGGTTTCAGCGATATCCTTCCGATGGCGCAGGGTGAGGAGGAGCGTGATGAACTCATCAAACTCATCAAACAGAATAACGCGCATTTGCTCCGTCTGTTTGACGATATGATGAACATGTCGAAACTGGAGGCGGGCGACAGCAGTAGTGTCGTCAAGGAAGACTTCCAGATTGTGCCCCTGCTTCGTGAGATTGTCGAGAAATATATGTCTCTATGTGTGGAGAAGAACTTGGAGGTCTTTGTGGAGGAGTCGGATGTAGAGGATATCGTGCATACCGATCGTGACAGGTTGAAAGAGATATTAAACCAATATATGAACAATGCCGTGAAGTTTACGTCGGCAGGCAGTATCAGTATTGGCTATGAGAAACGGTCGCCTGGTGTACGGCTGTGGATCAGTGATACGGGTAAGGGTATTCCTGCGGATAAATGCAACGAGCATCTTTTTGAACGATTTGTCAAAGTAGACGATTTCGTGCCAGGTACAGGATTGGGGCTGAGCATCTGTCGCAGTCTTGCCAAAGCGATAGGTGGCACGGTCGGTGTAGAGTCTGTCTTTGAGAAAGGATCCACTTTCTGGGTGGATATTCCCATGTGAGATGAAAAAAACAGTTAAACCATTCATCCTATTATTATTCTTTTGGATGCTGTGCCTCTCAGTGCAGGCACAGGTGTTGTTGTCGGGAGTAGTTACCGATGCGGAGACGAAGATGGCGATACCGTCAGTGACCGTGTCGTATAAGGGACATCGGGTGGCTGTCGCCTCTGGACTTGACGGACGTTATACGATACAGAAGAATGTAGGGTGGGCATTGACTTTCAGTGCTGTGGGTTTTGTGCCGCAGACCATGATGATAGACGACCGTACACCCGCGAGGATAGATATTCAGTTGCAGCCAGACCTGAAAGTATTGCAGAACGTGACCGTGAAGGCGAAACGACAGCGGTACAGCAGGAAGAATAACCCTGCCGTGGAACTGATGCGTGAGGTGATAGCCCATAAGCGACTTACCGACCTGTCGAACAAGGACTATTACCAATATAATAAGTATCAGAAACTGACACTTGCCGGTAATGACATCACTCCAGAGAAACTGCAGCACTCTATCTTCCGTAAGAAGAAATGGATACTCGACCAGATAGAGACCTGTCCTTATAACAACAAACTCATCCTCCCGATCTCCGTTGACGAGACGGTGACGAAACGGCTCTATCGCCGTCATCCGCATGACGAGAAGAATATCATCATAGGGCAGAACTCTAATGGCATCGGTGACCTGTTCCAGACGGGGGATATCATGAATACCGTCATGAAAGATGTCTTCACGGACGTGAATATCTACGATGATCAGGTGCGACTCCTCCAGCGTCCCTTTACGTCTCCTATCGGCAGAGGAGCGATCAGTTTCTATCGCTTCTATATTGAGGATACCGTACAGGTAGACAGGGACAGTTGTATCCACTTGCATTTCCTTCCTAACAATATGCAGGACTTCGGGTTCCGTGGTGATCTCTACATTCTCAAGGACTCCAGTTTTCAGGTGAAGCGTTGCGACCTGACGATTCCAAAGCAAAGTGACGTCAACTTCGTGGAGAATCTCCGTATCGTACAAGAGTTTACGCAGTTGCCGACAGGTGAGTGGGTCTTGACGGTCGATGACATGATGGTGGAGATAGAGATCTTGAGTTTCCTGGAGAAGGCAATCGTCGTGCGGAACACCCGCTTGACAGACTATGCCTTCGACGCATTGCCCGACCAGTTGTTCAAGGGAAAGCGTGATGTCAGGGAAGCGGATGCCATGGCACATAGTGACCTCTTCTGGGAGCAGTTCAGAAAAGTGAGCCTGACAAAGGGAGAGGAGCAGATGAAAGACTTTGTCAAGGGATTCGAGAAGATGAAAGGGTTCAAGATCGTGATGCTTGGACTGAAAGCGCTGGTCGAGAACTATGTCGAGACGGGCAATCCCTCGAAGGTGGATATCGGTCCTATCAATACCATCGTCTCCACGAACTATATCGATGGTCTGCGTACCCGTATTAGTGCGCAGACGACGGCGAATCTCAATAAGCACTGGTTTCTGAAAGGTTATCTGGCACGTGGATGGAAGTCGCACAAGACCTACTATCAAGGTGAACTGACTTACTCGTTCAACGAGAAAGAGTACTTGCCTAAGGAGTTTCCTCAGAGGACGCTCACCTTTACCTCGACCTATGATGTCTACTCTCCGTCGGATAAGTTCCTGACGACCGATAAGGATAATGTGTTTACCGCTTTCAAATGGAGCAAGGTGAATGCCATGATGTTCTATAACCGTCAGCAACTGACTTTTGAGCGAGAGGAGAATGCGGGCTTAAAGACCGTTGTCAGTCTGAAGGCGGAAGAGAACGAGGCGTGTGGACATCTCTATTTCACCCCAATGGATGCCTATTCCGCCTGGGACGAGACGCAGCCACGTCGCTCGGACAAGATACGTACTACGGAGTTGAGGGCTGAGGTGGAATACAGCCCGGGGGCACTTTATATCAACACGAAGCAACGGCGTAGGAAGGTGAACCGTGATGCTCCTGTTTTCCGACTGGGTCATACTATTGGTATCAAGGGCTTCTTGGGAGGCGATTACAACTATCAGTATAGTGAACTGAGCATTACCCAGCGTTTCTGGCTTAACAGTTGGGGAAAACTGGATGTCTACTTGAAAGGTGGTGTCCAGTGGGAGCAAGTACCTTTCCCCTTGTTGTGCATGCCAGAGGCTAACCTCTCGTATATCCTGCATAAAAACATGTATAGTCTGGTGAACAATATGGAGTTCCTGAACGACCGCTTCCTGTCTGCCATCGTCGCCTGGGACTTGAACGGAAAGATCTTCAACCGCATTCCGTTGCTCAAGAAGTTGAAGTGGCGTGAGTATATTGGCTTTAAGATGTTGTGGGGCGGTCTCTCCGACAAGAATAATCCCTTCCTTGCGGAGAATGCCGACAGTCCTCTTCTGATGGCTTTCCCTGAGGGCTCGCATGTCATGGACCCGAAGCGTCCCTATTGGGAGGTGTCGGTGGGTATCCATAATATCCTGAAAGTGCTGCATGTGGAGTATGTGCGTCGGTTAAACTATACCAGTTATTCGACCGCCCATAAGCATGGTGTCCGCATGACCCTCCATTTCACTTTCTGATATTTTCTCGGTTGCTTGCAACTTTTTCATCATCTCTTCCGTCTAACAGACAGAAATCAATTAAAACGGTAAGATGATGAAAAAGTTGTTTTTATTTTTAGTGGCGCTCTTCGCCATCGTATGCAGTACCCAACTCTATGCCTTCACCTCTAAGAACGAGGTGGTGGAGACTCGCCCTTTGAAGGGGTTTGAGAGAATCCGCCTGCAAGGCTCTCCTGACATCAAATACACGCAGGGCAAGACATGGTCTGTCCGTGTGAAGGCTCCTAAGAGCATCATCAAGAATGTGGTGACACGTGTGGAGAAGAATTGTCTGGTGGTCAGTATCAAGAGTGGTAGCGTGTTTAATTTTAACAGTCTGAAGGATAATGACGTGACTGTTTATGTCACCTCTCCCGACCTGATTGGTGTGGAGGTGCAGGGCTCTGGAGATTTTGAGTGTAAGAGCAAGGTGGACACGGACAATCTCGATTTGAGTCTGCGTGGTTCTGGTGATATTGAGTTTACGGACATTATCTGTGACCGCATCAAGTCTTCTGTCGTTGGCTCTGGTGATCTGGAGATCAAATATGTGGAGGCGAGACAGTCTACTATCGAACTGGTTGGCTCTGGCGATGTCAAGATCAGGCAGAGCAGGGTGGAGCAGACGCAGATAGAACTGAAAGGCTCTGGTGATGTCAAAGTGCATTGCGACCAATGCCAGGTGGTCAACTGCCGCTTGGTAGGCTCTGGAGATATCACGTTGACAGGTACGGTCAGACAACTCAATAAGACTTCCCGAGGCTCAGGAGACATAGAGACGGGTGGGCTTCATATCTCACATCAGTAGTCGTTCGAGCATGGGAATCTCTATGCGACCACGATGAAGGGTGAGCAGACCGTCAGCCTGTAGTCCGTTAAGGGCTTGTGAGACATCCAGCCGACTATCGTTAAGATGGTCGGCTAATTGTTGCATGAGGATATAGAACGTCTTAGGACCTGCCGGATACTGGCAGTGGGCGAAGAAGAATAGGATGATGCGCTCACGGAGTGATTTCGGACAGGTTCGCCAAGGGTGGTGCAGCAGCCGTTGCGTCTCTGTCGCCAGCAGGTTGACCATGTTGAGGCGGAACACCAGTTGCGTCTCCATGAGGAGCATCACCTCCTGCTTGTCGATGGTGATGAGGTTGACATCCGTCAGTGTCGTGTAGGTGTGGGAGTATTGTTGGTGGATGCCAAAGAGTCTCTCAGGCTCTGGCAGATAGGGCGCTGACAGGCGTTCTATCACCCGATAGGCACGGTTGTCGGCGACATGCTCAGCCTGCAGGCTGCCATTGATGAGGAAGGAAAGACGGTTGCATGGCTCCCCCGCACTCACCAGTCGCTTGCCCTTAGGAAATTTATGGAATCCTATCTTGGTATGTGTCACCACCTCCATCAAGTCGGCATGGCTCATGCCCTGGAAGAGCGTGAACTGCAAGAGTTTATCGTATAGATGGAGTGCTGACATTATTGTTCTATTTTGTTTTTGAGAGAGGGCGAGAACCAGACGGCGAGTTGGTTGTCCTTATTATTATAAATAAGGTATGCCATCAGTTCAGGATGGCGTTCGAGAATCTTTTTCGCACCATCCAATCCCATCACCATGAATGAGGTGGCATAGGCGTCAGCAGTGGCACAGTCGGGAGCCAGTACGGTAGCCGAGAGAATGTTATGCTGCACGGGATAGCCCGTCTTAGGGTCGATGGTATGGGCGTAGCGTTTCCCACCTTTATAATAATAGTTGCGATAGTTGCCACTGGTTGCCATCGCCTTGTCTGTCACGTTGAGAATTGTCTGATACTCATTACTTGTCGCAAGAGAGTCATCGGTGGGCTTGATGACTCCGACCTTCCAAGGCACCCGTTTCGGACTGATGCCATGGGTGATGATCTCTCCGCCAATCTCCACCATGAAATTGGTAACACCCTTGTCCTTCAGCACCTTTGCGACGACATCAACGCCATAGCCCTTGGCTATGGCCGAGCAGTCGAGCATCACCCGACGGTCTTTCTTCTGAATGGTATTCCCCTTGAGTGTCACTTTCTGCCATCCCACGAACTGACGGATGGAGTCCACCTGCTGAGAGGTAGGCATCTCGCCATTCTTGAACCCAAAGCCCCATACATTGACCAATGGAGCCACTGTGATGTCAAAGGCTCCGTTGGTGTCCTTCGACACCTCCTCGGCTTTACGGTATACCTCCAGAAACATCTCATTGACTTCCCCGCCGTATTCTCGGTTGATGCGGGAGATGACAGATTGCTTATTAAACATGGAGAGGGCGGTGTCTACCTGCTGCAAGGCAGCCTTGATATCCTCATGGTAATCCTTGTCAGACTGGTAACTGATATGGTAGAAGGTGCCGAAGACAGAACCTTCGTTGGTCTGATAAGGCATCACCTGTTGCTGTCGGATAATCAGTACTGTACCGACAATCAGTAGTGTCAGGAAGGGCAATTGCCACATGAGTTTCTTCTTGCGTCTCTCGTCCATAGGTCTTTAGTTATCTTGTTCTATCGATGTCTCGATATATCGAATCTTTCCCTAAATATCAATGATCACATTAAAGTTGGCAGCGATATTGTCTTGGTCGTTGATGCCAAAGCCTGGCACATACCAGGTCTGTCCGATGTCGCCTTCCTTGTGGCTGACACGCCGCTTGTAGCGGACATTCCATCCTAAATGCAAGGGACCGAAGATTTTGGCGTCGATACCGAACACCACTTCCAGCCAGTGCATATTACATCTTAATCCCTCTACTCCAAAGCCGCTCTCGTATTGCCATACTGGGTCGGGCAGAGCCTCACGGATGATATCTGCCTTGTAAGAGGTAAAAGCATAGCGGATGCCACCATAGAGACGGTTCGACTGGTGCTTGTTCTTCAGCAGGTTCAGGTCGATGCCTAAACGGAAATAGGGCGCTGTCGTTTTGTAGGTGATTCCCGTCACCTCGTCTTTCTCGTGATTAGCCTTTCCCACACCCGCCTCGATGATAGGAAACCATTGGTCATGCAGGTTCACTCGCAAGGCTCCCTCAATCTCACCATGATCACTGAGCATCAACATGGCAGGTCCTACTAAGTCGAACGAGACGGAGAATCCTCGGAACAGGGGTATCGAGTCTTTCTCCATGCGGAACATTTTCAGTTGCGCATGGGCTGTCGATGCCACCATGAGCAGCGCAAGACTAATAGCGAGCCTTGAAATAAATGTGGAAATGTTCGTTCGTTGCATCATAATTGACGGTTGAGTGGTTAATCACTATGGAGTCGATGATATGGTGGGTAGTCCGTACGTCTGTCAGTCTGTGGAAATAGGTCGCCTGGCAATCGACGGACTCGAAATGGGGCACATTCTCTTTCTTCACATAGATGGTGTCACGGTAGGTGTTGCCTAACGTGTCGAGCAGGGTGTAATAGAATACGTCCTCGGGCTGGGTGTAACTGATGCTCATGTCGAATGTGGTGATGCCTGTGGCACGATTCAGCAGGGTAGTGTCAGTACCGTCGGCACGTTTGGAGATGATAGTCAAAGTGTCAACCTTCAGCGTGTCGGTAGAGCCGTCTGCCTTCAAGAATCCGTATACCGTGTATACGTTATTCTGCACAGGGCAGTCAATGCTGGTACATGCTCCGATTGCCATCAGTGTCAGGATGAAGACGATTACTTTCCGCATCTGATTTCCTCCTCTATCTGATAGTCATTGCGCCCTGCGCTGTTGCGACTGATGAGGTCGCCCAGGAATCCCGCAAGGAACAGTTGGGTACCTATCATCATCATCGTCAAGGCGATATAGAAGTAGGGCGAGTCAGTCACTAATCGCATGGGGATATGGTTGTAGAGTGCCCATGCCTTCTCCGCTCCTAAGAAGAAAGCGGCGAAGAAACCAACGATGAAGACGAGCGTCCCTAAGAATCCGAAGACGTGCATAGGCTTCTTGCCGAAGGTGCCTAAGAACCAAAGGGTCATCAGATCGAGATAGCCGTTCACGAAACGATTCCAACCCATGAACTTCGACTTGCCGTACTGGCGTTTCTGGTGGTGTACGGGTTTCTCGCCAATCTTATCGAAGCCAGCGTTCTTGGCGAGGTAGGGGATGAAGCGGTGCATCTCTCCGAACACCTCGATATTCTTGACCACCTCCTTGCGATATGCCTTCAGCCCGCAGTTGAAGTCATGCAAGTTCTTGATACCGCTGACTTTGCGGGTCGTGGCATTGAAGAGTTTGGTGGGCAACGTCTTTGACAGCGGGTCACCTTGCCTCCGGTTCTGCTTGTAACCAGATACGAGGTCATAGCCCTCTTCCTTGATCATCCGATAGAGTTCGGGAATCTCGTCGGGCGAGTCCTGCAAGTCAGCGTCCATCGTGATGACGACATCACCCTGCGCCTCCTTGAAACCGCAATAGAGGGCGGGGCTCTTTCCGTAGTTACGACGGAACTTGATGCCTTTCACGTGCTCCGAGCGTGCCGCCAGTTCGGTGATGACATCCCATGAGTGGTCGGTAGATCCGTCGTTCACGAAGATTACCTCGAAACTGAAATTGTTGACCGCCATCACACGCTCTATCCAGTCGTAGAGTTCAGGCAGCGACTCGTCCTCATTATATAAAGGTATGACAACTGATATATCCATATTACTTCAATTTTTCGATTTTTGCCGCTTCATCAACGCTGCGATAGGCAGCCCGAGAATGAATCCCGTGATGATATTGATGGTCAGCATATTCAGGGCATAGTCAATGGGACGCATCCCTGCTATCATCTTGATGTTCTCGTCCATCTCCCCTTGCATGCCGTATGCCTCGATGATCTTTCGTCCTTCTGGCGACTGTGTCGTCTCAATGATTTTGCTCATCAGGAAACCATTGTCCATAAAGGAAAAGTAAACGTAGATGGCAATGGCAAGCAGGATTCCCGCATAAAAGAACACCAATATAGTGTAGGCGTAACTGCGGGCAAAGGAGATAAAACCCTCTCTGCCAAAGTCACGGAAGTGGCGAAGCCTGCTGGCGGCATAAAAGGGGGTGGCACATATCAGTACCATGGCGGCAAATCCCAACATGGGGTTCGACATACCGAGGATATAACAGGCAAAGCCTCCTATCCACAGCAGGGAGAGTAAAGCCCCGTCCTGTCGCGCGAATGCTTTTAGTTGAACGTATTCCTGTGGTGTCATATTGGGTGCAAAGGTACGAATTAATTTGGAATAATGAAAAAATATCTGCATTCATTTGTGGTTTCTCAAAATTATTCGTACCTTTGCAGCCGCAAAACGGGCAGTCCTGTACGGCCAGCTCCCTCGGAATCCCCCAGGATGGGAACATAGCAAGGGTACTTGGTTGTAGCGGCGCGATACAGTTCGCTGCCCACCCGCCTCTTTAGCTCAGTTGGCCAGAGCACGTGATTT
>JAFUFD010000057.1 GCA_017470055.1 Prevotella sp. | reverse complement strand
CTTGTTAAAATGAATATTGTATACAATGAATTAAATATAGATGTTAACGATTTCACAGATGAAGGAATCTGCTATTATCCTATTGTTATAATGGATTGGGTAGATGGGGTTACACTGGATCATTATCATCCAAAATCTGAAAAGGCGGAAGATGACCTCAAACAGTTAATCTCTAGTTATAAATCCATGTCGTCATGGTTGCTTGAACAGAACTTCTCTCATGGTGACATCTCTCCTAAAAATATTATTGTAACAAAAGACAATAACACATTGATAATAGATTATGACAATATGGTCTTTAGCGATGAAGATCCCGTTCCTATATCAATTGATAAGATGAAAGATGATGACTTCTGCAACCCCAGTCAGACATCTTTTAAATATGAAGACAATATAGATAATTTTTCCTTAGTATCAATAATGGTATCATTGATTTATCAATTTGAGTCTACATCAAAGCCTTGGAAAAGAGGTAGATATTTTTATGGATATTTTCTCAAGAAAGAAGACTATACAAATATAGACAATAGTAATCTTTTCAAAAGTATTAACGAATACCTACTATGGGATTCATTTTTCCTTTGTCTTAAACAGCAATTGCGTTCGACTGCCTTTTCAAAGGAAGAAATAAACTATTTATTTAAAGATGGGATATTTAAAGCAGAGGATATCCATCCTTATCGCTATGAAGGCCCAAACGCAAGATTAGAAAAGTTCTTAGTTAAATTTGCCTCTGCATATGGTGTATTGACTTTTATAGCTCCATTTCTTCTTATATCATACACAGGATTTAATTTACTGGGTGTATCTATAGCAATGTTTATTTCGAGCATAGTGTTTTGTCTATTGCTATTTACGATGGCTTCATTTAGACCAGATAAAAAATCTAGCATTAATATAGGTGACGATCGCTATATCGGTTTTGGTTGTTTAGGCAGTTTAGGTATATTTATGCCTGTGTTGTTCATGGCAGATTTGACAAAAGATTTAATAAACGACAATATTAGTTGGCTACATATACCAGTTTACGACGAACCATGGTATATTACTGTCGTTATTTGGTTTTTATTCTTTTTAAACAATCAAATATTTATGTCTATATCTATGGGAGATGTTTACGATTATGACACATTAATATTTGATTTAAGAAACAAAAAATACCAAACAAGAAGAGAAAGATTTATAGACAAATTGAGTGAAGATGAGTATAATTACAATAACTCGAAGAAGTTTAAAAATTCACGTTTACTCAGTCTTATAATTGTTAATATTATAGCTTTATTGTTGTTCATTTATACATTATATTGTTTTTATTTCCTGCATTTAGATTTGATTTATACAAACACAATTATTGCATTGTTGTCATTAGGAACTACATTCCTTGTTCGACCTATATTAAAAGACAAGTATGCTGTGTATTCTCACAAATTAAAAAAATTATATTGGAATATAACTTTAATAAAAATGTTTCTTCCAATGATAACTATACCTTTTGCATTTGCTGGTTTTACAGATTTTTTGAATTCTATATTTTCACTCTCTATTCCTCCCTATGAATTAGGTTTGAAGGGGTTTATAATAAATGCTATTTTATACATTGCAATATATTATTTCCCATTCTTAAAATGGGATTATGTATGATTACATAGAATCTCATGGGCTAAAATGTAATTTAAATATGGCAAAGAAAGAGAATAACGGATTGGCGAACAGAATGAACTTACAAATAATTTTTGTTAGTTTGATAAGGGGGAGTATTGGGGCATCAGGCATACTCTACCCAAGGTGTAGACATACTCTAGGCTCCTTCTACCTTGCTTCTAGGCTTACTCATGAGTATGGCAAGAGTAATGGTAAAAACAGACTAAAGACTGACAGGAGCGATTGAAACGATAATAAAGCAACGAAGAAAAACGTTATTAAAGATATAAAAAAGAGCAAAATATGACAGAACAGGAATTACAGCAATACCTCATCAAGCATTATCTCAAGGAGGATGAGGCTTGTGAGTGGAAGGAGTTCAAGAACCTGAAGAACGACTTCAACGGGCATGAGAAGGATGACGTCATCTCATACGTGTCGGCTCTGGCTAATATGGAGGGTGGCTATCTGGTGGTAGGAGTCGTAGACAAGACATTGGAGATTGTGGGTACTGACACCTACAACTATGATGTACAGAAAGCCCGACTCAGACTGATTAGCCAATGCACCAATCTGCCTTCGGAAGGACTGATGGTGGAGGAGTTTGTCACGTCGGACACCAGCAAAACGGTGTGGGTGATACATATTCCTAAGCATCTGAAGAGACAACCGGTTTATGCACACAACAAGGCTTGGCAGCGGCTGGACGATTCGCTGATAGAGATGACGGATTCGCGCAAGAATGCCATATTGGAAGAGCGTGATGACGCGGCTTTCGACTGGACGGCAGAGGTTATTGCCGATGCTACGATAGAAGACTTGGAGGCGGATGCAATCTTGAAGGCTCGTGAAGGGTACAAGCAGCGTTTCCCTGAGTTGGCCAAAGAGTGTGACGGTTGGAGTGATAAGGTATTTCTTGATAAGTCTGGCCTGACGGTTGGTGGAAAGGTGACTCGCACAACGCTGCTGTTGGTTGGTAAAGAGACGGTAGCCTATAAACTGAATCACATTGCCCAGATTGTTTGGAAGTGTTTTCAGGATGGGCAAGTGTTTGGAGACATCTATACTATACCATTTGTCCTTACGACCACAGAGTTGCTGCATCGGATTCGAAACTATCGCTTTAAGATTTATCCAAAGAACTCGATGATTCCGGCAGAGGTATGGAAATACGATACGGAGAGCATTCTCGAAGGTATGCATAACTCGATAGCCCACCAAAACTATGAGAAGGGGGCCAGAATCATTGTGACGGAAGACAAGGATTCGCTGAAGTTTCAGAACGACGGTACCTTCTTTGAGGGCGACTATACGCAATACATCACAGGCGAGAAAACTCCCAAGAGTTACCGCAATCCGGCACTTGTGAAGGCGATGGTGAACATCAAGATGATTGACACGCAAGGATATGGCATCCACAAGATGTTCTTGAGCCAGAAGAAACGTTTTCTGCCTATGCCTGACTATGACTTGTCAACTACTGACGAGGTGGTGCTCAACATGCCTGGAACCATTATCGATGAGAACTACAGCCTGATGTTGCTGGCTAATCAAGACTTGTCGCTGACGGATGCGGTGCTTTTGGACCAGGTGCAGAAGAGCAAGGATATCAGCCCAGAAGCGGTGGCAATGCTTCGCAAGCGCAAACTGATAGAGGGCCGACTGCCACATATCTATGTAGCAAAGGATATTGCTCAGGCAACAGACCAGAAAGTGGAATACTCAAAGCATAAAGGGCTGGCAGACAAGAAGTGCGAAGCCTTACTGCTGGAATCTCTGAAGGATCATGGAAGCCTGACCAAGCAAGAGATCGTGAGGCTGCTGTGGGATTTGCTCCCAGACCAATTGGAGGATAAACAGAAGAATACTAAGGTTTATAATATCCTTCGCAAGTTAAGAGAGTCTGGTATAATTGTGAATATAACAGTGGGAAATAAGTCGGTATGGTCGCTCGCAAAAAAATGAAAATTAAGAGCGTTTACGAGCGAATTTTCGAGCGAATTTGCGAGCGAATTTTTGTAACTTGCTGAAAATCAGTACAGGTGGTCGCTCGTAAATTTCGGAAATTCCGAGCAAATTAAGAGCGATTCCGAGCAAAACAGAGGTCGGTTTAGAAATAAAAGAATATATATGATAGTCATAGAATCGAAAAGAAAGAAGCCTACAACGATACTTAAGGAGTATCCTGATGCTATCTTGGCAGATGTGACAAGTAGCACAAGGAATGATGGCTTGCGAAAACTGAGTCCATTCTATCCTCATGGCGGTATTCCTGTACCATTCAGCGAGGGCTATACTGCAACTTGTGTTGAGGCCATTTGGCAGGGATTGAAGGTGTTTGAAGGGGCAGATGTTGATACCTCGCTGTTCCAGAATGATACAATGAAAGGGCTGAAGCGAACGGTGCGACGATTCGGGAAGCCTCTTGGGCATCGAAAAGGTGTGAATGGGGAGGAATTGCTTGGATATATTGATGCAAGGAAACTGATATATATACCAACGTATCGCTGGGTATTAGAGAACAAAGTGCTTCCTATCATCGAAAGATTAAGAAATGCAAGTAATGAGGGTAAGACTATTGTGCTATTGGATTATGACACGAATGCTGACGTGGAGAATGCCAAAAAACCACTATCGCATGCTTCGCTAATCAAGGCATACGTAGAAGGGATATATCCATACGGAGAAAAGGTCGCAGTTGAGTCCAAGAAGGAAGCCGCACCAATCAAAAAGAAAAAGTCCAAAAAGAAAGATAATAATAAACAATTAGATTTGTTTAATGATTAAAAGACAACAACTATGGATAAGAAGAGTAATTGGCAAGATTTTAAGGCTGTGCTGGATCAGCACAGAATAACCAAGTTGTACCATTTCACGGATAGAGACAACTTGGAGTCTATCATTAAGAATGGAGGGCTGTATTCTTGGATGGATTGTGAACGTAAAGGCATCAAGATAAGCAAACCTGGTGGCAGTACCGCTTCAAGACAATTGGATAGTGGCAGAAATCTTGAGGACTATGTGAGAGTAAGTTTCACGACTCAGCATCCGATGATGTATGTGGCCATGAAAGATGGGCGGATATCCAATCCTGTTATATTGGAGATTGATCCAGAAGTGATTTATTGGGATGAGACCTTGTATGCTAATCTTAATGCGGCAAGATATACAATAAAACCGAATATTGGTCCAACTATATCCGACTTTAAACTGATACATTTCCAATCGGTAAAGGCTCGTAAGCATTTTGATTTGCCAGAAGAGGAACAACCATATTTTCAGGCAGAAGTGCTGGTGAAGAACTTCATACCGTTGGAGTATATTAAGAACATCGGTAACTTTGGCATTCCTATTCCTGCACAGCCCAAGAAACTGCAGATCAAGAATCCATATACGGCTCAGATTACAAGAAATACGCCTACGGCATTTATATTCTTGGTGGATCAGTCGGTATCAATGAAACGTATGACGAATCTTTATGGGGAACAGATATCTTTGGCTGAGGCTGTCGCACGTATTGTGAACAAACAAATCTATGATTTGATTCTTAGATGTGTAAAAATGGACGAAGTTAGGCATTATTATGATATTGCTGTTATTGGCTATGGGCATGAGGTATATAGCGGATGGAATGGAACTTTGGCAGGACGTGAATTTGTGTCACCAGAAGAGATAAAGAACAATCCATATAAAAAGATTACTGTTCGAGAAGAGGTAAGGACTCGAAAAGGAACACAGATTAAGGAAATTGAAAAGAATCAGTGGCTGGAGGCTAGATGTGATGGGCGTTGGACGCATGTGCATGAAGCATTCACCAAAGCGAAGCAATTACTAGACAAATGGATGATTGATCATCATGAAAAGGATTGCTATCCGCCAACTATTATAAATATCACAGATGGGCAATTTAATCATGCCACAGTTGAACAGATAATCCAACAGGCAAACGAATTAAAGTCAATGTTTACCAATGATGGAAATGTCTTGTTGTGGAATATTCACATAACTCCGAATAGTATAGAACAGGTATTACTGCCTGTTGAAAAGACAGAGTTAAAAGGCGACAAATACTCTGAATTGCTGTATGATATGTCTAGTCTCTTACCTGAGAGATATAATACAGACATTGAAACAAAAATGCATATAACAGCAGGAAACGTAAGACATGTTGCTATGTCTGTAAACATAGATACTTCTAGATTGATGCAATTGATGGATATAGGAACACCAACAAATATTAGTCCCAAATGAGAGCAATTTCATTAACAAAGTTTGAAGAGGGCATCACCATTGAAGATGCAGCGATTGCTCGTAAAGATGTTATTGCTGTGTCTGATGGTGCTGGCGGTGGTGGCGTGTTCGCAGATTTATGGTCCAAGTATCTGGTGGAACACCTGCCAGATATGCCTATAAAAAGCCATAAGGCTTTTGATAAATGGATAGACGAAATATG
>JAFUFD010000027.1 GCA_017470055.1 Prevotella sp. | reverse complement strand
GTGTTATGACGGGGAGGTTAGAAGAGTCCCGTATTCTCCCTGCACTTTATAAACGAAAGATATATAGAGAATAGTATAATATGGTGGAAAGTTGGAGCCGCAGGGCTTTAGCTTCTTCACCGCAGTGAAGATTAGTACAACTGTCACGAAGGGGGCAGATTATAGCATTGTGAACTTTGAATGCCCTGTGGCAGATAACAGGTGTCAACCTATAGCAAAATACGGGCCTAACCTTAGATGCTCGAAAAGAGGAGTTGAAGCCGTGAAATGGGCTGGCTTTGATTGCGTGACATTGGCGAACAACCACTTTCTGGATTATGGAGAGGGGGGGTACGGATGACGTTGGATGCATGCAAAATGTCTGGTATTGATACGGTGGGTGGTGGTCTTTCACTGAATGAAGCCTCTTTAATTCTATATAAGAATGTTGCAGGAAAAAAATTGGCGGTTATAAATTGCTGTGAACATGAGTTCTCTATAGCCACAGAATCGACAGCAGGTAGCAATCCACTTAACCCCATTCAACAGTTTTACGCGATTCAGACAGCAAGACAGCATGCTGATTATGTAGTGGTTATTGTTCATGGCGGTCATGAGCGTTTTCAGTTACCAAGTCCAAGAATGCAGGAGACATACCGATTCTTTATTGATGCCGGGGCCGATGCGGTGGTGAACCATCACCAACACTGTTATAGTGGATATGAATATTACCAGGGTAAACCTATATTCTATGGCCTTGGAAATTTTTGCTTTGATACTGACATGCCATGTGAAAATTCCTGGTATGAAGGTTATATCGTAGAACTGAATTTTACTAATCGAGAGAAAATAGAGCATAGGATCATACCTTATACGCAATGTATGGGGAATTGTAAGATCAACATTCTACCAGAATCTTATTACGATCGCCGAATATCCGAGTTGAATTCAATATTAGTTCCTCTGTTGATCTTCAAGTGCAAGTGAACAAATACTATTCTTCCGCATTAAAAGAAGTTGGACTTGCCTTTGAGCCTTCGGCAAATCGATATTTGAAGGCGTTACAGCGTCGGGGATGGCTGCCATTGTTACGTTCAACGAATACTAACCGGCTGTTTCAAAATTATATTCTTTGTGAAGCCCATAGAGACAAAGTTAAATATTACTTTGATTCTAATGACATTAAGTAGAAACCTGGATTTCATCCGATATGTCTGTATATAAATGCTTACTATGAATCTATCAGTATACAATCCTTTTCCGTCTATTCTGTTCTATGGGATGGCATGCATGCTGATATTACTATTGGTTAGGCTTGGCGAACTTGAAAACAAGAAATCTTTAATAAAATTAGGGTATGCTTTATTGACAGTTATCTTTGTTATTCGTTTTGACATTGGGAATGATTACGAAAACTATGCAATAGCCGTAAACGAAATTACGGCAAAGGCAGAAATTGGAAAATCATTTATTGAGCAATGGCTAGCAAATGATCAAAATGTAGAATTGGCTTTCTATTTCTTTTCTTGTCTTTTCTCATGGATGCCTCATACGTATGTTGTTGTTATTGGAATGTATTCTCTGATAACGATATTATTGCTATATAAGAGTTTGGACAGAGAAAGAGGCTATCACATGTGGGGGCTTCTTATGTTCATCATTAGCGGAATTATGTTTTGCACTTGGGACTGGGTACGCCAATCCGTCGCTATTATGGTGGTTCTGTATGCATTTAAATATATTGAGCAAAAGAAACTGTTGCGTTTTCTTATCTTAATTGCTATCGGAATGTTGTTCCACAAAACCATTATTTTAGTACTTCCATTTTACTTTGTTTCGTATATAAAAATACATAAGAACATTCTGGTTGTGGCATTATTTGTAATTTCCGCGATTTATGTAACTGGATTTTTCGACGATGTCCTCATGGAGATTATGCAGTATGCTGATTTTATTGATGGATATAGATGGTATGCTAATTCTGCACAAGGAATTGAGAAGATAGAAACACTTAACTATAAATTACGTTCGCTATTTTATGTCATTGTCTGGGCTTCAATCATTTTCACCATGCCTTCCTCTGAAAATCAAAAAAGAATATTCTTGTTCTTAGGCGGTGCTCTATTTCTGATTGTGAGCGGGAGCCTTGCTTTAACTCGGATTGCTTACTATTTTATAGTAATCAGTGTTGTGGCCCTGCCCTGTTCAATCAAAAATCTTAGTAAAACAAACCGATTAGTCAGACAAATAGTTTTTCTCCTACTCATTACTATGACAGGGTTATGGATAAGGGATATATATACTGGCAATAATCGAGGTTGTACTCCTTATGACACGGTATTTAGTGATAATTATACATTTCAGAAATTCCGAAAGAGGAATTATTAAAAGTTGATTATGAAAAAGATTTTTAGAATTTTATTTGATTGGGTAAGCAGTCTACTACCTGACAAAGTGTATTTGAGTCTATTATTTCGTCGACGCATGGGCTATTGGATGGACTGGGGAAATCCTCGGACATTCAACGAAAAACTGCAATGGCTAAAAGTATATGATAGACACAGCGAATATACACAACTTGTTGACAAAGTTGGTGTTAAAAACTATGTGGCAGAAAAGATTGGCAATAGCCATATAATCCCGACATTGGCTGTGTATAATCGTGTTGACGAAATAGATTTTGATAGTTTACCAGATCAATTTGTTATGAAGTGCTCTCACGACAGTGGAGGCGTTGTCGTTTGTCGCGACAAATCTCAATTAGACAGGGGTAATGCAATTAAAATCCTGGAAAAAGGTTTGGCAGAGTCTTTTTATCTCCAAAGTCGCGAATATCCATATAAAAACGTATTACGGCGAATTATTGTAGAGAAATATATAGAAGACGAAAGCGGGGAATTAGTCGATTATAAATTTTTCTGTTTTGACGGCGTTCCTAAATTTTTGTTTGTGGCAACAGATAGAATGAAAAAGAATACCGACACAAAATTTGATTTTTTTGATATGGAGTGGAATCATCTCCCATTAAAAAATGGCCATCCCAACAATCCTCACACTCCTCAAATGCCACAGAATTTTGACTTGATGAAAGAAATAGCGACTGCGTTGTCTTTGGGATTTCCTCATGTTCGAGTAGACTTATATAATGTGAAAGGAAAAATATACTTTGGTGAGTTAACATTTTTCCATTGGAGTGGACTTGTTCCTTTTGAACCTATGGAATGGGACTATAAGTTTGGTGACATGCTTACACTTCCTAAACTTTGACGTGTTATGAAAAAGAATGTTTTATTCTTCATCAACTCAGAAGTTGGTGGAGCAGAGAGAATGGGCGTATTAATTAGTAAGATGCTGATTAATGAAGGCTATAATGTTGAGTATGTAATAGTTAATGATGCACAGAATAAGACATCAATAACAGATTTTATTGATTCTGGTCATAGGATTATGGAGGTTAAGGCAGAAAACCACCTATCCAAGTTGTGTCAGTTTTACAAGATTATCAAGCAATGTAAGCCTGAATGCGTGTTTTCTACTAACTATAGTGTAAACGACAAACTTCTATTGCTAAGGCCATTGTTCAGGAAAGTTCAATTCATTGCCAGATCAGATTTTTATTATAGCGCTTTTGATTGGAAGGAGAAATTGATAATCAAACTCACATACCGAAATGCAGATGTTTTGATTGCACAAAACGAGGAAATGCGGCAGGAGTTTCTTGAACATAAAGTGCTACCGACAGAAAGAGTTGTTACTTTAGAGAACCCTGTTGATAAAGAAAATATAGAGAACAAACTACTAAGTGCAACGTCTCCATACACTAATGACGGACGGAAACATATTATAGCCGTTGGGCGTACTTCATATCAGAAAGGATATGATATTCTTGTGACGGCATTGGCTGATATAATTCATAATGGTATAGCAGCGGATTTGTATATCGTAGGTTCTAATGAAGGGATGTGGGAGCAAGAGTACAAAAGGGTTCAGACCATTATTCATAAACTTGACATTGCTTCATATGTACATTTTGTTGGTTATCAAGAAAATCCATATAGATATGTTAAATTCGCAGACTGTTTTGTGTTGAGTAGCAGGTGGGAGGGCCTACCGAATGTCCTGGCGGAGGCGCTCTATTTGAAAATACCGGTCGCGGCATGTAAGTGTATTCCGATTGTACAACGAATGGTAAGAGATGGTGTTGATGGATACCTTGCAGAGAAAGAAAATATACAGTCGTTGGCTCTTGCGATGAAACGCGCATTAGCCCTTGGAACAACTTCGCCTGTTTATAGTGGTGCCTCTAATGAAAGTTTCGTGCAGTTGTTTGGTTAATAATGAGATAATTATGGAATCCCAAAAATATCAAGATTTTGGATATACGGTTTTCGGTCCATTTTTGTATGGTTTTACAAAATGGTTGCGAGAGCGTATTGTAGCCAATGGGGACACGAAGATTTTCTTTTTTTCTCGTGATGGCTATATTATGCAAAAGGCCTATCTGCTATTTGAAGAGGCTCAAACTTTAGGCTTAGAGCATTCTTATGCCTACTTCTCACGCAATAGCCTTCGGAGGGGACTGTTGTGGGAGTGCCATTCATATGAAGAATCATTGAGGTATTTGTCGAAGGAAAGATTTAATACGGTTGCAGAAATTGCATCGTATTATGGCCTTCAGCATGAGGAACTTTCTCCGCTTTTAGCAGAAATAGGAATAGGATGGAACGATAATGTATTGCAGGCTAATCTTGAAAAAAATGAAAAAATAAAGTGCATATATACAAGATTCTCTGAAAGGATTAGACAAAGATCTCATGAACAATTTGAATTAACAGTGGCTTATCTTAAGCAGATAGGCATGAATGGAAGGTGTGCTATTGTGGATATTGGCTGGAATGGAACCATGCAATACTATCTGGACAAACTTATAGATATAAGTGAAATTGATGCGGATATAAACGGCTATTATGTAGGAATTAATCCATCCAAGCCTCATAAAGGCAAATGTGAAGGCTATGTATTTAATCAAGAAAATCTGACACTAAGAAAATCTATAACGTGTTTTTTGGGGGGGGTCGAGAAACTGTTTCAGAGCCTTGAGGGGTCGGCAGATGGATATGTAAGGTGTGGAGAAAAAATCAGCCCAGTCTTAAAAGCGTATGAGTACAAAGACGATAAACAAATTATAAATTATATTACAAATCTTCAACAAGGATCTTTAGATTATGTTGAAAATGTACTTGCTCAGAAAGACATGGCTAAGGAGGGGGAATCGGCATACGACGCTTTGATTAAGTTTGGTAAAACCCCAAGTTATAATGACACTCAGATGTTTCGTTTCTTCTATATCACAGATGGTGAGAAACAATACTTTATTCCACAGAAGCCGCTTTATAAATATAAGCCAAAAGAATTTGTCTTTGATCTTAGCAATAGTATATGGAAAACAGGGTTTATGAAAGCCGCTTTCAGAGTGCCTTTTCCCTATTATTGGGTTTATAATTTGATGAGGAAATGAATGTTGTGAAAGAAGAGAGAAGAGCCAGGGGCTTTGACCTGATCTCTTTTGATATATTTGATACTCTGATAACGCGTAATGTGTTGCATCCTACTGATCTTTTCACTCTTGTCGGACACGAAATATTAGGGGCAACCGAGGAGGCGATTATATTCAGAGATAGGAGGGTGGAGGCGGAGTCAAATGCCAGAGCGAAGTCAGAATCAGGAGAGGTCTGTCTTAAAGATATCTATCGAGAGTTGTTCTCGTATTATGGTATTAAAGCCGCTATCCTGAAAGACTGTGAGATAAAAGCCGAGAAAAAGTCTTGTCATCCTAGGGAGAAATGGGTGCGGCTATTTCATGAATATGTCAAAAGCGGGAAAAGGGTCGTTTTGATTTCCGATATGTATTTATCATCGGATGTGATAAAGGATATCCTGACTGACTGTGGTATTTCTGGTTATTCTAATATCTATATTTCTAATGAATGCGGCTGTGACAAAGTAAGCGGGAAGTTATATGAGATAGCAGAAGAGAAAGAAGGTCTAAAAAAATGTCGCCATATTCATTATGGTGATAGCATCCGTGCTGACTATATGGGGGCTCGTAAAGCAGGAGTTACACCAAGGCTGGTATTAAAAGAAAAATGGCTCAATAGGCTATTACGCAAGTGTGTTGGACATCTGGGATGAAATGAAGTGTTGATCATTCAAATATAGCAAATAATGGATTGGAGTGAAAAGTTAATTGGGAAGAATCTGAATAGGCAAATATGTTTTTTGTCAAGTTTCGCCATGCTGCTGGTCGTCATCGGCCATTCTGACATAACGGATGATTTTAAGGAATTGTTCATCTACAAGTGGGTTTATGGGTTTCACATGCCGCTCTTCTTCTTTGTCTCTGGTTTCCTATTTGCCTATACTACGCCAAAGGAGAAATTGGGAAGTCTCAACTTGGGAACTTTCTTTAAGAAGAAACTGAAACGACTGTTGGTGCCTTATCTCTTCTTCAACACGCTCTATTTCCTTATAAAGGCTACGCTAATCAGCCCAGACCAGATGCAACACCCAGTCGAACTGACTTTTGATAGTTTCCTGTATTATACGTTTGTCAACCCGATTGGCTATCTGTGGTTCCTACCCTCGCTGATTGTGATTTTCCTGATCGCAGTCCCTGCTTTCAAAATGTTTGCAGCATCAAATCATGAGAGACCACTGCTTGTTATGCTTGGAGTATGGGGGGGGGTATTTTATCCAATCATGCCAGATCTATTTGAATTTAAAAGGCCTTGAAGTTTCTGCCATTCTTTATCATGGGATATATGTATTGTATTAACAAGAGCAGTGTGGACCGTTTAATCCTAACTTATCTGGACGTGATACTGGCTATATCATTAACGCTAAGCGTCATCCTTCTCAACCATCTATTCTACGTATCTGGGCTGATAGGAGTATTGATGGCTGTAGCAATGTCGCTGGCTCTAACATCACGTGTGGGGGACTATACTGTAGCGTTTTCGCGTCTAACCTACACAATCTTCCTGTTGTCGTATATGCCTCAAATGTTTATTCGAGGCCCAATTGAGCATTGGCTATCACTGGATCAATATGTGTTGTCCGGAATGTCTTTTGCATTCGGCCTGATATTGCCAGTTGCTGTAGGGCTGTTTGCGGCCATGCAACGGAATGACAGATTTTGGAAATATGTTAAACTCATAATAGGCTTATAAAGTCAAGTTTTTATGGAAAAATCTTTAGTGTCAATTATTACGCCCATGTATAAGGGCGCAGCCTTTGTAGGTGAAACCATCCAATCGGTTTTGGGCCAAACCTATACCAACTGGGAAATGATAATCGTGGATGACTGTTCGCCAGATGACGGGGCAGGCATCCGTGAAGTAGAGAAGTTCGATGATCCACGTATCAGGCTGATTAAAAGTAAGGAAAATCGAGGCTCATCAGGAGCAAGGAATATAGCCCTGCATAAGGCAAAGGGGCAATATATCGCCCATCTGGATTCGGATGATATCTGGCATCCAGAGTTCTTGGAGGAGCAATTGAGATTTATGAAAGAGAAAGATGCGGTACTGGTATTTTCTTCATACCGGCGAATTGACGAGAACACGAAGGAGGAGATTCTAAGACCTTTCATGGTACCTGCTAAGGTCAATTATAAATACCTTCTGAAGACAGACCCCATCTTCCCCTCAACTTCGGTTTATGATGCAGAGAAGTGTGGCGTGTTTTATTATAATGAGGAGATGGGAAGCCTAAGGGATGACTATGTCTATTGGCTTAGCATGCTGAAGCATATCGACTATGCATATGGTAACCCGAAGACGATGGTGGACTACCGCATGCGTAAATCATCTGTTACAGGCAACAAGAAAAAAGTCATCGTACCACAATGGAATGTACTGAGAAAAGTAGAAAAGTTGCCCGTCTACAAGTGTGTATACTATATCTGCTGCTGGGCTGTGATTAGTCTGAAGAAATATAGGAAATAGATTTTGAGGCTCGTATCCTGGTAAGAGGTGTATAAATACTTATAACCATAGACCGTTAATACATATACGATACGATTATGGGATTCATAAATCGTAAACGTTCTATTTTCAGCATCAGGGATTAAAATATTATGCCTACCTTTGTGGCGTACAAATGTTAATTTAGACAGTAACCGTCCATTTCTCCGCAAGGTTACTTGAAAAAATATCCTTACCTTTGCCTGCGAATTATTAATCGCAAGCAATATGGATAAGAAAAAGAAAGATGATGTTGATTACGCCGCAGCGTATCGTCAGTTCATGAATTTC
>JAFUFD010000026.1 GCA_017470055.1 Prevotella sp. | reverse complement strand
CGAGAAGCAAAACCTGTTACGTCAGATTCAAGAGATGCGTCTGGAGCAACGTGTGATTGTCCATGAACCGACCAAGGCTATTTATGATGAATACAAGCGTAGTGAGATGTTGGTTCTCTGCTCAGAGCATGAAGCGTCGCCGTTAGTGTTAGTTGAGGCTATGGCCTGTGGCGTGCCGTGTGTATCCTTGGATTGTCCTAACGGTCCTCGTGAGATAATCAATGACCATGTTACAGGTCTGTTGGCTAAAGATGGTGATGTGCAAGATTTGTCTGTCAAGATAGAATGGCTTATCACACATGAAGCAGAACGTAAGAATATGGGACAGCAAGCCCGTATTTATGCTGCATCACGTAAGCAAGAAGTGATTATGGAAAAATGGGAGAAATTGTATACAAGTGTATATCTTTGAGTCAGTCAACATAAGTGTTTTTGGTTATGAGAAAGATAGGATTAGATGAGATAAAAAGTTTATCATTTGAGGGATTGCTCTATTTTCGTGACTTTTTGGAAAGGAATAATCTGAGATATTATCTTGCATGGGGTACTCTGTTGGGTGCAGTTCGGCACGAAGGCTTTATTCCATGGGACGATGATATTGATATCTGGATGCCTAGAAAGGACTATAATATATTGCTATCTAAGATTAAGGAGTTTGAAAATGATGATTGGACAATAATACATAATTCAATTAACCATAAGTATATTCTTGCTTGGGCAAAGATAGTTCATAAAAAGACAAAATGTTTACCAGCAATGGTTGCTACAGGATATAGTATAGGACTGTCATTGGATATATTTCCTTTAGATTATATCGATATTTCACTAGATCTTGCACAAAAAGATGTGCAGGAAAAGGTTTCGCCATATTTTAAGCATTTAGAGCAATTTCATCCATCTATTGTTGACAAAAATGCTTCTTTTATGAAGAGGTGGATTCATTATTTATTTTTTTATTGGAAAAATTGTATAGATAAACCCTATCATGAAATATTAGCGGAATATGACAACTTGTTCGTTATGAATAGTGATCTGTCACAATCTGCAATTGATTATATTAGTACAGGGATGGTCGTTTTAAATCGTAAATGGTTCGGTAATGCCACGGAGTTGATGTTTGAAAATGAGTTTTTTAAGGCACCCGTAGATGCCGATAGAGTACTGACGGCTCTTTATGGTGACTACAATACTCTGCCACCTGTAGAAGAGCGTATTACTCATCATCTCTATGATACGTTTTTAATTTAGACCGCATCAGTTAGATGGCTTTTTGATAATTCTTGCAGGTATTCCTGCTAAGGTAACACCTTTTTCATAGCATGATTTAGTGACTACTGCTCCAGCGGCAATGGTTACATTATCTGCAATATAAATATCTCCAATAACTTTTGCACCAACACCTAACCTAACATTATTGCCAATATTTGGACAATCATCTTGTCTATGGCTATTGCCAATACAATTAGAGCCGTGCAGTTTGCAATTCTTACCGATTGTGCATTGTATGTTTACTACAATATTGCCGATATGATATATACACAGACCTTTGTCGAAGGCCATAGCCCCAATCATAAAGCCGTATTTTACACATTTTTTGTTGTATTTCCTTGAATAATAGAGATACATCAGTTGGTGAAATAGGCTCTTTTGCTTTCTTGTGGTATAAAACTGAGTATATCTCATGGCTTTAACAAACTGATAAATGTGGTAGTTTTCCCTACTGAGCAAAATGTCTGTTAGCCTCTCCTTGAGGGATTTTCGTATGTACATTTCTCTATCAGCATTGAGAAATTCGTGCAGTTCTTTTCGGGTTTTGATAAATATCATATTACTCTTTATTATTTGTGTAGGAAATTGAAGAACTGCGCACAGCATTCAACAGCCTTTGATAATCTATTATAATGATGGCGAAAAAAGCGAAGATGAAATGCTTTATTAAAAGGTTGGTACATCAGTAGGAAAAAGGATGCCAAAATCAAACGAAAGTCAGATATGGTTTTACTCATAAATTGAGACCTTTGGGAATACAATTTCTGTAAGATCTCTGGCGAAGAGCAGTTTTTTCGTGCATTTATCCCATTTAGAAGCCATCTGAATATGAATAAAGATCGTTGAACATATAAATCTCTTTCGTATGGAATATCTAATAACGTCTGACATCCTGTAACAAAACTCCTAACGGCCTTGTCACTGGGCTGAGATGAACTTGATATGGAATGTTCATTGAACCAGTATCCGTATGTTACATTTGGTAGTAATAATATCGATGATATTTTTGTATATAATTTGTATGTCCAAGGGATGTCTTCATACAAAATCCCTGGTTCAAAGAAAAGATTATTATCAAGAAGGAACTGTCGATTAAAGATTTTGTTCCAAGCACTAATTGCGAATTCATTAGTAAGCATCCATCGACGAACGTTTGTCCCTCCTGTAATATATTGTGTTTCCTTAATATTATATTGATTTTTTTTGTATCTGTGTTCATAAACGTTACCCATCACAATATCAGCGTCAGGATATTGTGCTTTAGCGGCCATCATATATGATATACTATTTGGAGTTAAATAATCGTCAGAATCAACAAATAGAATTGAATCACCTCTTGCATTTTTTATACCTGTATTTCTTGCTTCAGAAAGACCCTTGTTTTGGTCATGTTTCAATAAAGTGAATTGCATGCTTCCATGATAATTGTCAAGGAGGTTCTTAACAATATCCATGCTCATGTCTGGCGTGCAATCATCAACAAAAATACATTCTATGTCAAGTCCCGTCGTTTCTTGACTTATGATGGAATCAATACAGCGTTTAATATATTGTTCTACATTATATACAGGGATAACAATAGATAGCTTCATATTATTTGTTATTTAGATAGTTTTTTGCGTCTTTAAAGAAGGAGTATATCATCATACAGATGATGATGCCAATGGGGAATGCTGCAATAATGGATACGGATTGTAATCCATACATGGAGTTCTCTGAAAAAATCAAACCTATGGGAAAGAGGATGAATATGACAGCCCACATGGTACGAATGGCTTTGTGAGGTTCTTCATCACTCCCTAAACGTTTGTACGAATAGATTGAGGCAATGAGGGTCAAGGTGTCAAACGATGTGGCATAGAACATAATCATGGTGATAACTAAGAGTAACATGGCGATGCTTGGAAACGGCAGTGTACCGAGAATCTTTAAGATTGCTTCATAATAGGTGCCTCCAGCATCTATCAGACCTACAACATCCAATCCGTGTTTCATTTGCTGGGCGAGACCGTAGTTGCCTAAAATAATAAACGATGTGAAGGTGCCAGCCAAAGCCCAGCCATATCCTCCGATGATTGTATTCCTGATAGTTCGCCCTTTACTGATTATTCCGATGAAAAAAGGTGTGCCGATAGTCCAGGCCATCCAGTATGCCCAGTAGAAAAGAGTCCAATTCTGTGGGAAGGATGTCTTGCGTAATGGGTCGAGCGTTGTAGAAAGACTAATAAAGTTCTGTATGAGATTTCCGATGCTTTCGAAACCTGTTTCAAGAATATAACGCATCTCTCCCCCGAAGAACAGTATATACGCAAGAAAGGCAAAGAAGAAGTAGATGCACCATTTCGCCATTTTGGAAATACCTTTCATCCCAAACCATACGGCCATGGTATATATAATGGCAATGATTAGCAGAAGAAAAATGGAGAGATAGATGTTGTCTGGTATACCAAAGACCTGACATATAGCAGCAGACAGAAGTGGTGTTGCCAATGAGAAGGTGGTGGCTATTCCTGCCAACATGGCCAAAATGGCGATGATGTCAATAAAACGTCCTAACCATCCGTCCATTTTATCTTTGAAAATTGGGCGACATGCTTCGGAAAAGCGTTGGCGTTCTCGTTTGCGTATATGTATCATAAAACCAAAACATACGGCGAGAATCATGTGAAAGCACCAAGCAATCGGTCCCCAATGAAAGAGCGGGAATGTAGGAACCCATTTTTGCATGTCTCCCATGGCTTTAACATGAGGGTCACTTGCATACATGGCCCATTCACTGAGCGAATAGAACATGATATCTGCAGCCAGCGCAGAGGTGAAGATCATGGCTCCCCATATGAGATTTCCGTATTGTGGCTTCTCCAAATCTCCTAATCTGATTTTCCCATATTTCGAGAAGGCTGTCCAGATGCTCAACCAAAACACTCCAACACCTAAAATAGCATAATAAATGCCACAGTCGTCACCAATAAATTTGCGAATGGCCTCCAGAACATCTTTTGAGCCTTCTGGAATAAGCATAAAAAGTGCACATAGGATGGCAACCCCGATAAAAGGTATAAAGGTTGTCAACCAGTCAATCTTTCCTTTGATATCTCTACTGTCGTTCATTGTTATATGTTGTCAAATTTAATTCTTGATAGTTTGTAATGGCTCGTTGAAACCTGTCATAGCCGTAAGTTCCAAAATCATCACCCTTTGCCTCTTTGATCAGAGTCCATATTGCCCATAGGCAATCCCACAGGATCTGATAGCATATAATCTTTTCTTGGGTATTCTCAGGAATTTCGTTTCCAAAATAACATTTGTAGAAAAGTTCTTGATTGTCTTCTGTAAAGGAACTCTCTAAAAACAATGCAGCAATGTCAGCGATAGGATCGTTCATTCCAGAATATTCCCAGTCTATCAAATACAATTTACCGTCAGAGGATTTGATGAAGTTCTCTGCAACGGCATCGTTATGGCATGGTTTCAGGTCTACTCCCAGTTTGTTGAGGCGTTGTTTGAGGGAAAAGACATCTTTGCGGAAATAATCCCATTCCTTGAACATTTTTCCACCAGCGGCTTTCAGGAGTTGCTCGTATTTAATAATTTCATTAAATATGTTAAACTCATTGTTCTGACGGAAATGGGAGTGGTGTAGTTTTTGATAGATTTCTGCGACCTTTTGGATGTTTTCAAATCGCTGGATGGTTGCGTTATTAAGCGTTTCTGCATCTTCAATAAAGTCCGTTAACTTGATGCCTTTAGTGGAATCAAAATAACGAATAGAAGGACTGATGCCAATCTCACATCCGAGGGCAGAGTTCTGTTCTTCATTTTCCCTCTGCACCATACCGGTGGAGCCATTCCCAGGAACGCGAAGTACATATTGGTGGTGATTTACGTGGACTTTGAAGTTCATGTTACTCATGCCGCCTATTTGCTCAATACGGATATCTTCTTCTTTGTAATCAGGGAAAATGACGTGTACGTGATTCCTAATGTTATCTTCGTCAAATGGATTTTCTTTGCGGCATAACCGTCTGTAGATGTCATTTTCTAACCGCTTGAAATCTTCTTGGGTGTCCACATCTCCCCATATCAGGTTCTTGAAGTGAATACAAGGCCTATCCAAAACATCAGTTACGTCTAACAAGAGGTATTCATAGTTGAGCATAGGATTGCCAGAAGTTTCCCATCTCTCAATCATTTTTTTGTAAGTGCCAATGGCTATCCGACTTGCACCGATCATCTCACCTTCGAATCTGTATACTCGGTGACGGTCTTTTGTAAGATTGGTCAAATAGCCAGCCTTAGTCTCAACATAGCATTCATCTCCACTTCCACTTTCTTCTGTCGTACAGATGCAGTTGCCAGAACGAAGTGCATCCAATTGCTCTATAACTTGTCGTTCATAGAATGTATCTCCCTCAAGGAGAAGGAAATCATTCTTGACAAGTCTCTTGCAAAGTGCCAAAGACCCCATTGAGGCCGTGAATTCGTAATCCTTGTTCTCAACAATCTGAATATCAGCAGCCTCGTATTTCGTGAACATATTTGCGCAAAATCCCACCACGATGACTATCTGATTATAATCCAAATCACGGAGTATACCAATAGTCCGGTCTATAAGACAAATGTCATCACCGAATGGCATGAGAGGATAGGGAACCCCGCAGTCCCTTTCTTTTCGTGCTGTTAGGATAATGGCCGTCTTCATATCTTCTTGATGTTTTTTTCAATATATTCATACAGTGCATCCCCTTTCATAAAAGAGAAATGATGCTCATGATGGTCTTTGATAGGCTTGAAGGCATGTAATTGCTCTTCATTGCAATCTAAAGTATTTGCTATCTCTTTTACGACATTGCTGCGAGTATTGCTAATGTATGACCTGTCAAATGTCCGTAATTCATCGAGACTGTCAAATTCTTGGATGTCATCATCCTGATACCGGCGTATTTTCATAGGTAGGGTGGAAATGTTTTCTATATAGACGTCTTCCCAGTATCTGTGCCGAGTTTCTTCTTTCTCATATTCTTTCTTGAGAAGTGCCCTGAAGGTACTTGAGTATTCCACGTTAAAGAATACGTGTCCGATCATATACCATGCATTTTTACCTCCTATGGTAACTTTTAGGATATTATCATCTGAATCAGTGATCAAACAGTACTCATTTGTCTCCCCATCGGCATATTTTGCAGCATAATAACTGTAAGATGTTTCTGTCTCAAAGACGTTGTTAGGGAAATAATTGTCCGAAGAGCAGATGAATGAGTTGGAGAGGACGTCTATTACTCGGATCATTGATGAAGTGTTGTTGTATTTGGCATAATCCTCGTTATAGACAATGTGGACACCATATTTCGACTCCAGATAGGCAAACATCTCGGCATGATATCCAACCACCACATAAATATCGGAAACACCTGCTTCTCTAAGTTGTCTGATTTGACGCTCTATCAGGATTTCGCCATGAACCTCAAGTAGCCCTTTGGGACGCTCAT
>JAFUFD010000056.1 GCA_017470055.1 Prevotella sp. | reverse complement strand
AGACAATATCACCCTCATCCGTGAGGACAGCCTTGGCAGAAAGACTTTCCACAGACTGAACCTGAATGATGCCAACATCGTCAACTCCCCCTATTACTATCTCCAGCAGAATGACATCCTCTATGTGGAGCCAAACAAGACTAAGGCGAAAAGTTCTACTATCGGAGCGTCAACCTCTATTTGGCTATCCACTGCAGGTGTTTTAGTGTCGCTTGCTACATTGTTGATAACAATATTGAAATAATTACATGTATGGAAAAGAAAACGCAATCGACTTTTTCAGAAAAAGCAGAATTGAAGAAGTTTACGATTTTTGATATACATTATTTGTGGACTCTTTTTAAATTAAATAAGATTTGGTTCCTCTTTTCTTGTTTAATATGTGTTTTGCTCGCTTTTAGTTATATTTATTTTAGTCATCCAGCCTATAAAGTCAGAGGAAGGATGTTGATAGTAGATAAACGAACCAATTCAAATGTGAATGCTGCACTGATGCTTCAGAATCAGATGCCGTTTGGATTAGGGAGTAATATAACTGGAAACGTTGGAGTCGAAAGCGAAAAGGAGATTTTGCATTCCAATATTATCGCTAAAGATGTTGTATATTCTTTAGGACTTCATACGGAATATCGTTTACAGAAAATACTCAAAAGTCAATTGTTATATAAGACACAACCTATAAATGTAGAGGTAAGTGATAAACTACTAAATTACTTTGATGAAGAATTGCCTTTGATTAAGCACCGTATAAACTTAAAGATAATTAAGGATGAAAACGGGTACGAGATAAGTGGAAAAATGTGGGCCAATAGAAAAAAGACAAAGATTCAAAAACAATTTTTCGAGGCACTCCCTGCTGTAATTCACACAGATGTCGGTGATTTACGATTGGTCGAAAATACTTCGCTTAAATCAAACTATAAAAAGCGTTATTCAGATAAAGATTATTCTTTGAGAGTGGATATTATTCCTCCAATGACAATGGCTAGACGGTTTATTAAGAAAATGCAACTTAATTCAGCCTCAAAAAAAGCAACTTATGTAGTAAACCTTGATTTGGAAGATGAGAACATGATGCGAGGCATTGATTTTATTAATTACTTAATAAAATTCTATAATGAACGTACTAATGATATCAAGCATAAAGAAGTTGCATTAAATGATGAATTTGTTAATAAACGTTTAGAAAGATTAGATGAAGAACTTGATTCCGCAGACACTCGGTGGGAACTTAGTAAGAAGCATTATCAAGTGACTGAAGCCAAGATAGATGCAGAAGAGGTGATGACTAAGAAGAGCGCTTATGAAAGTCAGTTAGTGAATTTTGGCATTCAGCAACAGTTACTTGATTATCTGAATGAATATATTCGCGATCCATCTAATCGTTTTGAATTAATCCCTGTTAATGTAGGGGTATATTCTGGTGATGCTGTTTCTATGATTGGTCGACATAACCAGTTGGTCAATGATCGGAAAATGTTATTAAAAAGCGTTTCAGAACAGTCTGTTCAGGTTAAACAGACAACTCAGTTGATAGACGAACTTCATCCTGTCATTCTTACAGCAATTCAACGTGATAGAGAGTCTCTGCTTCTACGAAAAAGAGTAGCCGAAAAGGAGTATAACAAGTATATGGGTAAGGTTAGTTCTGCTCCTGAACAAGAGCGTGTTTTAACAGAGATTAGTCGTTCGCGAAATATTAAACAAGGCGTATATATGACGTTATTGCAAAAAAGGGAAGAAAATGCGTTGGAATTATCAACAACAATAGACAAAGGTAGGCAGATTGATGAAACATTGTTCTTAAAAAAGACAAAGCCAATGAAAATCGTTGCACTTGCATTTGCCATTGTTTTTGGAATTATGATACCATATGTGATTCTTTTTCTACGAAGATCATTAAAGAAAAATATTGAAACGGAAGTTGATTTGGCTTTGCTAACAAGATTACCACTTATTGGCAATATTCCAACAAATCCGCGAAATGATAGCGAGACGTTTAGAACGATACGCACAAATCTTTTACATATGCTGAAAGGAAATATGAAAATTGTTTTGGTAACTTCGGCTAATGAGGGTGATGGTAAAACATTCTTTGCAGTAAATGTGGCTAAATCATTCGCTATGATAGGCGAGAAGACACTCCTATGTGACTTAAACTTTCGTCATCCTTCTGTTGCGAGTGAACTTAGTATAAATGCTAACGGTCGATTAACTTCACTTTTGCAAAATCGTATTTTGGCGAAAGAAACTGTATTAGATGCAGTAGAGAAAACAGAAGTGCCTAGTCTTGATATTCTCACAGCAAAAGTTGATGGTCCATCTCATCCTGCCGATTTAATGGCCCCTAAGCCATTGTTGTTCTTGATGGATTGTTTACGCGAGAAATATGATATTATTGTTCTGGATAGTTCGTCTATTGGAAAATATAGTGATGTCCTTATTGATGGTTTGGCAGATTTAACTTGTTATGTATGTTGTTCAGGTAGTACACCTAAGGCATCAATTGAAGAACTCCAGAAAATGAAATCAGACTTCAGACTCCCATCTCCATGTATTGTTATGAACCATCTTAATTAATTATGACCTCAAATCAATACCTTCTTTCTGTTTGCATTACTTCTTATAATAGGATTAACGAACTTAGACGTTGTCTTTATTCAATTGATTCATGCCTAAAGGATCAGATAGAAGTTGTAGTAAGTGAGGATTGTTCTCCTCAGAAAGAAAACATTGCTTTAGTGGTGGAACAATATGCAAAGACATCTCCGTTTCACGTAGTTTTTAATTCTAACGAACAAAACCTCGGTTATGACAGGAACTTGAAAAAATTGATGACGCTGGCATCTGGCGAATATATCCTGTTTCTGAGTGATGATGACTGCTTTTTTCCTGGTAAGATGGATGAATTTCTATCTTGTTTGGAGAATAATAAGCCTGCTATGGCTTATGGTGCTTTCTGGTATGGATATAGAGAGGCAAAAAGGATGAGGCGTAAGTATGTAACGTCGCATGTTATTCCCCCTGGCTTGGACTCTGTTCAAAGACGTATATATGATGCTATATTGTTTTCTGGGCTTATGTTTAAAAGGTCTTTGGTGGTAAATATAGATGTAGATAGATTCGTAAATACTAATTATTTTCAAGTATTTATGTTTATGACCGTTCTCTATAATTTTGGTGGGTATTATCAGAACACCCTCTTAATAGATAGTGTTTCAGATGGTGAGAATGCGTATGGTTTAGTACAGTCTTCTGGACAAGGGAATCGTTTACTTGCTGATCGCGAATCTGTTTTTTCAAATCTTGAATTCAATAAAGGATTATTTAAGGTTATTCAGTCCTTTGATAAAGATTATGAAGAGAATGTTTTTAGCAAGTTCTGCAAAGAGTATTCACTAAGATCTTTTGGTGGGTTTAGTAGAGCAAGGGAGCATGGTCTTAAAATATATATGGATTATTGGAATCGATTAAAAACTTCTGGGATAATTATTCATCCTATTTGTTATATATATTTATTGTGTGTCGGATTATTAGGTAGCCGATTAAGTGGTTTTTTGTTTGCTATACCTAAAAAAATATTGATATCCAGACGAATGAATTGATCATAAAAAAGAAACAGGTATGCTTTTCTTTTTCTTTTTTATATATTTAGTTCTTATTTTCCTTAATTTCACTGCATTTGCCAGTCAAATGAGAATTAAAGGACTCGCTGTCTTTTCTTTTATTTTCATTATAATCGTTATGGCTGGTAATACAATGAATGCCGACTATGAAGATTATGCATATTGGTATGAAAGTGGTAATTATCCGATTATTATTGAACCTGGTTATGAACTTTTGTCTTCTTTCTTTTCTACGATAGGAATTAGTTTTTCCTGTTTTCATGTTATTCTCTTATCAACATCTGTTATTATAGCATGGCATGCCATTAGTAAACTTATTTATAATTTCCATTTGCTGTTATTTGTATATCTGTCTTACTGTATCATTATTGATACGATTCAGATCAGGAATACTTTTGCAACATCTCTTCTTTTGTTAGGTATTTTTTCTCTAACGAATGGCAGAAAGTTTGTATTTATCTTGCTGATAACAATTGCTTCAACCATACACTATTCTTTTATAGTGTTTATGGTTCTTTTATTTTATAAGTCTATCGTGTCTTTTGTGATAGAACATAAAAAACTTTTAATTTTAATTTCTGCCAGTTTATGCGTCTTTGCGGTTTTAGGTAGTTTTCTTCAAAATGATTTTGCAACTTTAGTTGGGATGGTTTGGGGTGATGCTAAAGCCGTTTACGTCAAGTCAAAATTGTTTAATATAGTATATTTGGTATTTCCATTCTTGTCGTTTATACTTGCTAGTCTATCAAGGGATTTTGTTGTGTATAACATAGACAAAACTAATGTTGAACAAGTTCGTCAAAGTGAATTTGCAGATATAATTTTGAGTGCTTATTCTTTTTTACTTCTTTTATCACCTTTAATCATATTAAGTCAAGATACCCTGAGAATACATAGAGACCTTAATGTTGGACTTGTTTTACTCGTAACAATAATGTTTTGTCTGATATGGGAAAAGGACTCTTCTGAGAAAGAATGTATCTTTACAGTAAATACTAATTTGTATGCATTATTGACTTTTTCCCTATTTTGTCTTTGGATGATAGGTGGACAAGATTGGCCCGGATACGAAGAAGTTTTTGGAAACAACATGGTTTTTAACGAATATTTATTTTCTCCAGAGTTCTCAGATTGACAAACATCATCCCAATGACTGTGAGTTTTGCTAAAAAATCTGTTTTCAGCCTAGTTAATCGTGGTTATAATGTCTTATTTCAAGTTGTAACTGCGGCGTATATTTCTAGGATTTTTTTTGCTGAAGGAGTAGGTGAGATTATGTTTGTTATTAACATTGTTACATATTTTGTTTTGGCAGCCTCCCTTGGAATTCCCAATTATGCAGTGAAGGTGTTGGCTCCTGTTAGGGATGAACAAATTACTCTGAATAAACGTTTTACAGAATTAGCCGTACTCATTTTTATTTCATCAGTTGTTGCCTCACTTTTTTATTATAGCACAGTTTCTCTTATTTTCAATGATATAACTGAACTGAAGATGGCTTATGCCTTAGGTCTGATGGTTATCGCAAATATGTTTAATTATGATTGGTTGTTTGAGTCAGTTGAAGATTTCAAGTATTTGGCTTGTAGATCAATCCTGGTAAGGTCATTGGCATTACTATTCATATTCACGTTAGTTCATTCGCCTGAGGATGTTTTCGAGTATTGTTTGATTTACTCAAGTTGCACGATTCTATCTAATTTATTGAATTTCGTATCACATCGTAAGTATGTTCATTTTATTTTTGGCCATCTTGAAATCAGTCAACATTTAAAGCCTGTATTTATACTATTTGCAGCAGCATTTGCTACGGAAATGTATACTCTATTAGATTCTACAATGTTGGGAATTATGTGCCCACCGGAATATCTAGGCTATTATTCTAATGCGTCAAAGGCGGCAAGGGCATTCTTCTATGCAATATTTGCTGCTATATCTGTTTTTAATCCGAGTCTTAATTATATATATAAGACAGGAAATATTTCTGTATACAAAAAAATGCTTAAGCGTTTTTATGAGACTGCTCTTTGCATCGCTTTCCCTTCAATGATTATACTAAACCTTGGAGCGCCTCTGATTATGACGTTATTATTTGGTGAAGCATTTTCGCCAGGTATATTAACCCTGAGGCTCATGTCCCCGTTGTTAATTATTCTTACGATGGCATATGTATTTGGACATGTTTGCCTGATTATTTATGGTAAAGAAAAGGTTATTCTGTATGCTGCTATGATTGGGGCTTTTGTTAATTTTTGCCTCAATCAACTGCTTATTCCAAGTTATGCTCATAATGGTGCTGCGATTGCCTCTATAGTAAGTGAATTTGCTGTTGCTGTATTTTTGGTTATTAATAGTTTGCTTGTTTGTAGGATCTCGTTGTTAAGTAAAAAAATTTTTGTAATGTTTATGTTATCTGTTATACTGTGTGTGTGTGGCTGGATCATAATCTAATCTGAGTTTTTTTAATGCAAAAACGAGTTTATATTGTTTCTCTGAATTTCAATCCTGGTCATGTCTCTCACATGATCGCGAGTTACCAGCAGTTTGCAGAATTAGGATATTTACCATATCTTTATGTTGACAAATTGTTTGATAGATTTCTGCCAGTTGAAACAAGACGGATATTTTTTCGGAAACATCAACCAAAGCAATGTGCTGTTGCCATGTTTTTGTTCCCAAGTTTCCATAATCTTAAGGAAATTTTAAGATTCAAGAGGATGAAAGGTTGTAAGATCATTTATGTTTTCCATGAGCCTCTTGATAAATATTCGTCATATCGGAAAGCAGGTTTTTCTCGAATGAAAATGCTTAAACTTCGTATTATAAACTATATCAATTGCTTGACTGTGAAGTGGTCCGATCAGGTCTTGCTCCCTTCCCAGAGGGCTGTTAAGTATTATGAGGCGAACCCTCTTTATACAAATGTACATTGGCATTATTTACCTTTGTTGTATGATGACGAGAATGATGGTACTTATATGGTGGATCAACGATTGTATTTTTCTTATATAGGAACTGTCGCTTCCGATCATTCTTTCAATGCATTTCTTCAGTTCGTTAGACGTGCGATACGTTTAGATGATCTAAAAGATATAAAGTTCTTAATTGCCACAAAAAGTTCAGTTCCGATGGATGATTATATGCAAGAAATGATAAGAAGTGGAAGACTTGTTCTTGTTGAGGGTAAACCTTTAAGCAATGCTCAGATTAATCAATATTATGCGTCTTCACTGGCTGTCTGGAATGCGTACGAGCGTACAACTCAGAGTGGTGTGCTCGCAAATGCTTTTATGTTTGGAACACCGGCGATTGTCATGAAGAAGAATCTATCAGAGTTTGTTGAAGATGGCAATGAAGTGATAGCAATAGAAGATAATAGGTCTTACGACGAGATACTTCATGCTATACAACTTATCAGAGATAGATTTGAAGATTTTTCTGTAACCTGTAGGACACGTTTTTTGAACACTTTTTATTATCGCAATTATAATCAGGAAATGGAAAGGATACTGTGTTAGGAAATAACCAATTCTATCATCCTGTTTAAAATAGGAAATGATGTGTGAAAAACTTCTATTTGATTTGATACAAGTATCTTTAGGACGTAGGACATGTCTTAGTAGAACTCCTAGTGCTGAAGAATGGCAGACACTGTATTCTGTCTCTTATCAACAATCAATTCTTGGCATTGCTT
>JAFUFD010000055.1 GCA_017470055.1 Prevotella sp. | reverse complement strand
TGACAAGAGAATTGCGTCCATACAGGCAAAAATCAACAGAAGACCGAGGGAAAAACTAAATTTCCTCACACCAAATGAGGTCTTTTTCAAACATTATGCCTAACTTTGCAGGCAAATTGCACTTGCTGGTTGACTCTATAAGTGAGAAGAAAACCAAATAGAAAATGGAATTTTCATCTCTTTTCGCACGAAAGTCAAATAAATTGCTTATCTTTGCAGATTGTAAGGCATAAATTACTCATGAGACAACTAATTATAACGATTACTTTTTTATGTGTCTCTGCGGGGCTCTACGCACAGACCGCGCAAGAGGAAATACTGAAAGATATTCATAACTCGGCATCCAACCATCTTGCCTATCCGGGTCCTAAGCAGTCACAATTGACTCCTGCCCCTGATGGGAAGACTCCCTTTTATATCAGCCATTATGGTCGTCATGGCTCTCGCTTTTTGATAGAGAAAAAGGCATATACCGTTCCTTATCACACACTTGCTAAAGCAGACTCGCTAGGGAAACTCACTCCGCTGGGTCAGGATGTGTTGCGACGAGTGGGTATATTAAGTGATGAGGCAGACTCCCGTTGGGGTGAACTCACTCCGTTAGGAGCCAAGCAGCATAGGGAGATCGCCAAACGGATGTATGAGCGTTTCCCAGAGGTCTTTGCGGGTAATGTCTACCTTGATGCCAAGAGCACGGTGGTAATCCGTTGCATTCTCTCTATGGAGAATGCCTTGATGCAACTGATGATGCTGAATCCCAGTCTGCATGTCCGTCATGACGCCTCTTATCATGACATGTATTACATGAATCTCCATGACAAGAAACTGAACGACCAGAAAATGGATACCGTTATCAAGGCGAGGCTAGAGTCATATGCTAAGAAATACGACCATAGCCAATCCTTAATGGAGAAACTGTTCAATGATATGGACTATGTCCGTGAACAGGTAGATGCCCGACAATTGGCAAGAGGGCTCTTTGACTTGGCCTCAAATGTCCAGAATACGGAGTCGCGCAAGAAGTTGACTCTCTATGACCTATTCTCTGACGAGGAGGTATATGACTATTGGAAGGTGAGTAATATCGCATGGTATATTAATTATGGTTTCTATACCCCCAACGGTGCTACCCAGCCCTTTAGCCAGCGTAACTTGCTACGGCGTATCATAGAGGAGGCCGATAGTTGTCTGCAACTGGAACATCCAGGTGCTACCCTTCGTTATGGGCATGAGACGATGGTACTGCCCCTGACCTGTCTCTTGGAACTCAATGGCTATGGTCTTCAGACCGATAACATAGAGTCGTTAGAGCGTAAAGGCTGGGTGAATTTTAGAATATTCCCCATGGCAGCCAATATCCAGTTCATTTTCTATAGAAGCGATCCGCAAGACAAGGATGTCCTGGTGAAAGTGTTGCTGAATGAGAATGAGGTGACACTGCCCGTGAAGACAAAGGAGGAGCCCTATTATAAATGGAGTGATGTACGTGACTATTATCTAAAGAAACTCGATGCCTACCAAGATTGAAGTGAGATACGCCCTGTTGCTTATAGTAGTCATGCTTGCTGGTATGGCAATGGGAGGTTATGCGCAGTCTCGACTGGCTTTTGAGAGAATCAGTAAGGACCGCCGCTTCTCTGCAAGTAACTATTGCATCTATCCTGACACACTGCTTATCAAGCAGACGCCTCCACCGATAGGTAAGCGCCCTTTCTATATTAGCCATTACGGGCGACATGGCTCTCGTTATCTGAGCAACCGCAAGGGCTATGATATCCCCTATAAAATGCTGCAGAAAGCAGACTCTCTAGGAAAACTAACTCCTATGGGAAAGAATGTGAAAAGCCAGTTGGAACTGATCCTGCAGGACTGCGAGGGACGGTGGGGAGTTAGGCAAGCAACAGCACCGGGGCATTGCCCGTCGAATGATGATACGCTTCCCTGATGTCTTTGAGGGAAAGGCACATATCGATGCCAAAAGTACGACAGTCAACCGCTGCATACTCTCTATGGGGTCTGCCATTCAGGGCATGGTATCAAGGAATCCCAAGTTGCAAGTTCGCATGGATGCCTCGACGCATGACATGTGGTATTTGAACCATCAGGACAAGAACTTGAGAGACAGTATGATGACTCCTGCCACGAAACAGGCATATGAAATTTATTGCCAAAATCGGGAGCACAATCCTCGACTGATGGCATTACTATTCAATGACTCCACTTATGTGAAAGAGCAGGTGGATGAGGTGTGGTTGAATTACTATCTCCTGAAATCTGCGTTGATTCAGCAAAACACCAGAATGGGTAACTTCATTGACTTCCTTGATCTGTTTTCCTATGAGGATATCCACCAGTTCTGGCAGAAAGAAAATGCATGGTGGTATTTTATGTATGGTCCCTCTTTGCTAAATGGTGGAAAACAACCTTTCACCCAGCGTTATCTGTTGAGGCGTATCATAGAAGAGGCTGACAGTTGTCTGCAATTGAGGAAACCTGGTGTACAGTTACGTTTTGGACATGAGACGATACTGTTGCCATTGACCTGTCTGTTGGAACTTAATCATTTTGGTTATCAGACCTACGATTTGGAGGAACTGGAGGAGCACGGCTGGTGGGCGTGTCTGGTATTCCCCATGGCTTCCAACTTGCAGTTTATCTTTTATCGAGAAAGTCCTTCCGATAGGGATGTGCTCGTCAAGGTCTTGTTGAATGAGGAGGAGACGACCCTACCTATCAAGAGCGAAATAGCACCTTACTATAAATGGCGCGATGTTCGCCAATATTATCTGGATAAGATAGAGAATTACGAAAAAAGTAACTTATGTCGCGTTCAATAGTTATCATAATCCTCTCCTGCTTGATCAATGCGTCCTATGCACAGGATGTCTTTGAGGAGATTGCGAGGAATCCACACCTTGCCGCTAATAATTATTGTATCTACCCAGATAGTGAAACCTATCAATATACCAAGGCGCCTGAGGGTAAACGCCCTTTCTATATCAGTCATTACGGGCGACATGGCTCCCGCTATCTGAGCCAAAAGAAGGCCTATAATATCCCTGTGGACATCCTCAGCAAGGCTGACTCTATGGGGAAATTAACACCATTGGGAAAGGATGCGTTGTGCCAACTACGCATTGCCAGAGAGGATGTACAGGGACGTTATGGAGAACTGACTGCGTTGGGACACCAGCAACACCAGCATATCATTCGCCGTATGATGGAGCATTTCCCTGAGGTGTTTGAGGGGACAGCGAATGTGGATGTCCGTAGTACGACTAAGATACGATGTGTTCTTTCTATGGGAGCGGCAATCCAACAGATGGTGGCAATCAATCCAGAACTGCAGATTCGGATGGATGCCTCTCGACATGATATGTGGTTTATGAACTATCAGGACAAGCAGTTGCGTGATAGTATGATGACCTATGCCGCCCAACAGGCATATATGGCTTTTACGCAAAAGCGAGAACATAATGAGCGACTGATGGGAAGCCTGTTCAACGATAGCGCATACGTACGCCAATATGTGGATGACGGAACCTTGAATTACTATCTCTTTAAGGTTGCCTCTATCCAACAGAATACCCACCTTGCCGATAGCCTCCATCTGATAGACCTCTTTACTGCCGAGGAACTTTATCGTATCTGGCAAAAGGAGAATGCCTGGTGGTATATTAACTACGGTCCCTCGTTGTTGAATGGTGGAAAAGAGCCTTACACGCAACGTAACCTGTTGAGGCGTATCATCGAGGAGGCAGATAGTTGCATTATGCTGGAAAAACCTGGAGCCACTTTGCGTTATGGACATGACACGATGGTCCTACCACTGATTTGTCTGATGGATCTCGACGGCTATGGTTTCCAGACGATGGATTTGGAGGAAATAGAACCAAAAGGTTGGATTTCTTATCGTGCCTTTCCCATGGCTGCAAACCTACAATTTATTTTCTATCGCACAGATCCTTCCGATAAGGATGTCCTCTTCAAAATATTACGCAACGAGAAAGAGGCAACGTTGCCCATAGCGTCCAGCATTGCCCCTTATTACCGGTGGAGTGACTTCAGAGACTATTACCTGAAGAAACTCGATAGTTACGAGTGTCCTTAAAGACCCTCTTTTGTCTTGAAGGCGAGGGCATACATCCGCATTTGCTTCACCATGGCAAGCAATCCATTGCTGCGCGTAGGTGACAGATGCTCCTTCAGACCAATCTGCTCTATGAAGTAAAGGTCCGCATCCAGAATCTCCTGTGGAGTATGCCCACTAAGCACACGGATCAGCAGTGCCACGATACCTTTCACGATTAAGGCATCACTCTCTGCCGTGAAGTCGATGATGCCGTCATGATAGTCGGCTTGCAGCCATACCCTGCTCTGGCAACCGTCTATCAGGTTGCTCTCAATCTTGTATTTCTCGTCTAAAGGTTCTTGCTCGTTACCTAAGTCTATCAGTAACTGATATTTGTCCATCCAGTCGTCAAAACCAGCAAACTCCTCGATGATCTCGTCTTGTATCTCATTAATTGTCGCCATCGTTTTCTATTTTTATTATCTTGAATAACTTATCGCTTGGGCGCACTTTCTCTGGTACTTTGATACTGACCCGTGTGCCTTTCTGTGCGGTCTGCACGGCTTGCACATCATCATGAATCTCATCAACAGTGACGTAAAGCGCACCTGTTGTGGGGCCCGTAATAAGCATCTTGTCACCTACAGAGAACTCACAAGCCTCACAGGTGAATTCTGCAACACCAAGTTTAGAGAAGTATTTCACTCCTTTTCCCACATATTGCTTGCGTTCTGTGGCGCACGATCCATAATGCTTGTTCCACTCTCCTAGGCGTTGCCCTTGGTAATAGCCATCCCAGAAGCCACGGTTGAAGACAGTGACAAGGCGCTCGTCCCATGTGTCTTTCTTCTCTTCTGTAAATGTATGGTCTAGTACCGCCTGTATTGCTTCTTTGTAACATTGCACCACGGTCAGCACATATTCTGGACCTCGGGCTCGTCCCTCAATCTTGAAGACTCTCACACCACTCTTCATCATACGATCGATGAAACGGATAGTCTTCAGGTCTTTCGGACTCATGATATACTTATTGTCTATCTCTAATTCTGTTCCTGTCTCTCGATCCGTCACGATGTAGGAGCGACGACAAATCTGCATGCACTCTCCACGGTTTGCCGAGCGTCCTGTGTTATCGAGACTCATGTAGCACTTGCCGCTCACAGCCATACAGAGAGCACCATGACAGAACATCTCGATACGAATCTGCTCACCGGAGGGTCCACAGATATGCTGCTCCTCTATCTGCTGATAGATCTCGGCGACCTGGTCAAGGTTCAACTCACGGGCAAGGACTACCACGTCGGCAAACTGGGCGTAGAATTTCAAAGCCTCGATATTCGAGATGTTCAATTGGGTAGAGAGGTGTACCTCCATCCCTCTCTGTCGGCAATACGTCATCACGGCGATGTCGCAGGCGATGACAGCGGAGATATGTGCCTCGACGGCAGCATCGATAATCTGATGCATCAGTTCGATGTCTTCTCCATAGATAATCGTATTCACCGTGAGGTAACTCTTCACGCCATGCTCCTCACAGGTTGCGGCAATTTCCCTTAGGTCCTCGATGGTGAAGTGGTTGGCTGAGTGCGATCGCATGTTCAGTTGCTCCACACCAAAATACACTGATCCTGCCCCCGCTTTCAATGCTGCGGCGAGGGAGTCGCGACTCCCCACAGGTGCCATGATTTCGAAATTATTAATATTATCTTTCATTTCGTTGGCAAAATTACGAATAATTTGTGAATAATTTCCTAACTTTGCACGTTAAATGATGAAGAAACTATTTTATTTACTTCTAATCATTACCCTCGTCGCCTGTCAAAAGCGTCCAAAAGTGGAATTTACGGATGAGGTGCGTTTGCCCATGACCCCAGTTAAGGACCAAGGACATACGGAGTTTTGTTGGGCTTATGCCATGCTTGCCACTATTGAGACGGAGCATATCGCGCGAGGTGACTCCGTGCATCTGTCTCCTGTCTATATTGAAAGGGTAGTGAGGAGGAAGCACTTGCGTGGGATGGGCTCTACATTGCTGAACGTGATTGGGAAGCATGGTATCGTCAGTTATGACGCTTATCCCGATACCTCCTATCATAAACTGCCCCGTCCAAAGTGGGTTTTTATGCTTGGGGCACGCTATACGCCGTTGGAGTTTGCCCATAGTGTCTGTGCTCCAGACGAGTATATCGCTGTGACGAGTAACGAGAAATACCCCTATTATAAAGAGGTGGTACTTGACCTGCCAGACAACTGGGAGCATAACCGTTTCCTGAATATCCCCAAGGACTCGCTGCTTGCCCATGTGGAGCGAGCCATCCGCAACCGCCATGCCGTATGCTGGGAAGGAGATACGGACGAGTATGGTTTCTCTTTCGAGGAGGGTATTGCCGACAGTCATTACTGTACCTCTCCGACAGACAACCACTGCATGGCGATTATCGGACTGGCTCGTGACCCTCACAATCGGCTGTTCTTTACGATGAAGAACTCATGGGGTACCGCCAATCCCTATCATGGTCTGATGTATATGTCGGCAGAGTACCTGAGAGATAAGACAGTAGCCGTCTATATGACACGAGAGGCTTATGGAGAATAGAAAAGCCGAGGCTATGAGACCTCGGCTTTTCTATTATTTATTCAGTCGCCACGTCACTCCGTCTTTGGTGTCCTTGACCTCAAAGCCGGCAGCGGCAAGTTCATCACGGATTTTGTCAGAGGTTGCCCAGTCCTTATCCGCCTTTGCCTTGGCACGCAGGTCGAGCACCATATCCACCACCTTACCGAAAGCCTCCTCACGGGCATCACTGCTGTCACCTTTCTCCTCTCTGAGTCCGAGTATGTCGAAAGCGAAGAGGCGCATGGTCTCTGTGAGTTCTTTCAGGCAGTCAGCACAGATGGTAGCCTTATGGTCGACGAGTTTGTTGACCACGGTGCATGCCTCGAAAAGATGGCTGATGACCTGTGGGGTCGCAAAGTCGTCATTCATCGCATCATAGCATTTCTGGCGCAATGCTTTCACGATTTTCTCAGTCTCTGCGTCACATTTGTCGCTAGCCTGTACCCTATCTAAGTCGCTGATGCCCTGTAACAGTTTCTGCAATCCCTTCTCAGCGGCCTGCAGCGCCTCGTTGGAGAAGTCGACCGTTCCGCGATAGTGGGCGGAGAGCACGAAGAAGCGGATGGTCATCGCCGTATATGCCTTCTCCAGCAACGGATGGTTACCCGTAAAGAACTGCTCCAGGGTGATGAAGTTATTATACGACTTACCCATCTTCTGTCCGTTGATGGTCAGCATGTTGTTGTGCATCCAGTACTTGACTGCTGGATGTCCCATTGATGCGGTAGCCTGTGCGATCTCGCACTCATGATGGGGGAAGACGAGGTCCATACCACCACCATGGATGTCGAACATCTCTCCTAGGTATTTACGTCCCATTGCCGTACACTCGCAGTGCCAGCCTGGGAAACCGTCAGACCAAGGAGAGGGCCAGCGCATGATATGCTCTGGTTGTGCTTTCTTCCAAAGGGCGAAGTCAGCCTGGTTGTGTTTCTCGCCCACACCAGCGAGTTCACGGCTCTCGTCCTTGATGTTCTCCAAGGAGCGACCGCTTAGGATTCCATATTTATATTTCTTATTATAAGCCTCGATATCGAAATAGATGGAGCCGTTCGACTCATAGGCGAAACCATTGTCCAGGATCTGCTGTACCAGTTGCTGCTGCTCGATAATATGTCCTGTGGCATGGGGCTCGATAGAGGGGGGCAGCACGTTCAGTGCGTCCATGGCCTGATGATAGCAGTTGGTATAGTACTGGGCGATCTCCATTGGCTCCAACTGCTCCAGTCGTGCCTTCTTGGCTATCTTGTCCTCTCCCTCGTCAGCGTCATGCTCCAAGTGGCCCACATCCGTGATGTTACGGACATAGCGCACCTTATAGCCTAAGTGCTTCAGGTAGCGGAACACCAAGTCGAAAGTGATGGCGGGACGGGCATGCCCCAGATGTGGATCACCATAGACGGTAGGACCGCAGACATACATGCCCACATGAGGGGCGCTGATTGGCTCGAAACGCTCTTTCTGGCGTGTCAGCGTATTGTAGATAACCAGTTTTGATTCCATACACATAAATTTATTTTGGCTGCAAATTTACGAAAAAATATGCATTATGAACTATGAATTATGAATTATTTTGTACCTTTGCAACCAAAATCATAAAATATTAATAAGGTATGGCTTATACACGTATGACGGCTGCCGAGGCTGCAGCACTGATTAAGAATGGCGATAATCTCGCTATGAGTGGCTTCACACCTGCTGGTGTGGCAAAGGCGACAACCAAGGAACTGGCAAAGATTGCAGTAGCGGAGCATGAGGCTGGACGTGAGTTCAAGGTGGGTATCTTCACAGGTGCCTCTACAGGACAGTCTACTGATGGCGACCTTGCCGCTGCTGGTGCTATTAAGTATCGTGCTCCTTATACGACCAACCCTGATTTCCGCAAGCATGTGAACATGGGTGAGATTCCCTATAACGACCTGCATCTGAGCCATATGGCACAGGAGTTGCGCTATGGTTTCTACGGACAGGTCGACTGGGCGATTCTGGAGGTCTGCGACATCGAGGAGGTAGGCAACGACTATCATGTCTATCTGACTGCCGCAGGTGGTATCTCTCCCACGGCTGCTCGTCTTGCCAAGCACGTCATCCTGGAACTTAACTCGTTCCATAATCCCAATGCGAAGTATATCCACGACGTGTATGAGCCGTTGGATCCTCCTTATCGCAAGCCCATCCCCATCGTGAATGTCAGCGACCGTATCGGTCAGCCCTATGTCTCTATCCCCAAGGACAAGGTGGTGGGTGTCGTAGAGTGCAACATCCCTGATGAGGCTCGTGCCTTCAAGGACAGTGATCCTGTGACGGATAAGATTGGCTATCTCACCGCTGAGTTCCTGGTGGAGGAGATGCACAAGGGTCGTATCCCACGTGAGTTCCTGCCCCTGCAGAGTGGTGTGGGCTCAACGGCCAATGCCATCCTCGGCGCTCTGGGTGAGGACAAGCACGTGCCCGACTTCAACATCTACACCGAGGTAATTCAGAACTCGGTGATTGAGATGATGCTCAACGGACGTGTGAAGGATGCCTCTGCCTGCTCGCTGACCGTTTCGAACGAATGTCTGATGCAGGTGTACGACAATATGGACTACATGAAGCAGCACCTGACGCTGCGCCAGAGCGAGATCTCGAACTCGCCGGAAATCATTCGTCGATTAGGCGTTATCGCCATCAATACCGCCATTGAGGCCGACCTGTATGGCAATGTCAACTCGACGCACATCAGCGGTGTG
>JAFUFD010000054.1 GCA_017470055.1 Prevotella sp. | reverse complement strand
TATCCGCTTCGGTGAGACTATCAAGAAGTACATCGCCCGTGGACTGGACATGCAGAACCTCGTGCTCATCCCGCTGACACTGGCTGGCTATGCCCGCTATCTGAAGGGCATCAAGGATGACGGCACACCGTTCGAGCCGTCACCGGACCCGATGCTGGAGGAGTTGCAGGCAAGCGTGGCTCCGCTGGAGATTGGCAAGGCTGAGCAGGATTACTCATGTCTGAAGAGTCTTTACAGCAGGAAGGACGTGTTCGGTCTCGACCTCTATGAGGCTGGGCTGGGTGAGCAGATAGAAGGGATGGTCAAGGAACTGTACGCAGGCAATGGCGCAGTCCGCAAGACCCTACACAAATATGTAATGGCAAGATAAGAAAAGGCGCTTCATTTAGGAGCGCCTTTTCTGGTGGTTATTCTTCTTTCCTGTCGTCGATATTGTCACCCTCGGTGGGTGCCAGTTCTTCTTCGAAGTCTGTGATTCCTGCATTCACGAGGATATCGTACCACTGGAGGAGTTTCTTGATGTCGCTGTTGTGGACACGCTCCTGGTCCCATTCAGGCAGCACCTTGGTGAAATAGTCGTGCAACTCTTTGGGTGATGCTTTCTTGTAGTTGAGGCTGGAAGCCTTTCCCTTCTCCAGATCACGCAGGGAGGCGAGCACCTTCATCAGTGGCACATCCTCTGTCTCTGTAAACATAGCGATGTCTGCAAGGGAAGTGATGCGGTCAGTGCCGAAAGCAGGCATACGTCTATGGCTTTCATCAAGTGCCTCGATAATCAAACTGTTCTTGGCACGTGACACGAGTTTGTAAAGTCCCGGTTTGCCCGAGATGGCTAAAATGGTTTGTTTCATATTATGAGTTTTTTAATGAGAATATTCAGTTGTGTGTCAATGTCTGCTATGCCGTCATTGATGATCTCATAGTCGGCATGCTGTCTCACCTCTTCTTGCGACCATTGGCGTTGCATCCATTGGAGTACTTTCTCACGGGAGATATGGTCTCGCTGCATCACTCGCTGGATACGTACCTCCTGAGGGGCAGTCACCACAATGACCTTGTCAACCAGACAATAGATGCCAGATTCATACATGATGGCGCTCTCCATCCATTGCATACCACTCTCCTTGAAGTCACGGAATACGGCAGGATGTACAATGGTGTCAATTGCTTTGGTATTTTCTTCACTCAGGAGGAGAAACCTCGCCACAGCGGCTTTGTTGAGTTGTCCGTCCACATAGGTGTCGTCTCCTATCAATGCTGTGAGTTGCTGGCGTATCACTGGGGAGGTGCGGATAAGACGTTTTGCCGCGGCATCGCAGTCGTATACCTTGATGCCATAGCGAGCCAGCCGTTTACAGACATAACTCTTGCCAGAGCCGATTCCCCCCGTAATCCCTATCTTCATTCCCCCTCCTCTTCTATCAGATAGTCAACTTGTTTGATGTCCAATGTGGCACGACTGATACCATGAGGTATTAGTTTCAGATAGATATTGCATTTCTCAGAGGGATTCTGCATAATCTCCTTATAATCGACTATCACGGTGAAGTCTTCCGGACGTAACGAACGGAACTGGCTGACTCCTGTCACAAAATGTACTTTGACTTTTGGAGGGAAGGTACGAAGCACTTTTCCTGGTGGGGTGTTAATAGCCTTGATGGGAATGCCGTCGAGACTTTCTTCTGTCAGCAGGTCGGTGTAGAAACCGACACGAATCTGTTCTGGAACTACCTTGACATCTTTTAGATGGGCTATCTTACAGCCTACAATCAAAGTGTCACGGAAACCAACGTAGTTCAAAGGCTCTGTGTAGACGGCACGGATACTGTCTAATTTCTCTCGGGAGGTGTAGACATCCACGCTGTCAGGCCAATACTGCACATGGGAGATGAAGTAGAGTTGCTCTGGGATGACACGACCAGTCCACCTGACAGGAACACGCTTGCGCTCTCCATTATTGTAGAAAAACTCCACCTTGTCAGGCTTAATGGCATTGATGGTGGTTGACATCTCTAACTGCTGGGAGACCATTCGCTTGATGTCAGAGGCAGGAACATTGCCGAAACCATTCCCCTTGTCATAGTTCTTGAAGATGATATTGACATTGCGTTTCCTCTCATAGAGATACCTCATCAGAATCCATCCCTTGTCTCGGGCTGTCACACGGAGTGTGTCAATACTATTGGAAGTGAGTACTACATTTTTGGGAATACCAATAATCTGGACTGTCACCTTGATTTCCCGTTCATAGGTCTCGTTCAGTGTCAGTATAAACCAGAAGATGCCCGATAGGATGAGGAAGAAAAGAAACACCAAGAATTCCTTGCTCGTCCGGTTGAACAAGAAACGCTTGATGTATTGCGAGATACGCCGTGCCTCCACCTTCTTCTCTCTTCTTCTAACCTGTTATTTCTGCACAGGTGTGCTTGCCATATCCTTGAAGACAGAGCCTTTGTCAACACGGATTACTACACCGTCGGCAATCTTCACCTCGATGATGTTGTTGGCAAGGTCGATCTTCTTCACGGTGCCGTAAATACCACCGCCAGTAACCACAGCAGTACCTTCTGTCAGTGTGTTCTGGAAATTCTGAATCTCCTTCTGACGCTTCTGCTGAGGCTTGATCATGAAGAAATACATGATGGCAAAGATTGCCACCATCATAATAATAAAATTGGTCATGCTGCCACCGCCTTGGGCGGCTTGTGCAGCGAGAATCATTTGTGTCATAATTTATTTTTTGTTGTTTCGATTCCGATGTTACGATATTTCGAGATTTAGTTCTCCCCTTTCTCATCCATGTGTTTGAGCAATCTGCCTGTCTCTATCAGATGACGGGCAATGGCGTCCAGCATACCGTTGATATAACTGCCACTGCGTGGGGTGGAGTAAAGTTTTGCCATCTCTACAAACTCATTGATGGTCACTGATATAGGAATACTGGGGAATGTCATCATCTCCGCAATGGCTATCTGCATGATGACGATATCCATATAGGCAAGACGGGAGAAGTCCCAGTTGCGCGAAGCCTCACTCATGAAGTGTTGGTACTCGTCGGCATTCATAATGGTGGCACGGAACAGTTTACGGGCATAGTCCTTGTCCTCGTCACTGTTGTATTCTGGCAATAACTCCTGTTTCGACTGATTCTTCTCCTCAAAACGCTTGATAGTTTTCAAGACGAAAGTGTCCACCACCTCCTTGTCGTCATTCCAATAGAGACTTTGCTCCTCCAAAAGGGCATCAAGGTCGGTGTTGTCCTGAACCAGCGTCCGATAGAGTTTACGCCATAACTCACGGTCGTTGTCGTAGTCGTCCTCCTCAGATGCCATATAGTCTTGGTATATCTGACTATCGATAATCTGAAGATACATCTTCTTGAGGAATTCTGGTTCATCGTCCCAATTCAATTTCTTGGTCTCCATGAACTCGTTCAACATCTTGTTCTCTTCCAGTTGTAGGGCAAAGCGATTGTAGGCAAATTTCTGTGAGGGCATCTCCGTCCCCTCTCGTTTCGCCCTTGACTGTGCCACCTCCAGATGACGGCGTGACTCTCTGGTAATTCCCACAATAAGTGCTAACAGATAATTGTAAAGGTCATATGCCTTGGAGAGACTGAAGAGAAGTTCTTTCTCTGCTGCCTCAATGTTCTTGTTACCGTTTTGATAGTACGCATAGGTTAACTGAACTACCTTAATTCTAATGATCTCTCGATTAATCATATTCTATAGAATAGCATGTTTGATACTCTTATCACGTGCAAAGGTACACATTTCCTTTGGAAAAATGAAAATAAATCGGAATTTATTTTGTTTTTCTCTTACTTCTTCGTACCTTTGCACCCGCTTTTCGCATCGTGTGATGGTGAATTAAGCAAAAAAGTATAACTTAATTTAGAGTAACACATTTATTATGAGAGAAATTAATGTAAGCGGTCAGAAGCGCACCGAGACAGGCAAAAAAGCCTCTAAGTTGCTTCGTAAGGAAGGATTGATTCCCTGTAATCTTTATGGTGAGAAGAAAGACGCTAAAGGACTGCCTGAGGCATTCTCTTTCGGAGTTCCTATGACAGAACTGCGTAAGGCTATCTATACTCCTCATGTATATGTTGTCAACCTGACCATCGATGGCGAGGCTCATAAGGCTGTCATCAAGGAGATTCAGTTCCACCCGACATCAGACGCTGTGCTGCACGTGGATTTCTTCGAGATCAACGAGACAAAGCCTATCACAATTGGTATTCCTGTCAACCTGACTGGTCATGCTCAGGGTGTACGTGATGGTGGTAAACTCCAGTTGCAGATTCGTAAGATCAATGTGACCGCTCCTTATAAGAACATTCCAGAGAAACTCGATATCGATGTTACTCCTCTGGAACTTGGCAAGAGCATTAAGGTTGGCTCTCTGCAGTTCGAGGGTCTGGAGATTGCTACCTCAAAGGAGGTTATCGTATGCTCAGTGAAGGCTACACGTGCCTCTCGCTCGGCTGCTGCAGCAGAAGAGGCTGCTCAGTAATATAGCATAGAATGGACAAGTATTTGATTGTTGGCTTGGGGAACATCGGTGATGAGTACGATATGACCCGCCACAATACAGGATTTATGGTATTGGACGCTTTTGCGAAGGCGTCCAATATTGTTTTTGAGGATAAGCGCTATGGCTTTATATGCGAGACGAGTCTGAAAGGTCGTAAGGTGTTTCTCCTCAAACCCTCTACGTATATGAACCTAAGTGGCAATGCCGTACGCTATTGGTTTAACAAAGAGAATATCGACCAGAACCGTCTGCTGGTCATCAGTGACGATGTGGCGATTCCCTTGGGACAGTTCCGCCTGAAGGCGAATGGCTCTAACGGAGGGCATAATGGGCTGGGGCATATCCAGCAACTCATCGGTCAGAACTATGCCCGTTTGCGGATGGGTATTGGTAATGACTATCCCCAGGGTATGCAAATCGATTATGTCTTAGGTCGCTATAGCGAGGACGAACTGAAGGTGCTGCAACCCGCTATCGACTTAGGGGTAGATATCATCAAGAGTTTCGTGCTGGCGGGTATTGATATCACCATGAACCAATATAATAAGTTAGGGAAGAATGGAGGAAGCAAGAGTTGACAAATGGCTGTGGGCGGCACGTATCTTCAAGACACGTAGTATTGCCGTTGATGCCATCAAGAACGGTCGTGTGACGATGAACGGCATGAACGTGAAACCTTCCAGAATGGTGAAGGTGGGCGAGGTTGTTAGTGTCCGTAAACCTCCTGTTACCTATTCCTTTAAAATCCTGAAAACAATAGAGCAGCGAGTAGGGGCGAAACTCATTCCTGAGGTCTATGAGAATGTCACTCCCGCTGACCAGTATGAGTTGCTGGAGATGAACCGTATCAGCGGCTTTGTCGATCGTGCTCGTGGTACGGGACGTCCTACGAAGAAGGAGCGTCGTGCCTTGGATGAGTTTATCGGTCCTTCCTTAGAGGCTTTTGACGAATTTGATTTTGACGACGATGATATTTGATGTCCTTTTAATTATAATAGGTGTGGCGATGGTTCTGTTTGGTGCCGACCGCCTGACAGAGGGAGCCTCTGCCTTGGCTCGTCGCATGAGCATACCAGAGATTATCATTGGTCTGACGATTGTTGCCGCAGGGACTTCTGCCCCAGAACTGTTCGTCAGTATAGTGTCGGCATTGAAGGGTACGCCTGATATGGCGATTGGTAATGTGGTGGGCTCGAATACGATGAATGCTATGCTCATCGTGGGCTGTGCTGCGATGGTAGCCCCCATGACGATTAGCAAGAGTACAGTGCGTAAGGATATCCCCTTCTCTGTGGCAGCCTCCGTGTTGCTGATACTTATCGCCTTCGACTCGTTCCTGGGTCGTTTTGATGGTGTCGTCCTGCTCGCAGGCTTCACCGCCTTCATGTATTATACCTTATCGCAGGCAAAAAATGGTGAGGCTGAGCAAGGGGAAGTCAAGTCCATGAATCCGTGGCTAAGTGTCCTGTATGTCATTCTGGGACTTGCCCTTTTGGTCGTCGGCAGTAATGTCTTTGTCGATTCTGCGTCTGAGGTAGCCTATGCGTTAGGTGTCAGTGAGGGTGTTGTCGGACTGACTGTTGTCGCAGGCGGTACCTCTTTGCCAGAACTTGCCACGAGCGTTGTGGCGGCACGTAAGGGACAGTCAGCAATAGCCATTGGCAATGTCATCGGCTCCAATGTCTTTAATATCCTGTTGATATTGGGGCTCACGGCAACGATCAGTCCTTTGCAGATACAAGGCATCACCCTTATTGATCTCTCCATGATGCTTGGGTCTGTTGTTTTGGTATGGCTTTTCTCCCGTACCAAGTATACGGTAGAGCGTTGGGAGGGTGCTGTGTTGGTCATCGGCTACCTTATCTACCTTGGTTGGTTGTTAAGTAACGTATAAAATAAGGACCGACGCTGTCACAGCGTCGGTGCCTTTCGCCAACTTGAACTCACGTTCGAGTTTGACTTCGGTTCGACAGAACTCATGCAAGCATAGTTCTGTACTCACCTTTCGCAAACTTCAAACAACCAAAAAAGAAGTAGTTGTCTGAATCATTCTGTTATTATCGGATGAACAACAGTTCACGATACTTGGGCAGTGGCCACAGGGCATCGTCAACGATCAGTTCGAGTTTATCGATCTGGTAGCGGATGTCGTCGAGTTTCGGCTCCACCTTGTCATGGTAGGCAATAGCCTTCTCGTGCTCGTTCTCGATTTTGTTGGCAAGTTTACGGGCATTGACCAGTTCCTCTACCTGACGCTCAATAGAAGCAGTGCGTTCCGCTACCTCCTCAATCAGTTTAAGGTTGCGTACCGATAGTCTCTCTGCCTTATCGGCAGGGAACACCTCTGCCATGTTCTCCACGTTCTTCAGCAACTGGCTCTGGTAGCGAGTGGCAACAGGGATGATATGGTTCATGGAGAGATCGCCCAATACACGAGCCTCAATCTGTATCTTCTTGGTGTAGGTCTCCCATTTTACCTCATTACGTGCCTCCAGTTCCTTCTTGGTCATCACGCCCAATCCCTCGAACATGCTGATAGACTCTGGATCAAGATAACGCTCGAAGATCTTCGGACATGACTTCTCAACATCGAGCCCACGCTTCTCAGCCTCCAGAACCCACTCGTCACTATAGCCGTTGCCGTCAAAGCGGATGGGTTTACAGGTCTTGATATCCTCACGGAGTACATCAATGATAGCATGGAAAGTAGCACTGTGCTCTGTGCCTGCCAGTTTCTTCTCCAGTTCTGGAATACGAGCGTCCACCCGTTTCTTGAAATCCACGAGTGCCTCAGCGACAGCACTGTTAAGGGCGATCATAGCAGAAGCGCAGTTAGCCTCGCTACCCACGGCACGGAACTCGAAACGGTTACCTGTGAAGGCAAAGGGAGAGGTTCGGTTGCGGTCTGTATTGTCTATGAACAGTTCAGGAATCTCAGGGATGTCCATCTTCAGCCCCTGTTTACCTGCCATGGCGAGGATGTCCTCCACATCAGCCTTCTCGATATGGTCAAGCAGTTCACTGACCTGTTTGCCAAGGAAAGAGGAGATGATGGCAGGGGGTGCCTCGTTGGCACCTAAGCGGTGGGCATTGGTCGCCGACATGATACTTGCCTTCAACAATCCATTGTGTCGATAGACACCCATCAACGTCTCTACGATAAAAGTGGCAAAGCGCAGGTTCTGCTCTGGGGTCTTGCCAGGGGCATGGAGTAGTACGCCATTGTCCGTCGACAGGCTCCAGTTGTTGTGCTTACCACTGCCATTGATACCAGCAAAGGGCTTCTCGTGGAGCAATACACGGAATCCATGTTTACGAGCCACACGTTTCATCACCGACATCAACAGCATGTTGTGGTCGACAGCAAGATTCGTCTCCTCAAAAATAGGTGCCAACTCAAACTGGTTGGGAGCCACCTCGTTATGGCGGGTCTTGCAGGGAATACCCAGTTCGAGAGCGACAATCTCCAGTTCTTTCATGAAGGCAGCCACACGCTCGGGAATACTTCCAAAGTAGTGGTCATCCATCTGCTGGTTCTTTGCCGAGTCATGTCCCATCAGGGTACGACCAGTCAGTAGCAAGTCAGGACGGGCGGCATAGAGTCCCTCGTCCACGAGGAAATACTCCTGCTCCCATCCAAGGTTAGAAGTCACCTTCTTCACTTCTGGGTCGAAATAATGGCATACGTCAGTGGCAGCGACATTCACGGCATGGAGTGCACGGAGTAGGGGAGCCTTATAGTCGAGTGCCTCACCGCTATAACTGATGAAAACGGTAGGGATGCACAGGGTATCATCGATGATGAATACTGGTGAGGTTGGATCCCAGGCGGAATAGCCACGTGCCTCAAAAGTGGAACGAATACCACCACTGGGGAAGGAAGAGGCGTCAGGCTCCTGCTGGACGAGTAGTTTGCCAGTAAACTCCTCTACCATGCCACCCTTGCCGTCGTGCTCAATGAACGAGTCGTGCTTCTCCGCAGTTCCCTCTGTCAGAGGCTGGAACCAATGAGTATAATGGGTGACACCGTTCTCGGTTGCCCATTGCTTCATGCCAGCGGCGACGGCATCGGCAATCTGACGGTCGAGTCGAGTGCCATTGTCCATTACGTCAATCATCTTCTCATATACATCCTTTGGCAGGTATTTATACATCTTCTCACGGTTGAAGACTTTTCTGCCAAAATAACTGGCAGGTCTCTCTGCGGGTACTTCTACGTCGAGTGGCTTTTTCTTGAAGGCCTCACCGACAACTTGAAATCTTAATGTTTCCATAATTGTTTTGTATTTGTGTTATGAATGAATGTTTGTATCTATTTCTCCATCGAAGACAAATGCTGCGGGACCTGTCATGTAGACGTGTTGGTCTTGCTCATTCCACTCGATATGGAGTGTGCCACCGTCCATCACGATGTCTGATTGTCGACCAGCCCGTCCAGTCAATACCGCTGCGACGGCAGTGGCACAGGCACCTGTTCCGCATGCGCAGGTGATACCACTGCCTCGTTCCCAGACGCGAGTCCGGATGCTTCCGTCAGAGAGAATTTGGGCAAACTCTATGTTACAACGCTCAGGGAATGCGAGATGGTGCTCCAGTATCCTGCCTTTCTTCTCGACGATGTCAACATCATCAGTGAAGATGACATAATGTGGGTTACCCATTGACACGAAGGTGCCTTCGTCCAACCCAGCAGTAGGTTGATAAAGCCTGTCGTCCTCCAATGTCGGCTCCAGCATATCGACAGTGACACTATCTACTATCCCGTTGCTGACATGCAGGAGGAGTGTCTTGATACCCGAGAGCGTTAGCAGACGTATACTTGTTTTGCTGGTCAACCCTCGCTCGTAGAGATATTTGCCAATACAGCGGGAGGCATTCCCACACATCATCGCCTCTGATCCATCGGCATTGAAAATTCTCATGGAGAAATCTGCCTCAGGTACAGTGGACACTCCAATAAGTACCAGACCGTCGGAGCCAATCCCCTGATGGCGGTCACTCCATTGGATTGCTAAGGCAGACGGATCGGAAATAGGATATCGCATGGTGTCGACATAGATATAGTCGTTGCCTGCTCCATGCATCTTGGTAAATCTTATCTTGCTCATCTATTTTAAATATTGGTCAACTTTCTCTGCGGTTTGAATACCACTTGCCATGGCACGTACGACCAGTGAGGCACCATTGGCGGCATCACCGCATACGAATACGTTCTCAGGGTATTGCGGATGCTCAGGTCTGAGGAATCCCATGGCAAGCAATACCAGTTCTGCCTTGATAATCTCGGGTTCTCCCTTTTCCGCCATTAGCGGGCGACCACCATTCGGGTCAGGTTGCCAGTCAATCTCTTGAACTTTCACTCCCGTCAACTTACCATCCTTTCCAAGGAACTCCAGTGTGTTGATGTTCCAGCGGCGGACACACCCTTCCTCATGACTACTTGTTGTTTTTAGTGTCCGAGGGAAGTTAGGCCATGGGTTCTTCGGGTCAACAGGTCCTTCTACGGGTTTAGGCATGATCTCAATCTGTGTGACACTCTTACACCCTTGGCGGTGTGCTGTCCCAATACAATCGCTGCCCGTGTCGCCGCCACCGATGACAAGCACATCTTTCCCTTTTGCGGTGATACGCTCGTCCTTGGCGAACTCCATACCGGCAAGGACGCGGTTCTGTTGGGCAAGTAGTTCGAGTGCGAGGTGGACTCCCTTTAAGTCACGTCCTGGGATGTTGAGATCTCGTGCTGTAGGAGTGCCTGTGGCGATGATAATGGCATCATACTGTTCTGTTTGCTGCTGTGACACAGCAGCATAGTCGACAGCCTCACCATAGCGGAACTCAATACCTTCCTCTTCCAGTAGTCGTATTCGTCGGTCGATAATTGCCTTATTGAGTTTGAAGTTAGGAATACCATATCGTAATAGTCCGCCAGCAGCCTCACTTTTCTCAAAGACCGTCACTTGATAACCTTTTTGGTTCAAAGCATTGGCGGCGGCAAGTCCTGCAGGACCTGCTCCAATAACAGCAACGCATTTTCCATTGCGCTTGGGTTGCTGTGCGGAGATATATCCCTCCCGAAAAGCAGCCTCTGTAATGGCACACTCGTCCTCACGGTTGGTGGTAGGTTCATGCTCGATAAGATTCAGCACACAAGCCTTCTCACAGAGGGCTGGGCAGATACGTCCTGTAAACTCAGGGAAAGGGTTGGTAGCGGTAAGCAACTGATAGGCAAGTTCCCAGTCACCTTTATACAAGGCGTCATTCCACTCTGGGGGCTTGTTACCTAAGGGACATGCCCAATGGCAGAAAGGTACGCCACAGTCCATACAGCGACTTGCCTGTAGTTTGCGCTCACGGGTGTTCAGGGTCTGCTCTACCTCCCCAAAGTCGTGGATTCTATCGTGAATAGGACGATAACCAGCCTCTTGGCGGTGTATCTCTAAAAATGCTTTTGGATTTCCCATTTTCTACCTTTTTACTTTTTACGTCTTTACTTTTAATAGTCACGCTGCATGTCAGCAATCTTCTGGCGGAGTTTGTTCATCTGCTCTTCCTGGAGTACACGCTTATACTCGATCGGTACTACTTGGATGAAGTCCTCCACATATCGTTGCCAGTCATCAAGCATAGTGCGTGCGAGTTTAGAGCCTGTATATAGGTAATGCTGGCGGATAAGTTCATGTAGTTCCTTACGGCTAACACTGTCTTCCACAAGATTAATCTCTACCATATCCATGTTACAGAAGTAGTCGAAGGTATGATGCTTGTCCCACACGTAGGCAACACCTCCCGACATACCAGCGGCAAAGTTGCGCCCTGTCTCACCGAGTACGACGACACGTCCACCTGTCATGTATTCACAACAATGGTCGCCTGCGCCCTCGATGACGGCAATAGCACCAGAGTTACGTACTCCGAAACGCTCACCCACCTTTCCATTGATGTATAATTCGCCACTCGTGGCTCCATATAATCCAGTGTTTCCTGCGATGATATTGTCCTCTGCGGAAAAATTGCTTCGGGTTGGTGGTAGAATGGCAATATGTCCACCACAGAGTCCTTTGGCAAAATAGTCATTGGTCTCACCCTCCAGTTTGAAAGAGATGCCTTTCGTTAGGAAAGCACCAAACGACTGACCGGCAGAGCCTTTGAACTTCACATTGATAGTGTTGTCAGGCAGTCCTGCCTCACCGTGTTTCAAGGCGATTGTTCCTGAGAGCATGGCACCAACGGCACGGTCGGTATTCTTGATGGCGTAGTCGAGATTCACTTCCTCGCCACTTTCTATCGCTTTGGTGGAGGCACTGATCATCTGCTCGTCAAGGATGGTGCCCTGCATACCAAGGGGAACACTTGGCTGATGAATGTCGCCAGTGAAGTGTAGCGTCCCCTCCTCTTTGTTCAAGAGTCTACTGAAGTCAAGGACAGAAGATTTGGTCTCAATCAGTTCCGTATGTCCTATGATATCGTTCAGGCTCTTATATCCCATCTCGGCAAGGTATTCTCGTACCTCTTGTGCAAGGAATGTGAAATAATTGACCAGGTACTCATAACGTCCTATGAAATGCTTGCGTAACTCAGGATTCTGAGTCGCCACGCCCATCGGACAAGTGTTCAGGTTGCATTTGCGCATCATGACACAGCCCAGTACAATGAGTGCCGCTGTTCCGAAACCGAACTCCTCTGCGCCCAGTAGTGCCATTAACACGATGTCACGACCAGTCTTGATCTGTCCGTCTACCTGTAGCCTTACCTGTGAGCGGAGCCCGTTTTTGACGAGTGTCTGCTGAGTCTCGCTCAGTCCGATCTCAGGAGATATACCTGCAAAACGCATGCTGGAGGCAGGACTTGCACCAGTGCCTCCTTCAGCACCAGAGATGATAATCAGGTCAGCCTTTGCTTTTGCCACACCAGCGGCAATGGTTCCCACACCGCTCTCTGCGACGAGTTTCACCGAGATGGCTGCCTTGGGATTGACATTCTTCAGGTCGAAGATCAACTGGGCAAGGTCCTCAATGCTATAGATGTCATGGTGAGGTGGGGGACTAATGAGACTGATGCCTGGAATGGAGTGACGGGTCTTGGCAATGACTTCATTGACCTTAAAGCCAGGCAGTTGTCCACCTTCGCCAGGCTTGGCGCCTTGTGCCACCTTGATTTGTATCTCTTCTGCGTTTACCAGATATTCTGTCGTCACACCAAAGCGTCCACTTGCCACTTGTTTGGTCTTACTATTTAGGCTGATACCGTCAAAAGTTTCATGGAAACGCTCAGAGTCTTCTCCTCCCTCACCGGTGTTGGAACGTGCTCCCAGTTTGTTCATGGCGAGGCAAATTGCCTCATGCGCCTCTTTGGAGAGTGCACCAAACGACATGGCACCTGCCACAAAGTGCTTGACGATCTTCTCCACAGGCTCAACCTCGTCAATGTTGATAGGACTCTTCTTGAATACTAAGAAGTCGCGGATGAATATAGGTGATTCCTTCTCATCGACGAGTTTTGAGAACTCCTTGAATTTCTCGTAATTGCCAGTTCTTGTGGCAAGTTGCAATGTCGCTATGGTCTCAGGGTTCCAAGCGTGTCTGATTCCATCTTTACGCCAGTGAAATTGACCTTGATTGGCTAAGAATGTTGTTCCGTTCTTATAGGCTGTTTCATGTAATGCTATGGCATCTTTGGCTATCCGTTCCAGTCCAATACCTCCAATAGTGCTTATCTCTGTTCCAAAATAGGTTTTAAGCAGGTTCTCACTCAATCCTATGCTTTCGAAGATCTTGGCACCACGATAACTGCGGATAGTAGAGATTCCCATCTTCGCCATAATTTTGAAGAGTCCCTTTTTCACAGCCTTGATGTAATTTGTCTCAGCGGTATTGTAGTCTTCCTGTATCTTATGTTGTTTCACCAGATCGGCAAGAATGGCGAAAGTCATATAGGGGCATAGGGCACTGGCTCCATAGCCTAATAATAGTGCGGCATGCATCGTCTCACGAATCTCTCCACTCTCAACAATGAGTGCTGTCTGTACTCGCTTGCCTACACTCGTCAGATAATGGTGGACAGCACTGACGGCAAGTAGACTGGGGATAGCGACATGCGTCTCATCTACCTCACGGTCGGAAAGGATGATATAATTATATCCCTCGTCTACGGATTTCTCTGCCTGATGGCAGAGTGCGTCCAAGGCCTCACGTAGTCCATCGGTCCCCTTTTTCCCATCAAACAGGATGGGCAACTTGATTGTGTTGAATCCTTTGTATCGGATATTACAGAGGATATCCAATTGGGTGTTGTTCAGAATCGGATGGGGCAGACGTACCATCTTACAATTGGTTTCGTCTGGATTCAGAATGCCAGTACCCACACGCCCGATATATTCCGTGAGTGACATCACCAGTTCCTCACGGATAGAGTCAATGGCAGGGTTTGTTACTTGGGCAAACTGCTGGCGGAAATAGTTGAAGAAAGTCTGTGGCTTGTCTGACAACACAGCGAGTGGTGTGTCATTCCCCATGGAGGCTGTCGGCTCCTGACCATTGACAGCCATTGGCACGATTGTGGCATCGATATCCTCGGCACCATAGCCAAACATGACTTCTTTCTGTAACAGATTCTCGACGGCATTCTCCACATGCCGTCCAGACTTCAGTTTCTCTAATTGAATACGGTTGGTGCTCAACCATTGTCTGTAGGGGTGCTCCGCAGCCAATTGCTGTTTAATCTCCCCGTCATAGTATATTTTGCCCTCTTGAGTGTCAATCAGCAGAATTTTCCCAGGCTGTAAACGTCCTTTTTCCGCAATCTCTGTCGGGTCGAAGTCCATGACACCCACCTCACTCGCCACAATGATGGTGTCGCTCTTGGTGATGGTGTATCTGGCAGGTCGCAGGCCATTACGGTCCAGCATACCACCTGCAAAACGTCCATCGCTGAAAAGTAAGGCAGCAGGACCGTCCCAGGGCTCCATCAAAATGGAATGATACTCGTAGAAAGCCTTCAGGTCTTCGGATATCGGGTTCTTGTCATTGAAACTCTCTGGTACCAGTACGCTCATGGCATGGGGTAGTGAGAGTCCTGACATGACAAAGAACTCCAGAACGTTGTCCAGGCTGGCGGAGTCTGACATCCCTTCTTGGATGATGGGTGATATCTGCTTGATATCTCCCAATGCCTCACTACTTAAGACACTCTCCCTTGCCTTCATCCAGCCACGGTTACCACGGATGGTGTTGATCTCTCCATTATGGGCTAACAAGCGGAAAGGCTGGGCTAATGACCACGTAGGGAATGTGTTTGTGCTGAATCGTGAGTGCACCAGCGCCAGTCCGCTTGTAAAATAAGGATTCGTCAGATCAGGGAAATACTGTCTTACCTGCATCGACGACAACATGCCTTTATATATAATGTTAGTGTTGCTTAACGAACAGATATAAAAGTCTTTGTGTAAGATGCGACGCTCTATCTTCTTGCGGATAATATATAAGGTTCGCGCGAAGACACTTACCTTATCGTCGCTCACACCTGTAATGAAAACCTGCTTGATGGCAGGCTCCGTGCTCAATGCAGAGTCACCCAGACAGTCGGGATTAGTGGGGACGTTGCGAAGGTGCATCAATTGTAGTCCCTCCCGTTCTATTTCCTCAATCATTACACTGAGAATCTCGCTCTGTGCCTTTTCCTCTTTTGGAAGGAATACCAGTCCAGTTCCGTATTTCCCCTTCTCTGGTACAGGGATGCCCTGTAGTAGGATAAACTCATGCGGAATTTGAACCATAATACCTGCTCCATCACCGTCTTTGCCTACTTCAGCACCACGGTGCCGCATGTTTTCCAGTACATGGAGTGCTTGGTCTACCAACTCATGACTCTTGTTACCATGGATATTCACGATCATACCCACTCCACAAGCATCGTGCTCATATTGGCTTTGATATAGTCCCATTTCTTGGCTTTGAAGTTTACGTTTTGTCATATGATCCTTCTTTATGCTTTACTTTATTTTGTTTCTGGGTGCAAATTTATATCAAATTGTCAATTGGATGGCGGAAATTGTTTAACTTTCAAACAAGAAAGTTTTCCAAACTTTCGTTTTGTTACTTTTCTTTTCTTTTTGCTTTCAAAATGAAACCATTAAGCGCTTGTTTCTTTCAAATTGATATTATTTTGAAAAGTTTAAAAACAAAATGAGTAAAAAGAAGATAAGTTTCTGTCAAAATGTTTTAATTTTGCAGCAGAAACAATACAAAGTGTAACTTGCAACATGTTGTTTATATTTATTAATTAAAGTATTTAAGGTATGAAAAAGATTGAGGCAATTATCCGTAAGACCAAGTTCGGGGATGTGAAGCGTGCCCTGTTGAGTTCGGATATCGACTGGTTTGAGTACCACGATGTTCATGGTGTTGGTCATACTCGTCAGGAGCGTATTTACCGTGGTGTCCAGTATAGCACGGATGTGATAGAGCGTGTGGCATTGACGATTGTCTGTCGAGATGTTCTATTGGAGCCTACGGTTCAGGTGATCTTGCGGGTAGCGCATACAGGGGAGATAGGCGACGGGCGTATCTTTGTCAGTGATGTGATTGATACTTACTCCATCCGCACAGGTGAGAGTGGTGACACAGTATTAAGAGACAAGAAATAGGATAACAACACAAACACAAAATAAACACAACGATGATGAATGAGATTGGATTATCACTTGATACCGTTTGGATGCTATTAGCCGCCATGTTGGTATTCTGGATGCAGCCGGGGTTTGCCCTGTGTGAGGCAGGTTTTACACGTAGCAAGAACACGGCGAATATTTTGATGAAGAACTTTGTCGATTTCATGTTCGGCTCGTTATTGTTCTTCTTCATAGGTTTCGGCTTTATGTTTGGAAGTGACGGTGCTGGATTTATCGGAGCACCCAACTGGGGCGACCTCTCTTTCTATAAAGGTAACCTGCCCGTTGAGGGCTTCTTGATTTTCGAGACGGTGTTCTGCGCTACTTCTGCCACTATCGTCAGTGGTGCGATGGCAGAGCGTACAAAGTTCTCGATGTATCTCATTTATAGTGCCGTCATCTCTTTGTTTATCTATCCTATTGAGGGACACTGGACATGGGGCGGTGGATGGCTCTGTAATGATGCGGCTGACAGTTTTATGATGACCACCTTTGGTGATGTGTTCCACGATTTCGCTGGTTCGGCAATCGTACATAGTGTCGGAGGCGTACTTGCGCTGGTTGGTGCTATGGCACTGGGTCCTCGTATTGGTAAATATGATGCGGAGAGGAGAAGTCATGCTATTCCAGGTCATAACCTTGCCCTTGCGTCGCTGGGGGTATTCATTCTTTGGTTGGGATGGTTCGGCTTCAACCCGGGCTCACAACTTGCGGCAAGTGGGGAGGTCAACCGTATTGCCATCTCACACGTATTCCTGACAACCAATCTTGCTGCTGTGGCAGGTGGTGTGGCTACGATGTTCCTGACATGGTGTAAGTATGGAAAGCCCTCTTTGTCATTGACATTGAATGGCGTGCTTGCCGGTTTGGTGGGTATTACGGCAGGTTGTGATCTTGTATCTCCTATCGGTGCCGTAATCATCGGTCTGCTCTGTGGAATAGTCCTTGTCTACGCCATAGAGTTCATCGACCATAAACTACATATTGACGACCCTGTCGGCGCATCCAGCGTCCATGGTGTCTGTGGTATTCTTGGTACGCTGATGACAGGTTTACTCTCCGTCTCTAACGGTGCTTTCTACGGACATGGCTGGGGCTTTTTGGGCGCCGAGTGCTTTGGTATTCTGATGATTGACCTTTGGGCAGCCGCTTGCGGTTTTATATTGTTCTATGGTCTCAAGCGCATCAGCGGTCTGCGTGTGGAGGCTCGTGTCGAGGAAGAGGGACTAGACATCTATGAGCATGGAGAGAGTTGTTATAATTCATAATGGTATAGATATGATAGGTATTAATATGAGAAAGATTGTTTTATTTGCATTAGGATTGGTGGCAGGTGCCACCACCTATGCGCAGGATGGAGTAGAGGCTACGATAGGAGCCGATTTCGTTAGTCAGTATATCTGGCGTGGTTTGGATACGGGTAATGTCAGCATCCAGCCCACACTGGGGATTGGTTACAAAGGATTGAGTCTCTCTGCATGGGGATCGGTAGGTGTTAAGTCTGACGATACGAAAGAGTTTGACTTGACAGCCTCCTATACCATAGGTGGATTCACCATTGGAGTGACAGACTATTGGTTTAACTCGCCGGAGGAGCGGTACTTGTATTATAAGGCACATGACACCAGTCATGTCTTTGAGACATCTGTTGCCTACGACTTCGGACTGCTTTCCGCCGCATGGTATACCAATTTCGCAGGGAACGATGGGGTGAATAAGAAAGGCAAGCGGGCGTACTCTTCCTATTTCGAGTTGAATGCTCCTTTCAAACTCGCTTCCTGTGACTGGACGGGAACGTTAGGTGTCGTACCTTATGCGACTACTTATTATGACACCTCAGGCTTTGCGGTGACGAATGTCGCCCTGAAGGCATCGAAGGCGATCAAGATCACTGACTCCTTCTCTGTCCCGATATTCGCACAGGTAGTTGCCAACCCTTGTTCGCAGAAAGCCTATTTTGTCTTTGGATTCACGCTACAGCCGTGAGTCCAAAGACTCCCTTTTTCGCAAACTCTCAAAACAATCAAAATATGGAAACAAAGTATATCTTCGTAACAGGCGGTGTTGTTTCGTCACTCGGCAAGGGGATTATCTCTGCCAGTATCGGAAAACTGCTTCAGGCACGTGGCTATAAGGTCACTATTCAGAAGTTTGACCCTTACATCAACATCGACCCAGGAACACTGAACCCCTATGAGCACGGTGAGTGTTATGTCACTGTCGATGGTATGGAGACCGATCTCGACTTAGGACACTACGAGCGGTTTACGGGTATAGAGACCACCCGCAATAACTCCATTACTACAGGACGTATCTATAAGACGGTCATCGACCGTGAGCGTCATGGTGACTATTTGGGGAAGACGATTCAGGTAGTACCTCATATCACGGATGAGATCAAACGGCGGATGTTGCGAGACGGATTGAACGAAGGACTTGACTTTGTCATCACAGAGGTGGGTGGCACTATCGGTGATATCGAGAGTGCCCCTTTCATGGAGGCTATCCGACAGTTGCGCTGGCAACTGGGGCGTAATGCCGTCTGCGTCCATCTCACCTACGTTCCTTATCTGAAAGCCGCTGGCGAGTTGAAGACCAAGCCCACCCAGCACTCTGTCAAGGAATTGCAGGGCATGGGTATTCAGCCCGATATCCTCGTCCTGCGCACAGAGCGCCACCTTGACGATGCCTTGCGCATGAAGGTCGCCTCCTTCTGTAATGTCGATCTCGAATGTGTCGTACAGAGCGAGGACATGCCCAGCATCTATGAGGTGCCGGTGAATATGCAGCGACAAGGGCTGGATGCCGCTATCATGCGGAAGATTGGTATTCCTGTAGGAGAGATGCCAGCCATGCCATCTTGGCATGACTTCCTTGACAAGCAGCGGAATGCCACCCGTGAGGTCCATATCGGACTGGTGGGTAAGTACGACTTGCAAGATGCGTATAAGAGTATTCGTGAGAGCCTCAATCTCGCAGGTATCTATAATGATGTGAAGGCACGGCTCCATTTCATCAATAGTGAGGAGGTGACCAGTGAGAATGTTGCGGAGAGACTTGCCGGTATGGCAGGCATTATCATTTGTCCGGGGTTCGGACAGCGAGGGATAGAGGGGAAGATTATCGCGGCGGAATATACTCGTACCCACGACATCCCCACTTTTGGTATTTGTCTGGGCATGCAGATGATGGTCATCGAGTTCGCCCGCAATGTGTTGGGCTATGCTGATGCCAACAGTTGTGAGATGAATCCCCAGACCACGCATCCAGTCATCGACCTGATGGAAGAGCAGAAGACCATCACCGAGATGGGAGGTACTATGCGATTGGGTGCTTACGATTGCGAACTGATAGCGGGTAGCAAGACTGCCGAGGCGTATGGTGGCAAACTCCTTATCAAGGAGCGTCACCGTCATCGCTATGAGTTCAATAACCAGTTTGCGGAAGAGTATGAGCAAAAGGGAATGCGACTGGTAGGTGTCAATCCTACCGCCCATCTGGTGGAGATTGTCGAGATACCTACTTTACGATGGTATATCGGCACGCAGTTCCATCCCGAGTATTCTTCTACCGTACTTCATCCGCACCCCTTGTTCATGTCGTTTGTAAAAACTTGTAGTGATGGAACAGTTAAAGCATGAGTGTGGTGTGGCGTTGATACGCCTGTTGAAGCCACTGGAGTACTACCAGCAGAAATACGGAACGAGGCATTGGGGGCTCCATAAACTCTACCTGCTGATGGAGAAACAGCATAACCGGGGACAGGAGGGCGCCGGTATCGCCTGTGTCAACCTCAACGCAAAAGCGGGAACAGAGTATATGTTTCGTGAGCGTGCTGAGGGAAAGGAGGCAATCACGGAGATCTTCAAACGTATTGACGACTCTTTCTTAGGGCAACTTTATATGGGGCACCTCCGCTATTCCACGACAGGTAAGAGCGGACTGACCTATGTGCATCCCTTCCTACGTCGTAACAACTGGAGGGCGAAGAACCTCTGCCTGTGTGGTAACTTTAATATGACGAATATCGATGAGGTGTTTGCCTATCTCACCAGTCAGGGACAATCGCCTCGCATCTATGGCGACTCCTATATCACCTTGGAGTTGATGGGACACCGCCTCGACCGTGAGGTGGAGCGACTCTATGCCATCGCCAAGGAGCAGGGACTGGAGGGTACTGCCATCACCCAGTATATTGACGACCACGTACAGATGGGTAATGTCCTGCGCCAGACGATGCCCCATTTCGATGGAGGCTATGTGATGTGTGGACTGACAGGCAGTGGTGAACTCTTTGCCGTCCGTGATCCTTGGGGCATCCGTCCCGCCTTTTACTATCAGGACGACGAGGTGGTTGTCCTTGCCAGTGAGCGTCCTGTGATACAGACCACCTTCGACCTTGCCGCAGAGGACATCCATGAGTTGGAGCCTGGACAGTCGCTGATTGTCCGTAAGAGTGGGGAGAGTGCCATTGAGCAGATTCTTTCCCCGCAGCAGTTAAGTGCCTGCTCGTTTGAGCGTATCTATTTCAGTCGTGGATCCGACAGGGATATCTATCAGGAGCGTAAACGCTTGGGAGAGCAACTGATGCAGCCTATCCTGAAGGCAATCGATGGTGATGTCACCCATACCGTTTTCTCCTATATCCCCAATACGGCAGAAGTTGCCTTTTATGGGATGACAGACGGTTTCCGACGATTGGACCATGACGTGCGTATTGAGAAAGTGGTGTGGAAGGATATCAAACTGCGCACCTTTATCACAGAGGGTACGGAGCGTAACGACCTCGCCGCTCATGTCTATGATGTCACTTATGGCAGTCTGACACCCTATGTGGATAATCTCGTCATCATCGATGATAGTATCGTGCGTGGCACCACTTTGCGGGAGAGCATCTTCAAGATTCTCGATCGCCTGCATCCCAAGAAGATCGTGATGGTGTCCAGTTCACCACAGATCCGCTATCCCGACTATTATGGTATCGACATGTCGCATCTGGAAGAACTATGTGCCTTCCGTGCTGCTATTGCCTTGATACAAGAGCGTGGCATGCAGCAGTTAATAGCCGACACCTACCGTGCCTGCAAGTCTGCGCCAACCAGTGAGAATCATGTCCGTGCCATCTACGAGCCATTCACCGTTGAGGAGATCAACCGTAAGATTGTGGAGATGCTTCGTCCGGAAGGAATGCGCAGTCCTGTGGAACTCGTCTATCAGAGTATTGAGGGACTGCATGAGGCTTGTCCTCACCATCCTGGCGACTGGTATTTCACAGGACATTATCCGACACCTGGCGGAACACGACTGGTTAATCAGGCTTTTGTGGATTATGTGGAGCAAGTATTGAAGTCACAACTATAAAAAAAGGAGTATATTATGTGTGGAATCGTAGCGATATTTAATGTGAAGGAGCAGACGCAGGAGTTGCGTCAGCAAGCATTGCGTATGAGTCAGAAGATCCGTCATCGTGGTCCTGACTGGAGTGGAATCTACTGTGGTGGCTCTGCCATTCTTGCCCATGAGCGACTGAGTATTGTCGATCCTGAGTCGGGTGGACAGCCTTTGGTCTCGCCAGATGGCAAGCAGATACTTGCCGTCAATGGAGAGATATATAACCATCAGGAGATTCGTAAGCGGTATGAGGGCAAGTATGATTTTCAGACAGGCTCTGACTGTGAGGTAATCCTTGCTCTCTATCGGGATAAAGGCATCGACTTTCTGGAAGACCTCAGTGGTATCTTCGCCTTTGCTCTTTATGATGAGGAGAAGGATGAGTTTCTGATAGCCCGTGACCCGATTGGTGTCATACCTCTATATATTGGCTATGACTCAGACGGTAAGGTGTATGTCGCTTCGGAGTTGAAGGCGTTAGAAGGGCTACGGGTAGGCGATGAAACATCGGGGATGGGACAGTGTGACCATTATGAGCCATTCCTTCCAGGACATTATTATTCAAGCAAGGAGGGAAAGATGCGACGATATTATCACCGTGACTGGATGGACTATGAGGCAGTGAAGGACAATGGGGCAAGTTCAGAGGATATCCGTCAAGCACTTCGTGCCGCCGTCAAGCGCCAGTTGATGAGTGATGTGCCCTATGGGGTATTGCTGAGTGGTGGACTTGACAGCAGTGTCATCTCCGCTATCGCTGAGATATATTCCGAGATGCGTATTGAGGATGATTCCCAGACCAAGGCATACTGGCCTCGTCTGCATTCTTTCGCTGTAGGACTGAAAGGTGCCCCTGATCTTGCCAAGGCAAAACTTGTTGCCGACCATATCGGTACGGTGCATCATGAAATCAACTATACCATTCAGGAGGGACTCGATGCCATCCGTGATGTCATCTATTTCATCGAGACGTATGACGTGACGACGGTTCGTGCCTCTACCCCAATGTATCTCCTTGCCCGTGTCATCAAGTCGATGGGTATCAAGATGGTACTCTCTGGAGAGGGCGCTGATGAGATATTCGGCGGCTACCTCTATTTCCATAAGGCACCTGACGCAAGGGCTTTCCATGAGGAGACGGTGCGCAAACTCTCCAAACTCCATCTCTACGACTGCCTCCGTGCTAACAAGAGCCTGTCGGCATGGGGCGTGGAGGGACGTGTCCCCTTCCTCGACAAGGAGTTTCTGGATGTTGCCATGCGTACCAATCCCGCAGCGAAGATGTGTCCAGGTGCGACAATGGAGAAACGGATTGTCCGTGAGGCATTTTCCGATATGTTGCCCGATGAGATTGTATGGCGACAGAAAGAGCAGTTTTCGGATGGGGTAGGGTATTCGTGGATTGATACCCTGAAAGAGATAACTTCGAAGGCTGTGACTGATGAGCAGATGGCGCATGCCGCAGAGCGGTTCCCTATCAATCCTCCCCAGAACAAGGAGGAATATTACTATCGCTCTATCTTCGCAGAGCATTTCCCCAGCGACAGTGCGGCACGGAGTGTTCCCAGTGAGGCAAGTATTGCCTGCTCTACCGCAATCGCCTTAGAATGGGATGAGGCTTTCAAGAATATGAACGACCCCAGTGGACGTGCCGTGAAGGGTGTCCACGAACAAGCGTATTAGCAGGTGAATGGAGCCTCCATTCACCATAAATGAAGCCTCCAAACGACTCGTTTGGAGGCTTCATTTGAATTATTCTCCGTAGATTTCTTTCAACTTACCAAGAAGTTTCTCACTTCGTAAGTCCATGGCGACAATTTTCCCTGTGGGGTCAACGAGGACATTGGAGGGAATGCTGCTGATGCCATACGCCTCGGAAGCAGCGCATTTCCATCCCTTCAGGTCACTCATCTGCGGCCATTTCATACCGAGTTGCTGAATACCCTTCACCCAAGCGTCTTTCTTCTGGTCGAAGGAAACGCCTACTACGTTGAAGCCCTTGCTTTGGTATTTGTCGTAGGCGGTGACAACAAATGGCATCTCCTGACGGCAGGGACCACACCATGATGCCCAGAAGTCGACAAGCACATAGTTGCCTTTGCCTACCCACTGACTCAGCGTCACATCCTGGTCAACGGGATCTTTCATCGTCAACTCATGAAACTGGATACCAGGCTTACGCTTCTCATAACCAGCAAGAAGTCTCTTGGGGATGTCCAGGTCAGGATTGTTATAGTAGGCGGTCTTGGGGTCAAGGGCGTCTTTCAGTTCCTCGTAACTGAACTGGTACATAGCGTCCTTGATATATTTCGCAGGCAGTTGGTTGTCACGGTTGTCATGGATAATCTCCTTGATGAGTCTTAACTGTAATTCACCAATCGAGTCAAGGCGATCAGAGAGGATTTTCGCCTTTGCCTTACTCTCTGGAAGTTCCCCCTTAGGGTCTTTCTCATGGATGGCACGATACTCTTTCAGGATGTTGTCAGCCTGCTGGTCGTAAGCGTCCATCAGTGGTTTGTAGGGGTCGTTTGTTGTCTGTGCCTGTGCCGTCATCGTAACAGCCATCAGTGCCAATGTAATCAGTCTTTTCATATCTAGTTTGAATTTTTTCGTTACAAAGGTACGATTAAGTGAGCAAAATCCCAAATTTATCCTAAGATTTTTTGGATCTGCTTGTCTGTGGCGTGAGGTAACAGTTTACGGCAATGTGCCGCCATACGACGGAACGACTCCTCGGGAGTGACTGTTGTGCGACAGGCGGAGCGTCCATAAAGTGCCTCTGGAGTAGTCAGCAGCGACCATCCCCAGCCATATTCCCTGCCATGTTTGTCTGTGGGGTAGACGAAATCCTCCGTCACGATATAGCACCCCATCTGGAGACGGGTGACATAACCGTCGAACTTACTGCGCATCTTTGGACCATCGAAACCGCAAGCGGCACGTAACTCACGGGTGATAAGACTTCCGCTCTCCTGTAGTGTCAACAGGATTGCCTCCTCTATCGAGCCCTCAGCGGGGACAGGATGTTTGCTGCGCCGATAGTTGTAGAAGTCAGCCCACCACTCACGACTGATAAACCCTGCTTTCTTGTCAAAGAACTTGCCATAGACGCAGTTGCCCTCCGTCACAATGGGACCCTTCCATTTCCATAGCGGCCAGTCCCACCCACCGTCGGGAAACACCACATATCGGCAGTCGTCAGATACGACCTCCTCGGCAGAGAATCCGTCAATGCCACTATCCAGCAAAGGCAGGAATCCCACCTCTTGAATATAGGCAATCAGTCCGGCTGCCGAATAAATATCTTGTTTGTTCATCATCTGCATAAATTATAGTAATCTCTGCAAAGATACAATATTTTTCAATTAGATACACGACTTTATCGGAAATTTTGTATCTATCACGACATCTGCAACTACTGGCATGCAGAGGACAGTGGCATCGTCACGGCAAAGATGGACGAGCAGAAAACGGGCGAGACAAAACAAAAGATTCAGACACTCGTTAGCAACCTGTAATTCATAATATCGAAACGATTACATAGATTACAAACCACAATCCGCACAGTCACTGAAGACTGTGCGGATTGTGGTTTACGATTCCCTGGTAAAGACGTATCGGAACGTGGTGCCATTGCTGGCGGTACCACTCCATGTCATTCTATCCCCACTGATTGATACGGTGACGACGAATGTTCCGCTTGAACTTTTGGCAGTGATTTTGTTTCCGCTAATCGTATAGGTGCCTGAATAGCCGAAGGTAGGAGCGGTTGAAGTATAAGTACCATCTGCCTTGATGGTTACCTCCTTGCCAACCATCAAACCATCATAAGAATAGCCTTGTGCAGCATCTGTACTTTCTACGCACATCCATGTGCCAACTGCTTTATTGACTAATTCATTTCCAGAGAGTCCATTATCGTCATCATCCCCACATGCCACCAACAATGGCATTGTCATTACTATGAGCATCAGAATGCTCAAAAATCTCATTTTCGTCATAGTTCTAAGTTTTAGTTATTTTTATAGTTCATCACTCACTTCATCTTCATAAAATTTTCCATCGGCATATTCTAAGGAAATGCCTTGAAGCATCTTTCGACTAATAGTTTCATACTTAAAGCAGGAAACAATGACAACACGATGAGGTATAGATTCTGTATAGCCAGCAGCCACCCTATATATCATCGTATCTTCTGGAGTCTCTTCCATCATCTCATATTTTGCAGAGACCGTTGCAAGCAAATTCTCATAAGCCTGTATCGTTGTAGCCTTATCTTCGCTAGTGTTCATAAAACGAATAAAATAGAATTTGTCATTCGACACTTCTACATCCACCATTTCCCAAGACATATTTCCAAAACTAAAATATTTTCCTCTTTGGGGTGAAAAGTGTAATAAAGTCTCGGTACTAGTATAATTAATGAATCTTAGCCCATGGTTTTTGAAATTCTTTATTACCTCCGCTTTACTTGAGCCGAATGGTGTGTCAAAAAACACGCCTTGAATTTTTGCGTTAAAAACAGTATCGCTAGTCTTCTGTTTTTCTCCATCAACAATTTTTGTCTTACTATTTGTATTACATGAAGCAATACATATTAGTAATATCAAAAATAAAGGTAATTTTTTCATAGTTCTATGTTTTTTAGTTATTTCCTGCAAAGATACGAAGATTATTGGAGATAGCAAAATAAACAACAACTATCTTCAGTGACCATGAAGATTATGGTATAAGTAACCTCAAATTTGGGATCAATGAGTCACCAACGAAGCCGCTTGCCAGAGCAAGAATAGTCTTTCGTAAATGTAAAATGGAAGGATGTCAGATGAGATACTTTTCATTATTCCCCCAATAGAACTTTCATTTTTTCTTCTATTGATTTCTGTTCCTCGCTTCCTGTAGTAGAAAGTCTTAAGATGTCTACCCCATATAGTGGTAATATGTGATTTTTCATATTATCTCGCTCAGACTGTTTACTCCCTTTTTGATGATATGTCCAGCCATCAACTTCTATTGCAAGTAAAGGTTTTTTGCTTACTTTGTTATAAATCAAGAAATCCATGTGGGTTGAATGATGGCTGGCATACTTTCTTTCTTCGTCGGACAATGGGGAATAATCTTTAATTAACATGTTCATGGGATAATGACATAATACATCAAGACAGGAATAGGTAGGATTGTTCTTGATGATATCTTCTATTAATGCATATGTCAAATTCTCCGAGTCATATTCTGATACTTTTGTGTGAGTTTTCAGATAATCAAATCTTATAGAATCGTATTGCTTATACAACATATCATAGATAGAATGAATACGACTTTCCGCTACTTGTCCATGTTGGTGGTACTCGATATAATCTAACAAGTCAGTTATATTTCCTTTTCGTTCTTGTTCATTGCCAGAAACTACAATAACCAATTTTTTCTTCGCCCTCGATATCGCAACATTTAGTAAATTGGGATTATCAGCAAAATCAGATATTTGAGAATCCACTACACTTATAATAATCACATCTTTTTCTCTTCCTTGGAACTTATGAACTGTTGCTACGTCAATTTCATTTCCGACAGCATTTTTTATAATTCCTACTTGATCTCTGTAGGGAGCGATTATGCCGATTTCATTTTTATCATAGCAAAGTGAAGGAAGTATTTCATTACAGATTACATCCACTTCTCTTTGGTTAGTATGCTGACGAGATAAATTTCCTTTTGAAGTTCTCTTTACATAAAGAGTGTTATCGTTATCATTTTTTGTCATAATGATAAGGTTGCCTCCGTAGAATTTCTGATTACAAAACTCTATAATGTCTGGAGCGCAACGATAATGCTCCCGTAGCAGCGTTTGAGGTACCGAAGGAATAATCTTAATTATTGATTGCAAAAAACTATTTGAACTGCAATCATAACCTTTGTCTACATCATATTTATTCAGAATAACATCAAGTTTCTCTTTCATCTCTCTGCTTACAACATTAGGCAGTTGCATATTGTCACCAACAATAATAGCATTCTTTGCACAAGAAAGAGCGAGAACTCCTGTTTCTGGTGACACTTGTGAGGCTTCATCCATTATTAAATAGTCATACACCATATTATGAAGACTATTTTGTGCAGAAAAGGTAGTACTTAGAATAATTGGGAATTCTTTAATAACCTCATTTGCTTCAAAATAGAGAGAATCTTCTTTGATAGTGTATGGCTCATGTGATTTCCCAAATTTATTGTAAAGACTCAATTGTAAGATCCTTTGCGATTTTTCATTTAGTTGCTTGGTTAATTGTAAAACATCAGATTGATCGAGTTCTGCACTAATTTCCCCAAGTTCCTTTTGAAGTTCCTCTATTCTCTTTTTATAGAATAGATAATGGATTTTGTTTATAGCCAATTCAGGTGAAGTACTTAGAAACTCAGAATTGATTTTATAGTAATATTTGTATATGAAATGACGTATCCACCATTTGATTCTTGACCAAAGAGTGTCAGTAACTTTATCCGCACGAAGACTTGTTTCTGCCATGAATTTTAGAATGCTTTCAGAGGATGCCTCAGTCTGTATGTCTATGTCCTCGCCAAAATCATGCTTAAAATGTTCCCATTCTATTTCTGTAGCAGATAATTCCTGACGTAGCAATGCTTGTTTTTCTTGCAGTGTGAAAATCTTCTGGAGTTCGGCTAATTCATGTTTTATATTATTATCTGTAATCTGGTAATTCCAGTTCTGCAACTCGTCTGGATAACGTCTTTTATCTTTCTGGTTTGCGATAAATTGTTGTTTGTTCTCTTGATTTCCTAAAGGGGCTACTAAAAAGTCAAGATTATACTTGGTCAGTTTTTCTAACACATTATCTGTGGCAGAATTGTTATTAGACACAATAATAACCGTTTTGCCCATTAAAAGGATATTCGCAATAATATTTAAGATAGTTTGAGTCTTACCTGTTCCTGGAGGACCTTGTATTATACTGATTTGTTGGGTAAATGCTTGTCGGACAGCATTTACCTGGCTGTTATTACAACTGAAAGGGAATATCAGATTATCATGATAGCGACTTTTATTCTTATATTTTTGAGGATACAGATAAGGAGCGATTGCCATTTCATCATTAATAAAATCTATTTTATCATATTGAGCAGCAAGTATTTTCCTTCCTTCATCTGTTTCTAAAGGATTAGCGTATGCAACATCTTTGAAATAATTAAAAACATTTTGCGACCTATTATTGGAAAGGCAAGATAGAATTATTTCTATCTCATTTTCAGAATAATCGATCATTCTTTTACTGGCATATTGAATATGAAAGAACCTTCTAAAACCACTTGTGAATAACAGCAAAGTTGTGATATTTTCGCAAGGTCTTCCTCTGTGAACTATTTTATAGTCTTTAGGATTCAAAATTGACGGGTTTCTCATCCACAATACCTTTTCCCTTTTATAGTGATATAGTTTGGGACTACTTGTAAATTTTACCGCATAGATCCCCCTTCCATTTACATATTGACAGTATTCTATTTCCTTTGTTTTACTTTCCCCGTCAATATATATAAGATTTTCATTCGGGTCTATCATGTGTTAAAAACAATTCTATTTTAATAGAAGAAATTTTACTATAGGTTATGTAGTTTATTACTTTTTGCAAAGATAGTAATAATTTTGGATGATCCAAATGATCCGTGGAAGTTTTTTAAAGATCTTACCAAATTTGAAAAGATCAAAATAGATCAAATTCATTTGGTTGTTTCAGCAGAATCTCTGACCTTTGCCGAAAAAAGTTTATAACCCTGCTATCCCTGCTACAGGAACACAGCCACTGTTTTTTCATAGAATTGAAAACGGCTATTCCCTTTGGGAGCAGGTTTTACTCTGACTTTCGAATGAATCGGACAAGTCTTTCCTCTAAGACTCGTTTATATGTCCGCTTCATTTTGTCATTCAAGAAAGATTGATCTATCAAAGAGTAGGTGCTTTGTGGTATCTGCATAAACATGTCAAGCACCATGTCAGCACGCTTTTGGGGTAATCCAATCCTGTCAGCAAAACGCTCGAAGTCCAAACGGCAAGGATGTCCAGTTCTGGTGTAAATATCACTCTTCTCTATGTTAGGAGAAAGACCGTCTAATAGTCCAAGATCACTACCACTCTGGATGTGGATGCAGGTATTGATAAGATCGTAGGCTGGGGCAAGAAAATACTCGCCTTTGCGGTTTACCAGGGAGAAATTTTTCATGTGGGCATCCTCATTGGCAAAGAGATAATTGAATACCACCATTCTGAAGAACTGTTCCATCTGTGGAATCCATGCTGGAACGAACTGTTTGATGGCATCAGCGATCTGGGCATAGTTGCCATGATATTTGAAGTTACTGTCACTATTCTCCTCTGTCATCTGTAAAATGGCTGCGAAATCCTCTTGTGTACAGTCCTTCATGCCATTGTTAACATCAAATCTCTTGGTAATATATACTGGCTGCCCGCTGCGACTGAAGCATAGTCCGTTGACAGCCGTGCGTATGCCGTATATCTGTGATGCAATCTGCATCGTGACGTGTTCGTTTGCGGGAATCTGTTTTCGAGTGGAGAGACTCAGATTAAAAGGTGCAGGCTTGAGAATATAGGTTGCCTGTTCTCCATCATGTGTCAATCGGATTTTCCCTTTGTCGATGATGGCGGAGAATTTCTCTTGTGCGCCAGAGATTGACATATTATTCATATTATCCCGTGCCTGTTGCTGGTCGCTCTCTTTCTCAAAGTCAAGATCAATATAGGGAGAGACAACCTGTCCGTCAAAGAGTTCCTTGATAGCCTGGGGGGAGTATGTGTCAAACCCTTGGCGTAGTGTTGAGGGACAAACGTCTATCTTTTTCATTTTTCTGCTTTCTTTAGTACAAACTTGCCGATGGCATCCATACCACAAATCATCTCTAACATGCCAAAGAAGTCGGTCTCGTCGACTTTCCTGGCTCTGCACAGGGCTCTGCGGTTGGCGCCTTCTGGTAGCATATTAGTGAAGACAGGAAAGATATGGTCGGCGTGATACGTCTTTTGTCTTTTGGGAAGATTGACAGATACAGGCGGGGTATTGCTGTCATGCAGAAAGGTGTCGTCATAGGTGAACTTATAACTGCCCCTTGACAGTTCAACGAGTTGCCCTGCATAGGTGTCGCCATAATATACATTTACTTTTCTCATAGTCTATTTATTTGACAGTCTGTTTTATTTGCAACACCATCTCCAAGCCCACCACGTCGAGAATCTTTGTGATAGTCTGTAGTGATGGGTTGCCAACACCTCGTTCAATATCCTTCACCGTCGAGATGCCTATGCCAGAGTAGTCGGCTAAGTCTTGCTGTGAGATTCCCAGCAATGCTCTTCGTTCCTTAATGACTGAACCTATATCCATATCGAGTATGATTTATCGTACTTTGGGTGCAAATATAGCAAATTATTTTGTTATGCACAAGCAAAAGTATGATATTTTGTACTTTTTATTGATTTACGGCTTTAAATTTGGATTTTCCCATAATAATATATACCTTTGAGACTTCGTCTCGAAATTACTCACGTTCGAGAAAACTCAAATAAAATTTGGTTTTCTTCTCACTTATTTGTAATTTTGCACCCGCAAATGCAGGGGTACTTGCGAAGCCTTCGGGTGCACCCCCTTTAACAAAACAAGAATTTATGGAACAGAACAATCGGAAAGTCAGTGTGCTGTTTATGCTTTTCTGCACGCTGTTCTGCGTCTGCCTGATTACGGCAAACGTATTGGAGACAAAGCAAATCTCGTTTGGTATCGCTAATTTCACAGGTGGCTTGTTGGTATTCCCCGTCAGTTACATCATCAATGATGTGGTGTGTGAGGTATGGGGCTATCGCCGTGCCCGTCTGCTCATCTGGATGGGTTTCGCCATGAACTTCTTCTTCGTCGCTATGGCGGCATTGGCTGACGTGATACCAGGTGCGTCGTATTGGGACCGTAATGAGGCGTTCCACAGCATCTTCGGGCTCGCTCCCCGTATCGCTGCCGCCTCGTTTGTAGCCTTCCTTGCCGGCTCGTTCATCAATGCCTATGTGATGAGTCGCATGAAACTCTCGTCAGGAGGTAGGCATTTCTCGGCACGTGCCATTCTGAGTACCGTCTTTGGCGAACTCACCGACTCGCTGATCTTCTTCCCCCTTGCCTTCTCCTTTGTGTTGCCTTGGGAGGAGATGCCCTCGCTGGTCATCACACAGGTGGTGCTGAAGACCTTGTATGAGGTGGTTGCCCTGCCCGTCACCATGCGGGTAGTGAAGTTTACCAAGGAGCATGACCATGAGGATGTCTACGATAAGGATATCTCCTATAACATCTTTAAAATCAACAAACTATGAACAGAGAGCAAGACAACCTGCAGCAGTTGGGTAAGAAGACGGAGTATCGGATGGACTATGCCCCTGAAGTGCTGGAGACTTTCGAGAACAAGCACCCCGACAATGACTACTGGGTGCAGTTCAACTGTCCTGAGTTCACGTCACTTTGTCCGATTACGGGTCAGCCCGACTTTGCGGAGATCAAGATCATGTATATCCCTGGCAAGCGCATGGTGGAGTCGAAGAGTCTGAAACTCTATTTGTTCTCCTTCCGTAACCATGGCGATTTCCATGAGGACTGTGTGAACACCATCATGAAGGACCTGGTGCGACTGATGGAGCCTAAATATATAGAGGTGGTGGGACTCTTCACCCCTCGTGGCGGTATCTCCATCTACCCCTACGCCAACTACGGACAGCCAGGGACGAAATACGAAAAGATGGCCGAGCAACGAATGCTCAGCCATCAGGTGATTTGATATTTCGGGAGATCGGAATTACTCGAAGACGAAATCTCTTAAAGTACACAGTGACTTCTCTTTCGTGTCGGACGAGAAGAGGAAGAAGATAGCATGCTTACCTGTCAGTTCCCCAAGGGCTGGCAGGTTTGCTGTTAACTCCTGTAATTGCTTCGGCATATCCGCCTTCAGTTCGATAGCGCCCAGTTCCTTTCCACCCTGGGATGCCCAAGGACGGTCTGCCATAATGGTAATCTTTCCGTCGATACCCTCAGGAATCAGGTTCAGCAACAGTCGCACATCCTTCCTGCCTTTCGTCGCATCAAAGTTGAAATACTTATAGCCTACGATAGAGCCATCGGTATTGTTGATGACATCATTCGAGTTGTTACGCAGGTCGTAGGGGGCCTCAAACTTATCATCCGTGCCGTAACCTGCAGCCACATACGAGCCGAAGAACTTGTTGTTGGGCCACTCATGGATAGCAACCTTCGGTCCTGTGTACCAGCAACAGATACCTGCGGAGTGACGCTCCAGCGGGTCCAGACCGTTCAGGGCAAAGCCCTCGGAGTTGTATTCTCCCTCGCTGATCTCTACCTTGCCACCGGCACCTTCCTCCACTTTTACCTCGATAGGAGCCACCATTGCCTGACGGGCAAACTCGTTGAGTCCCGACTGGCGGTGGTAGAACACGTACCACTGACCGTTGATCTCGCAGATGCTGCCATGCGTGTTGCCAGACACATTGCCAGAGGCGATGACATTGCCCTGCTCGTCCTTCTCACGACCACGACCGTCAATGATGGTGCCGCCATACGTCCAGGGACCTAACGGCTTGTCGCTATAAGCGTAGGCGAGGGTATAGTTGGTAGTGGGCAGCCCGAACTCGCCCTCCTCCGTGAAGCGGCTGTAGATAAACACATACTTGTCCTTGACCTTGCGGATGGAGGAAGCCTCAAAGAAGCGGAACTTGCCTGGCTCCTTGAAACCAGAGATCATGCCGTCGACCACCTCCGTGCCAGGCTTCACCGTACACATTGTGGCAGGGTCAATCTCAGCGGCCATCGAGTGTCCAAAACCCCAGTAGCCATATACCTTGCCATCGTCATCGACGAATACAGCAGGGTCGAAGCCATAGATACCATCCACCTTGACGGGGTCATCGGCATTCCAGTTGCAAACCTCGAAAGGTCCGTCAGGACGGTCGCTCTTGGCAATCAGCCCATTGCGATAGCCCGTCTGGTCGTTGGGGAAAAGATAGTACGTCTTTTTACCGTCCTTGTCAGTCACGAGGGTGACATCAGGGGCATAGAGTACATCAGCGGTACTTGCGGAGTCGAAAGGCTCCCCTTTAGCGTTCTTGTCAACCACGAGGATGACACCGTCATATCGCCAGTTGTTGAGGCTGTCGACAGAGGCGGACCACACCACCTGATCTCGCCCGCAATAGGCATCAATCAGATCATCGTGCGAGCCATAAATATAAACGCGATATTTTCCTGGCTGGTCAGGGTCCTCGAAAACGTAGGGCTCTCCATCAGGGATATGCTCCCAAAGGGGCAGGTAAGGGTTGCCAACGGTCGTGAGACCTTGTTGCTTCTCTGCGGTAGGTGTGCCGCTTGTGCCACAGGCTGTCAGCAGGAAACCTGCCATGAGTCCTGCGAAAGACAGATAAGAGATTGTTTTTTTCATCATTTTTTATTTATTGGTTATTGTTAGTCTTACGATAATAGCCCTGCTCATGGTCCTTGAACTTGAGTACGAGGGAGTCGTGTCGGAGCAATTGGATGGTCACGGTGTCATACTCTCTGGCTTTCTTCTCGTTATTAGCGAAACTGGAGGTGTCGGTACCTAATAATAACTGTCCGTTATACAGTCGCCACTCCCCGTAGCGTCTCAGTTTCGGATATTCCACTGGGCTCATCTGGTCAGCATTCCTGTTCCTGCTTGCGCCAAACGACTGTGCCACGTTGCCCCGCTTCAGTCGGAGACCATACTCACGAGGTACCAGCAACTTCTGCTTCACCGAGTCGGGGATACGCTCCATCATCCGCCGTTGCATCCGTTGGGGCATATTCTCTAAGTTGCGGAAGGTGGGCATCACCTGATAGCACCACTCGCCTTTGATCTCCTCGATGTTGATGACCATCAGCACTTCCTCCTTGTCCTCAGGATTCAGGATGACGGCAAGTTCGTCGCCCACCTGTGGACGACCGAGCACCCGATGCTGCTGGAAGGCATTGATGACATCAAAGGTGTCAGGGTTTGCCCCGGAGAAGGGGAGCAGGACAAGAATAGAGTCTGTGCATCCGTCGCAGGCGAGTCCGTAGCGGGTGGAGTCACCAGGCATATTTTGTAGTGCTGCGGTGGTCTCCTCCTTCGCCGAATCTCTCTTCCCTCCGCATGCGAAAAGGCATAGAGCGGAGAGGATGATAAGGATTGATTTCTTCATAACAAATCTAAATTTTCCGCAAAGTTATAAATAATTCTCAATTCTCAATTGTTTAATCGTTGTTTTTTCGTAACTTTGCAAAAACTTTAACAACACGTATAGGTCTATTTATCTATGAAAAAGAAAATCAAGTTCAGTCTCGTTTATCGTGACATGTGGCAGTCATCGGGCAAGTTCCAGCCTCGTAAGGACCAGTTGGAGCGTATTGCCCCAGTGATTATTGACATGGGTTGCTTTGCCCGTGTGGAGACTAATGGAGGTGCCTTTGAACAAGTCAATCTGCTTGCCGGCGAAAATCCTAATGCCGCCGTTCGTGCTTTCTGTAAACCCTTCAACGAGGTGGGCATCCAGACCCATATGCTCGACCGTGGTTTGAATGCCCTGCGTATGTATCCCGTTCCTGACGATGTGCGTGCCTTGATGTATAAGGTGAAAAAGGCGCAGGGTGTGGATATCCCTCGTATCTTCTGCGGCTTGAACGATACCCGCAATATCATCCCCAGCATCAAATGGGCGAAAGAGGCAGGCATGATTCCGCAGGCTACCCTGTGTATCACCACCTCACCTGTGCATACCGTAGAGTATTATTCCGCCATTGCCGACGAGGTCATCGCCGCAGGAGCGGAGGAGATATGCCTGAAGGACATGGCAGGCATCGGACAGCCCGCTCTGCTGGGAGCCCTGACGAAGAGTATCAAGACCAAGCATCCCGATATCATCATCCAGTATCATGGTCACTCAGGACCAGGTCTGTCGATGGCATCTATCTTAGAGGTCTGCAACAACGGTGCGGACATCATCGATACCGCCATTGAGCCGCTGTCATGGGGTAAGGTGCATCCCGACATCATCTCCGTCCAGTCGATGCTGAGGAACGAGGGCTTCGAGGTGGAGGATATCAATATGAATGCCTATATGCAGGCAAGAAGTCTTACCCAGGAGTTCATTGACGACTGGTTAGGCTACTTCATCAACCCTGCCAACAAGCATATGTCGAGCCTCTTGCTGGGCTGTGGACTGCCTGGCGGTATGATGGGCTCGATGATGGCAGACCTCGGTGGCATCCATAGTGTCATCAACAAGAGCCGTGCGAAGAAGGGCGAGCCAGAGTTGTCGACAGACGATATGCTCGTGAAACTCTTCAATGAGGTGGAGTATGTATGGCCTCGTGTGGGCTATCCCCCATTGGTGACACCGTTCTCACAGTATGTGAAGAACATCGCCTTGATGAACCTGCTGACCATTGAGCAGGGCAAGGGACGCTTCGTGATGATGGATGACTCGATGTGGGGCATGATTCTTGGCAAGAGTGGTAAGATTCCAGGCACGATAGATCCGGAACTCGTTGAACTCGCCAAGAAACAAGGGCGTGAGTTTACCGACGTCGACCCGCATACGCTCCTGCCCAATGCCCTCGATGATTTCCGTAAGGAGATGGACGAGAACGGTTGGGAGTACGGACAGGATGACGAGGAACTCTTCGAACTCGCCATGCACCCCGAGCAGTATCGCAACTACAAGAGCGGGCAGGCGAAGAAGAACTTCCTTGCCGACCTGCAGAAGGCGAAGGATGCGAAACTGGGTACCAAGATGTCACCTGAGGAACTTGCCGCCTTCAAGCATGCCAAGGCTGATGCGCTGACCGCTCCTATCGCAGGACAGGTCTATTATGAGTTCTCTGGCGAGGGTGCTTGTGAGCCTTGTCTCGAACCGTTCATCGGACAGCAATATAAGGAGGGCGACACCTTCTGTTACATCCAGGCGCCATGGGGCGAGATTGTTCCTATCCCTGCCGCATTGGGTGGCAAACTCGTCGAGGTCGTCGCCAAACAGGGTGCCAAGGTGCGCCGTGGCGACAATCTTGCTTGGATAGAGCGTAGCGAATAACAAAAGAAGCCCCCTGAGACCAGGGGCTTCTTTGTTACCCAGACAGCCAAAGGGGTTAAAAATAATTGACAAAGAGCCTCTCATATTTCGTGCGAAATCCACCAAGTCCAAACTTGGTCTCAAATATGCGAAATATGAGAGGTTTCCGTATCTTATTGATACTGAGTTCGTTGCATGTTTTTGAACCGAAAAAGTACTCCTAAAAGACTCAAATTTGAGTGGAAAAAGCATGTTTTTGTAGCCTTCTGAGTAATTTTTGTAAGTTACAAATGCGAAAAGGTAGGCTCTTCGTGATCGTGAGGTGCCTCCTCACAGTCGTGAGGAGCCTACTATCGTCCGTCGAAGGTACGGTCTTCGTCGATTTTAGCCTGAAAATCCCCTGTTTTTGCTTCCTTAATTTCTAAAAGCACTAAAAATCCATACATGTTTTTCGACAATTTTTCTTAACAAAACAGGGACTATCTCAAATATGATTTCATTCTGAATACACTTGATTACTTCTTCTTTATTGTGTCTTCCACCTTCTTGTCAGCGAGGATGCGCACCAGTTCATATGTACGGTCGCTGGCATCTTGTGGCGGGTTAGCCAAAATCGTGCGCTTCACACGCAGTTCGTATTCATGACCTCTTTCGTAGGTGAAACCCTTGACGTCGCTGAAGTACAGGTCCTGCCATTGTCCTGGATAGTCCTCCGTCATCACCCGCATGCACTCGATGGGATGCTCTCCCATGTTGTCGAAGAGATCGTACATAACGCCCGGTTCAGCGGAAACACTCATGTTAATCTCCTTGGTGATGTCCTTGTCGTTGTCGTCGCTGCTGCAAGAGGAGAGGGAGAAGGCAGCAAGCATCGCAAAGGCGAGTCTCCAAATCTTCATTGTTTTCATATATAATTATTTGTTATTTGGGCGCAAATTTACGAATAATTTCCCCAATAATGGGCATTTCAAGAGGAAATGTGCAAAATTGCAGGGTATTAAGCCAAGATATTAAGTCAAGAATTGATGCGCTTCAAGTTGCTCACTATCTGTAGAGAACTGCGTTAATCATCCAAAAATGCTTTCGTATGTCAGCATTATTTCGTAATTTTGTGGCAAAATTAATTCAATAGCATGGACTATCAGTCGATTATCGATAAATACTATCCTGTGGATAATGCGCTCCGCAGGCTACTCATCAAGCACAGTAGGCAAGTTGCCGACCGTGCTCTGCTCATTGTCGACAAGCACAAGGAACTGCCTGTCGACCGCCAGTTCTTAGAGGAGGCAGCAATGCTTCATGACATCGGGGTGTTCCGCTGTCATGCCCCCTCCATCTATTGTGAGGGTACGGAGCCTTATATCAAGCATGGACCGATTGGTGGGGATATCCTTCGTGCGGAGGGCTTTCCCCGTCATGCAAGGGTCGCTGAGCGTCATACAGGGACAGGACTTCCCGGCTATGAGCCGGAGACGTTGGAGGAGCAGATCATCTGCTATGCCGATAAGTTCTACTCCAAATCCTCACCAGACCATGTCCGTTCCGTAGTGGAGACGGCACAGTCGTTGGAGAGATTCGGTCATGCGGGAGTGGAAAAGTTTCTGGCATGGGCTAAAAGGTTTGAATAAAGAAAAAATAAATTAATTTATTTTGTAATCTTCTCACTTATTAGTACCTTTGTCCCCCGTGAGAAAAAATACGCTCATCATCGTACTGCTCTTCGTCCTTACTTTCGTGATGGCGGAGATTCCCCGTTTTGCCTTCCCACAGGACGAGAAAGGCAGGGATTCTGTCGCTGTCGACTCAGCATCCAAGGATACCACGCAGACCGCAGTGGTGGACACGATGAAGATGGACTCCCTGCAACTCGCTATCTTCAAGCATAACAAGGCGATAGACGACTCGCTGCATGCCGACAGTCTGAACCGTGAGCGTAAGAACGGTATCGATGCGCCTGTTGAGTATCAGGCAGAGGACTCGATGACCTATGAGGCTGGCTCTGGTATCGCCCGCCTGTTTGGTAACTCTCATGTGAAGTATCAGGACATGGATTTGCAGAGTGAGCAGATATACATGCAGATGGACTCTAGCCTGGTGCATGCCACGGGTGCCCGTGACACGACGGGAAAGAAGTTCGGAACCCCTGTATTCCAGATGGGTAATGATACCTATGAGAGTGACACGATGGCTTTCAACTTCAAGACGAAGAAAGGTTTGATACAGAATGTGTACACCCAGCAGGACGATGGTTTTATGGTGTCGGAACTCTCGAAGCGTAATGATAAAGGTGAGTTGTTCCTGCAACACGGGCGTTATACCACTTGTGACGAGCCCCATCCCGACTTCTATATCGCCCTGTCACGTGCTAAGGTGCGCCCCGGTAAGGACGTGGTGTTCGGTCCTGCCTACCTTGTGGTTGCTGATGTGCCCTTGCCTTTTGCCATCCCATACGGCTTCTTTCCCTTCACGAAGAGTTATTCGAGTGGTTTCATCATGCCGACATACGGTGATGAGACCTCCCGTGGATTCTATCTGCGTGACGGCGGCTATTATTTTGCCATCAATGATAAAATGGACCTGAAACTCTTGGGTGAGATTTACACGAAGGGCTCATGGGGTATCTCTGCTGCCACCAACTACCGTAAGCGCTATAAGTACAGTGGCTCGTTCTTTGCCAGTTACCAGAGTACGGTGACGGGTGAGAAGAATATGCCCGACTACTCTAAGCAGACGAGTTTCAAGGTACAGTGGAGCCACCGGCAGGATGCTAAGGCGAATCCGTTTTCTACATTGTCGGCAAGTGTCAACTTCGCCACGACGAGTTACGAGCGCAACAACCTCACCTCCATGTATAACCCGCAGGCAATGACCCAGTCGACACGTACCAGTTCTGTCAGTTGGAGCACGACATTCAGTAGCATCGGTATGTCGCTGAGTTCCACTTTCAACCTCAACCAGAACATGCGTGACTCGACCGTTGCCCTGACGTTGCCTGACCTGAATATCTCCATTGCCCGTTTCTATCCTTTCAAGCGTAAGCATGCCGCAGGTAAGGAGCGTTGGTATGAGAAAATCTCGATGTCGTATACAGGACAGTTGAGCAACTCCATCTCCACCAAGGAGGACAAGTTGATGCACTCCAGTCTGACAAGAGACTGGCGTAACGGAATGAGGCATAATATTCCTATCAGTGGCAACTTCACCTTGTTTGACTACCTGAACCTCTCGGCTTCGTTCAATTTCACCGACCGTATGTACACCCAGCGTTACAACCGCTCGTGGGATGTGGAGAACCAAAGGGAGGTGATCGACACTATCACAGGATTTAATAATGTGTACGATTGGAACATGTCGATGTCCGCATCTACCACACTCTATGGTATGTACGTGCCCAACCGCAAACTCTTTGGTGATAAGATTGTCGCCGTCCGTCACGTCTTCACACCTTCTGTCAGTATCAGTTATGCCCCGGACTTCAGTGCCTCCCGCTATGGCTACTATGACACCTATCTGAAGACGGATGCCAATGGCAACACCTCACTGGTGGAGTACTCTCCCTACACAGGAACGCTCTATGGCGTACCGGGAAAGGGTAAGACGGGAAGTATCTCGATGGATGTCAAAAACAATATCGAGATGAAGGTCAGGAGTGATGACGACTCGACAGGATTCAAGAAGATCAGTATTATTGACGAGTTGGGAGCCTCGATGTCGTATAACATGGCAGCGAAGGAGCGCCCATGGAGCGACCTGTCGACCCGTTTGCGACTGAAACTCTCGAAGAGTTACACCCTCAACCTGAATGCCGTCTTCGCCACCTATGCCTACGAGGCTGACTCTGTGGGAGCACGACCCTATATCGGTAACCGTACGGAGTATAGCAAGGGGCGCTTTGGACGATTCCAAGGTATGTCGCAAAACCTCTCATATACGCTGGATAACACGAAGGTGGCGAATTTCTTCAAATGGCTCAGAGGTGAGAAGGTGAAGAAGGACAAGGATAAGGACAATAAGGATGATGACTACGACTCCGGGGTAGAGACGAATGTCGACGACAAGATGGAGGCGGGAAAGCATGGTGCCAAGAAAGAGAACGCAGGTAAGGCAGAGACTGACGAGGATGGCTATATGCTGTTCAACGTGCCTTGGTCGCTGAGTTTCGGCTATGGTGTCACGATGCGTGAGAATACGGGTGGAAAGTTCAATTACGACACAATGCGCTATCCGTATAAGTTCACGCAGAACCTGAATGTCAGTGGTAATATCCGTATCTCTGACGGTTGGAATATATCGTTCTCCTCTGGCTATGACTTCGACAACCATAAGATATCGATGACCACGGCGTCCCTGTCACGTGACCTGCATTGTTTTAATATGTCATGCTCCGTGGTGCTGGCGCCCTATACCAGTTATAATTTCTCGTTCCGATGCAATGCCGCCACGCTTACCGATGCCTTAAAATACGATAAGCGCAGCAGTTACTCTAATTCCGTACAGTGGTATTGATGGCTAACTCTAAAGGCTAACCGCTAACCATTAAGCAACGCTTGCAACGCCTCTTCCTCTCCTACAATCCAAAGGATGTCACCCTCTTGGAACTTACGGTGTGGACTCACTGACGAGAGGTTCTCCTTTCCTTCCTCCAAGCCGACGACCATACAACTATAGATGTCACGGATGCCACTCTCTATCAGTGTCTTGCCGATAAACGGACTGTCGCTGCCGATAATCATCTGGCGCAACTTCATCTCACGATCCTCCAGATGGAGGTCCTCGCCGAAGGTCTCACTCTCCACCGCTTGTCTGAACTTCGCTAACTGGTCGTCACTGCCTATTACCTCCAACTTGTCGCCAGGATAAAGGACATAGTCACCGTCAGGGATGTTCAGGCGATGGTTGGCACGTAGGATGCTGGTGATATGAATACCGTATTTCTGTCCGAAGTTCAACTGCTTCAGAGTACTGCCCATCCACTGTGTGTCCATCGGTACATCGAAGACGGCGATATGCACGTCACGGTCGAGGAGTTTCCCCTCGTAGAGCGGACGCTTCTTGCCATGCACCTGGGCGGCGATGTCACGGGAACGCAGGTTGAGGATAAACAGTCGCTCCAGTCTGATGCTGCGTTGCTTGATAGAGCGGGACAGGATGATTAGCACCACGACAATGATGCCGATGGTAATCATCACCGCACTGGAGAAACGGCTCAGGAAATTGCAGATATAGAAAATGAAGCCGACAGCGATCAGCCCACGGACCAAGACGGTAAACAGCAGGGGCAGACGGTTGATATTGCTCTCTGCCCACAATGCCTTCCATTCCTCGCTGTGGTTCTTCTTCATCACCATGGCACGTAGGAAGGGGGAGATGAATAGGATGGTCAGTATTCCCGTGATGGCATTGGCATACCAGTGGAGTTCCCATCCTGGCAGCATCTTACGGGTGACGGGCAGCACGAAGGTGAACATCACGGTAATCGTCGCTGTCGTAAGGATGGAGTAGACAATGGTGTTGAGGGTCATCTGCGTCAACAGTTTCTTCCACTTGCTCTGCTCCGTGGTGTTGGGATGACTCATCGACAGGTTGTTGAGCAACTTGATGAGTTTATTGGGCAACCTGCGCTCCAGACTATTATAGGCGGGAGTGGCAAGGCGTATCATATAAGGTGTCAGGAAGGTGGTGATGACTGAGACGGCAACGACCACCGGATAGAGGAAGTCGCTGATCACTCCTAACGACAGTCCCAAGGAGGCGATGATGAAGGAGAACTCACCAATCTGTGCCATTGAGAAACCGCATCGCATCGCCGACTTCAACGACTCGCCTCCTAACATAAAGGCGAAGGAGCCGAAAACACTCTGTCCTATCAGGATGGTCAGTACCAGTGAGACGATGGGTATGGCATAGTCCACGAGGATTTTCGGGTCTACCAACATACCTACTGACACGAAGAAGATGGCGCCAAACAGGTTCTTCACGGGCTCTACCAGTTTCTCGATACGCTCCGCCTCGATGGTCTCGGCAAGGATGCTACCCATGATAAAGGCTCCAAAGGCAGACGAGAAGCCTACCTTCGTGGAGAATACCGCCATGGCACAGCAGAGTCCTAAAGAGACAACAAGCAATACCTCCGCATTGACCAGTGTCCTAACCTTGCGCAGGAACTGGGGAACGGCAAAGATACCGACCACTAACCATAGTACGAGGAAGAAGCCGATCTTCATGACAGAGCCTAACATCTGTCCTCCGTCAGGGTTGTTGCCACTGGCAATGGCACTTAGCATCACCATCATCACAATGGCAAGGATATCCTCCAGAATCAGGACACTCATTACCAGTCCCGCAAACTGTTGCTGGCGCAATCCTAAGTCATCGAAAGCCTTATAGATAATGGTGGTGGAACTCATGGCGAGCATACCTCCAAGGAAGATACAGTCCATCTTGCTCCAGCCAAAGAGTTGTCCGACCATCACACCCAGTACGGACATAAAAAAGATAATCGTGACGGTGGAGATAATCGGGGAGGCTCCCATCTTCAGGATTTTCTTGAACGAGAAATCAAGACCTAAGGAGAACAGAAGGAACATCACACCGATGTCCGCCCACAGATGGATGTTCTCTGTGTCTGCCACGGAGGCGGTATAGGGCATGTGGGGACTTACCAGGAAACCAGCCACGATATAACCCAAAACCAATGGCTGCTTGAGTTTCTTGAAGATCAAGGTCACAATACCTGCCGATACCAGTATCAGCGCAAGGTCGTTAATCAATGCTGGTAACTCCGCCATATCCTCTTCTGATTCTTAACTATGAACTAATCATTATACCCCGCTGTCAACTCACAGATCTTGACGATGACCGCCATCGCTTTCTCCATCGACTGGATAGAGACAAACTCATAGGGGCCGTGGAAATTCACACCACCAGCGAAGATGTTGGGGCAGGGGAGACCCTTGAACGACAACTGGGCTCCGTCCGTTCCACCACGGATGGGCTTGACTTTCGGAGCGACACCAGTCTCTTGCATGGCTCTCAGCACAAGGTCGATGACATGCATCTGGGGGTCGATCTTCTCCTTCATATTATAATATTGGTCGCTGACCACGGCAACAACAGTGCCCTCGCCGTATTTCTCATTCATCTTCTCCGCGCAGAGTTGGACGAAACGCTTACGGTCCTCGAACTTATCACGGTCGTGGTCACGGATGATATAACTCATCTTCGCCTGCTCGATATTCGACTGGATGCCTAACAGGTGGTAGAAACCCTGATAGCCCTCGGTAGTCTCGGGGGTCTCGTCCTCTGGCAACATCTTGGCGAACTCAGCGGCAAGGGCGTTGGCATTCACCATCTTACCCTTGGCATAGCCAGGATGCACACTGACACCCTTGATGGTGATCTTCGCAGAGGCGGCGTTGAAGTTCTCGAACTCCAGTTCGCCGACATCGCCACCGTCCATCGTATATGCCCACTCACAACCGAACTTCTCCACGTCGAAATGATGGGCGCCCATACCAATCTCCTCATCAGGGTTGAAGGCGACACGGATTTTACCATGCTTGATTTCCTTATGCTCCTGCAAGTAGACCATCGCCTGAATGATCTCTGCGATACCCGCCTTGTCGTCAGCACCCAACAGGGTGTGACCGTCTGTCACAATCAAGTCTTCACCGACATGCTGCAACAACTCCGGGAATTTCTTTGGACTCGACACGATCCCCTCGGAGAGCAAGATGTCTGAGCCGTCGTAGTTGTGTACAATCTGTGGTTTGATATCCGCGCCACTGCAGTCTGGTGACGTATCGTAATGCGAGATAAACCCGATAGTGGGGATATCGCCTTTGACATTCGCCTTCAGCGTGGCATAGAGGTAGCCTTTCTCGTCCAGTTCCACATCGTCAAAGCCCTCCCGTTCGAGTTCTTTCCTCAAGTATTCTGCGAAAATCAGTTGCTTGCTGGTACTCGGTACACTGTCGCTCTCCTCTGCCGACTGTGTATCAAACTTCGTGTAGTTTAGAAATCGTTCTGTAATATCCATTTGTCGTTAAAATAGTTATTTGGTCGCAAAGATACGAAAAATCGAGGGAAATGCAAAAGGTTATTGCTAAAAGATACAAAAAAGATGGTAGTAAAGAGATTCCTTTGCTATCTTTTTTGTATATTTGTACCAAAATAATCATAGATATATGTCGAACAATCAACAAATATTGGCACAAATACTTCTTAGGACTTTGGACGAATACCGTTCTCTGGGTATAGCGGAGCAGATAGACTACCAGAAGTTCTATCTATATTCTCTGATCACCCACTCTACGGCAATAGAAGGATCGACGGTAACGGAGATAGAAAACCAGTTGTTGTTTGATGAAGGCATCTCTGCCAAAGGGCGAAGTATACAGGAGCAAATGATGAATATCGACCTAAAAGCAGCCTACGAATATTCTATGCGATTGGCTCACGAGCACAAGGACTTCTCTATTGATATGCTGAAAGATATGTCTGCTGTTGTGATGAAGAATACTGGTGGAATCTACAATACAGCACAAGGAGTTTCTGATGCGTCAAAAGGTGACTTGCGCTTGGTGGGTGTAACGGCTGGCATTGGCGGTCGCTCATATATGAATTTCCAGAAAGTTCCTATGAAGTTAGCGGAGTTCTGTCAACAACTAAACGAGCATCGCCGTCAATTACTCCAGACAGACGATGAGATCGCCAAATATCTGTTAAGTTTTGATGCCCACTATCAGTTGGTGACCATTCATCCGTGGGTGGACGGTAACGGACGTATGTCTCGCTTGATAATGAACCATCTGCAATACGAATTTGGTTTAGTTCCTGTAAAAATCATTAAGGAGGACAAAGCGGAATATATTCAGGCTCTGGTTGATTCTCGAGAGCAGGATTCGCTTGCTCCATTCCGCTCCTTTATGCTGGAAGAACATATCAGGAATATCAATAAAGAGATTGGGGAATATAAGAAATCACAATCTTCTGACCCGATAACGACTCCTTCTGACCCGATAAATTCAATTTCTGACCCGATAAAGCAACAACTATATCAGGTCCTTGCAAAGGATGGAACCCTCAACTATGCAGAATACGCATCGAAACTTGGCGTATCAGAGGCTACCATCAAACGTCGTCTTGGCGAATTGAAGAATCAAGGACTGATAGTCAGAGTAGGTAGCAACAAAACTGGTCATTGGGAAGTTAAGTAGTAGAAAAGCAATAACCTTTTGCTAAAAGATACAAAAAAGAGAGAAATAAAGAGCCCCCTTTGCTATCTTTTTTGTATATTTGTACCAAAATAATCATAGATATATGTCGAATAATCAACAGAATGGTGATCCTCACAAACCGCAAAGTCGTCCTCTTGCCGACTTTCTTCCAACCATCAGCATCAAGGCAAAGGACTTGATACGTCAAGAGCCTATCAAGATACTAAGTATTTCTCGTATAGCGGAAGGGGTTGGATGAGATAAGGAAAGAAAAAGAATCATTTTATTAGAAGTAATATGAATTTATTTTCAGAAAGATATGGATATATAAAACCCTCTGAGGCAATTATTGTTGAATGTATGCCGAAAGGGATAGTAAATGCTATATTCAATTGTTTTGACAACTTGAAATATGACATTGATATTCCAGAAATACAAAGAGAAGTATGTGTACATTTTTTTAATGAAAAAGGAGAAGGCTTTTCTTCTCGGTCATACTATGATATGATTAATCCATATATTACCAATGACAAAATAGAGTGGTATAAAAAACTGGACTTAATAGAATTTTTAATTGATTATTTCTATCGAATTAGGGATTTTTCTTCTTGTAAAAGATTCGCATCTGAGCTTAATTCAGAATTTGAACGTCTTAACTATGGATATAGGATCATAAACAATCGTGTAACACCTATAACAGCAAAAGAAGAGATAGAGAGTATTGAAGAGGCTATCAATAATGCAAAAGGCAACATAAAAGAGCATCTAAATCGTGCTTTATTACATTTAGCAGACAAAGAAGCCCCTGATTATAGAAATTCAATTAAAGAGTCTATATCTGCTGTTGGTGCTCTTTGTCGAGAAATGGCGGGAGAGAATGATTTAGGGAAAGCCTTATCTGCTTTAGAGAAGAAACATGGATTGCTTCATCCACAGTTGAAAGCAGCATTTAGTAATTTATATAATTACGTTAATGAAAAGCAAAGTGGCATTCGTCATGAATTGATGGATGAAAACGGAACTTATGTACCAACTTACCATGAAGCAAAGTTTATGCTGGTTACATGTACTGCTTTTATTAACTATTTGAATGGAAAGTTTGCTTAGAACAAATAGAAATAGTACCTTTGCAACTGAATAGTAAGAAGATATGTTCTATAAACTAATAGAAAAAAAACGGAATGAATGGTTGACATCTGATGATTGCCCCATCAGTAAACTGTTTCAATATATAGAGCAGCGAGGAATGATGCGTGATGCACAGTTGGAGGCAATCAAAACCTATTTGTTTTTGAAAATTGCCTGCAAGAATCAGCCGTTATGGAAACTTTTTGTAGATGGTGTCTTCAATGATACGAATATCGGACAAGTTGAACTGACAGAAACAGCAAGAAAAATATTCAGTACCAATAAGGCTGCAGTTGCCCTTTTTCAATACTCACGTCTAAAAGACAAAAAGGGGAAACAACTTGCTCCAGAATTGGACTCCTATATCAAGCAGCATGCAGATGAGATAGATTACGAAGCAACGTTCAAACAGATATTCTATGACGTTACTTATACGGACTATATTTTCAGTCTCCCAATGGGTGCAGGCAAGACCTATCTAATGGCAGCCTTCATCTATTTGGATTTGTATTTTGCTATCAATGAGTTAGATAATCCATGCTTTGCCCATAATTTCATGGTGATGGCTCCTTCTGGTTTGAAGTCTTCTATTGTGCCGAGTTTGAAGCATATCAAAGAATTTGACCCTGCATGGATTATTCCTGAACCTACTGCGACCCAGTTGAAACGACTGATAAAGTTTGAAATCCTTGACGAGCAGAAGACTACCAACAAAAGCAATCGTATCAAGAATCCTAATGCCCAAAAAATCAATAACCATCAGCCATTAGAAGACTTAATAGGTCTGGTCGCCATCACAAATGCAGAAAAAGTTATCCTTGACCGTTATTCTGATAATTATGAGTTATCACTTTTTGACGAAGGGGAATTGGAGAGGATAAAACTTGCTAATGAACTAAGAGAAATCATCGGTAATCTTCCCAATCTTGCTATCTATATTGATGAGGTCCACCATGCCGCTGATGGAGAAATCAAACTAAGGCAAGTTGTCAATAAATGGACAGAAAAGAACACCTTTAATTCTGTCCTCGGTTTCTCTGGTACGCCCTATTTGGATGGTGCTGAGCGGTTAGCATTATCTGATGAGTTTTCCATCAGGAACACCGACCTTGCCAATGTGGTGTATTACTATCCGCTGATTGAAGGTATTGGCAATTTCCTTAAAGTTCCTGACGTAAAATTCTCTGATAATGATATGGAAGCCATTGTTACTAATGGCGTCAAGGAGTTCCTTGATAAATATCGTGATACAGAATATGCTAACGGCACTTGTGCGAAATTGGCAATTTATTGTGGACAAATAGAGACATTGGAAGAAACTATTTATCCACTTGTTGCTGAAATTGTCGCCTCGTATGGTCTAAATCCAACGGATGTTGTTTTGAAGTATCATGGAGGCAATAAACAATATCCGCAGCCAGAGGGTTCTGGAACGGAGTTTGCATCATTAGACACCACAATATCAAAGAAAAAGATAGTTCTTCTTGTCCAAATAGGTAAAGAAGGCTGGGATTGCAAAAGCCTGACGGGTGTCATTCTTCCGCAAAAGGGAGTTTGCCCTACTAACATGGTATTACAAACCAGTTGTCGTTGTCTTCGTCAGGTCGTTAAGCACAGCCAAGAGACTGCCCTGATATGGCTGAACAAATTCAATGCCGACAAACTCAACCGTCAGTTGGAACAGCAACAGAATATTACGCTTAAAGAGTTTAGCAGCAAATCGCCATCTACCCCCAAACTGATAGAACGCTTCTCCCGTATGGAGCGTATGCAGGTGCCGCCCATTGACTTCTACCAATTGAAGGTAAGTTATGAGACACTGATAGTAGATGATGCCAATAATCCCCAACAGCGTTTACAGGATGAAAAGATGATGGTCGAATCAGCCATTTCATTGATTCATCAGCAGAACATGGAAGGTAAACTGCTTGCATCATATGAGCAGGAAAACAATGAATCAACCACTATTTCATTTCAATGGTGGTTGCAGCAGATTTCGAAAGAGAGTTTCGGAATACTGTCTGTAAAAGAACTCAAAACCTACGAGGTTGAACTGCGCCGTATCTTCAGCAAGATAACAACGGAGAAAGATGGTTTAGTAATAGAAAATAAACGTTACGACCATCAGCGCATACGTTCACTAATCCGTCAGGCTTTTGCTCCTATCCGAGATTTCAAAGTGATGGAAGAAGTCGTTCCTGAACAAGCCCAGCTCTTGCAAATAGAGAAGTTCTTATCTCCTGTTGAAGACAATGAGAACTATTACCCATCTCAACAGGATGTACACGAAATCATGGAATGGGACGAAAAACCTGCAGACCACCCCACGCTTAGCCCAGAAGAAAGAACTATGCTTGAACTGATGGTTAAACAAGGAAAATTGCCTGCTTCCGTACTTCAACCACAAGCAGACCCTCATCCTGAGCGTTCGCAAACATACCATTATTTACCATATCATTTTGATAGTGGATTGGAGATTGATTATTTCTCCAAAGAGATATTACCATTGATTAAGGGAAAAGCCCTAGAAGTCTATTTCAATGGTGACGATACTTTAACTCAATTCAAGATCAATTGTTATAATAAGGTGGGCAAACAATGGCATTACATTGGAAAGTATGTACCGGACTTCCTTATGCTGAGCCGAAATGAAGACGGGCAAATAGATAAGGTCATCATCATCGAGACCAAAGGCGAGGGCTATGCTGCTAAGTTTGTTGACCGTCGGAAGTTCATGGAGTCAGAATGGATAAAGAAAAACAATGAGAAGTTTGACTATCAGCGTTTCGACTTCCTCTACTTAGAAGATACACTAACCGCAGAGCAGCGCCGCCAGAAGACGCTTGCTGCCATTAAAGAATTCTTTAACATGTAAATCATATAAGCTATGGCTATCAAATACGTTCCCTATTTCCCCAATACGCTTGAAGGGCAAGCAATATTAGACAACTTTGTGCGCACCAAGCGTGTGCTGCGCTATCGTGACAACGATCAAGTCATAGAACGTATAGAACGGGGCATGCCTCTCTATGAGATGGAGTTAAAAGAGCAAGTAGGTGATAATCCCAATCACAATATGGTGATTAGGGGCGAGTGTCTTTCCGCTTGTGCTTATCTGAAAGACAAAGGAATCTTTATTGATCTTATTTATGTTGACCCACCCTTTGCCAGTGGTGCCGACTATGCCAAGAAAGTGTATATACGTCGAAATCCAAAGGTGGCTGCAGCGATTGCTCAGGCTGAAAGCGAACTTGACATTGAGGAACTGAAAGCCTTTGAAGAAAAGATGTATGGTGATATATGGGATAAAGAGCGTTATCTCAACTGGATGTATGAGAACCTCATGGCTATGAAGAGCATCATGAGCGATGATGCAAGTATTTATGTGCATTTGGATTACCATATAGGACATTATGTGAAGATATTGATGGATGAAGTCTTTGGAGAACAAAACTTTTTAAATGAGATAATTTGGTATTATCCAGACTCACCTGGTCGACCAGAATCTAAATTTGTCCCAAAACATGATACAATTTTTTGGTACAAAAAGGATGAAAACTTTGTGTTCAATGGAGATGATGTCCGAATACCTCTATTAGAGGCATCAAAAGAACGTTATAAAACAACTCGTTATTTGATAAATTCTCAAGGGAAAAGGTTCGAATATACTGCTAAAGACGCAGAAATGGGTAAAATTCCCGAAACAGTATGGCAATTATCTGTTGTAAAAGGCAATTCTGAACAAGCGAAGAATTACTCTACTCAAAAGCCAGAAGCCCTATTAGAGCGTATTATAAAAGCCAGTAGTAATGAGGGTATGTTGGTTGCAGATTTCTTTGGAGGGAGTGGTGTAACCGCTGCTGTAGCAAACAAATTAGGACGCAACTTTATTCATTGTGACATCAATGTAAATAGCATTCAAACAACCAGAGACCGTTTGTTGGCAGACAAGGTAGAATTTGATGTATTTGAAATTATAGACGGTGTATCACTTTATCGTAATCCTGTTCAGACGATGGACAAATTGAAAAGCTTGATAAAAGGACTGCGAAACGAAGATGCGCTTGACAAATTTTGGGAAGGAAGCATCGTAGATACGAAATATGGTATGATGCCCGTCTATCTGCCCAACTTGATGGACAGCAGTACCCGTTTGCTCGATAAGCCCTTGATGAATCGAATCATCCGTGAGGCTCTGCCCGATTTGCCAGATGAGACGAAACGCGTTATTGTCTATTACATTGACATTACAGACAAACAGGAAATTGAGCAGTTCATCAAAGAGCAGAACGACCAAACAACTATTGACATCGAACTCCGAGACCTGAAACAAGTGTTGGATGATGTGGTAGTGGAAGATGAAGCCAAATGGGAAGTTAGTGAAACCCACGATGCCCTTTGGACGGGCTGGAAAGTAGAAATCAAGAGTTTCCATAGTGACCGTGTTCTTCGCAAGATTGATGAAATCAATCTGAAAGGGCAGCAACAGACATTGCAACAGAAAGCCAAAGGTAAGGAAAAAGAATTCAAATCTATTGTCATCAGTGAAGAAGGACTTGAAACCATCGAATGGATAAGCCTTGACTGCACCACTGCCGACGAGAAAGCCCCTTGGCACAGCGATGCTGAAATCAAGATAGACCGCCTCGGATACGCCATCCGCAACGGCATCAAGTCCCAAGACTTCTGGGATGCCACCATCAATAGTGACAACAAGCCCCTCCGCATGAAAATCCGCAATATCTGTGGGGACGAGACAATCTATCAATTGGAACATGATTTTAACTAATAATCGAGAAGCATATGAAATGTCAGTTTTGTAATCAGGAAATGCCAAATGGGGCAAAGTTTTGTTATAAGTGTAATAAGCAGATTATCTGTCTGGGTTGTGGAGAGCCTTTAATAGCGAACTCCCCAATATGTGTTTATTGTGGAAAAGAGATAAAACTACGTCAAGTGCAAGCGAATGTAAATCATATTAAATATTCAGAAACAGAAACCGGGAAATCTTTTGAAGCTTCTTTCTCAGATGAAACAGCAGGAAATGTAGTTGATGTATTTGCTCAGTTTTTACCGATTAAACGTAATCCTAGCACACAACAGCATCAGTCTTTATTACGAATCTCGCAAACAGAAGACGCTAATGCACAAGAAGTAGTTGATCCAGCCATTGAAATAAATAATATTAATCCTGGTAATACTGAAGACCTTAATAAGATAAACAACATCTTCACTGTCAAAGGAGAGTCTATAGTATTATATGAGAAACGTTTGAAAGCGAATTCGAAGCGTGACCAACAAGCTCGAATTTGCTTATTATTCCTTTTATATTATAAAGTAGTTGTCCGGAAAGAGGTAACTCGAGAAGATGTGAATAATATATTGAAAAAAGAAAATATTTATGATGGTGGTTTCCGTGCATGGTTGTCTAAGCATCGTTCTTACATTATTGCAGATAATGATACGTTAGAATTGTCTCCAGAAGGGGAGGAGAAAGCAAAAGAGATTCTCAATGAAGTATTTGATAAAACAATAGAAGGGGCGTGGAAATCTAATGGCGGTAGTGGTCAAACAACAACCGCCAAAGTTTCATCTAAACGGAAGAACCCGCAACTTGTTAGGGATTTGGATTTAATGCCAAAAAACAAAGAAACTCTGGACGTTTTTATGGAGCATTATAAATATGGTAAAAGTTCTCCCCAGATAAATCTTTTGTTTGTGTATTATTTAAAGCAGATTCTTTGTATAGATGCTGTTAACCAAGACCATATATATACATGTTATCGGCATCTGAAATTAACAATACCTAATGATATATACCAAAGTCTTATTGATACAATCAGCAAAAAAGGATGGATAGAAAATGTCTCTAATCTAAATGTGACAACTCAAGGTATTAACGAAGTTGAACAAAAAATGAAAATTCAATGACACTTGAAGAGTATATTGAACGAATAGATGGTTTTGAAGACAAAAAGCCATCTGAGCAAATTCCATATTTCGGCTATTTCTTGGTTACATACTTAGGAAAAGAGTCTTTTACAGCAAAAGCTATTGATGATTGTTTTGTCCAACTGCATTTGCCATCATATTCCAATATATCCGCCTACCTCTCTAAAGAAAAAGGAGCAAAGCGATTATTAAAGGGGAAAGATGGTTATGTTTTATCTAAAAAGGTGTCTGATGCTATTGCTGATGATATCGGTGAAATAAAAGTAAAGGCTCCATCGACGGACTTATTTCCAATAGATATCTTTGATAATACACGGGATTACTTGAAGAAAACCGCACGTCAGGCCATCTTATGTTACGATTATGGGATATATGATGGCTGCTTGGTAATGCTGAGGCGATTAATAGAAACTTTGACAATTGAACTATTTGAACATAGGGGAATTAAAGAACGCATTTTAGATAAAAACAACAATTATCTTTTTTGTGGGGATCTGATTGATTGCCTATTGGAAGAAAAAACGTTATGGACTATTGGGCGTAACACAGCGCAGGAACTTCCCAAAATTAAGAAGATGGGAGATTTGAGTGCACATAATAGGCGATTCAATGCGAAAAAGTCTGATGTTGATTCTATAAAAGCAGGACTTAGGATAGTTTTAGAGGAACTTGTCCATCTTATCAATTACGAACAACATTAATTAATTCTCTCCATATATAATTAACAGTCTCTGGAGATGGACACAAAAGCCTGCGAATAACAATAATTTGCAATAATAAGACTTTAAGTGTATACGTAACTTTTATTAATGAGCAAGGTTTCCTTAGAGTGAACTATAAATGAAGACTGAAGATCATGGGCAAAACTATAACAACATATCTGATAGACGGAGATCTGAAAGGAACTCAGTATGTGTTCATCAGCAATAAGATTTGCCAGATGTATGTGATTCCTCGTTCTAATCTTTCTATTCCGAATGAGCGACAGGAGTTGCAGACACCTGCATTTTATATCTTGTTGGGTGAGGATGAGGCAACAAAGCCTAAGGCGTTCCCAAGCCCCAGCACTGCAGCCGATTTCTGCATTGGTAGTAGCAATAACGGTTGGCTCGTCTGGAAAGACAAAGACGGTCAAACATTAGATGCTGTATATAGGAAGCAATTGGAATAAATTGTATAACTTTGCAAGCAAGAATTATGAGTGACAATATAGAAAAAACAAATTTGGGTGATGAACTTCTGAATCATAGAGAGGAGTTTGAAACCGTATACAGCATCATTGCAACTCATCGGAAAAGGGTTGTACGTGTTGTTAACAACGAGTCAATGTCAATGGTGTGGGAAGTTGGAGGATATGTCTCACACAAACTAAAGACATCTGCATGGGGTGATGGAGTCGTCAGACAACTATCTGATTATATACGGACAAAAAATCCAGCAGCAAGAGGCTGGAGTTATCGTACACTATATAAAATGGTTCAATTGTACGATACCTACACTACCGCATCTTTCTCTGCATTGATAGAAGAAATGGATATGTCGAAGTATGGTGATATTGTGCCATTTGAAACGGCACAAATTGATGGAAGTTTAATTGTGCCATTTAAAATGGCACAAATTCCGAACGTGCTATTTGCAACAGGTTGGACGAATCACCAGATAATTTTGAACAGATGTAAATCTGACACGGAACGCCTATTCTATATGCTTTATGCAGGGAAGGAACATCTGGAGAACAAAGAACTTCTGCGAGCAATAAAAACCAACACGATTAATTCGTTGTTTGGCGGAAAAGATGTGCAATCGGAGATGATGACAAAGACTTACCCAACCTCATCGCTTCTTTTCAAGGACAGGGTGTATCTTGAAATGCTGGGACTTCCTTTGGAGTACAAAGAGACGAAGTTAAGGAAGGAGATTATTGCACACATGAAGGACTTTATTCTGGAAATGGGTAAGGACTTCCTGTTTATCGATGAGGAGCACAGGGTAACGGTGGGCAGCAAGACATTCAAAGTAGATTTGCTCTTTTATCACAGACTGCTGCAATGTATGGTTGCCATTGAGTTGAAGACTACCGAATTTCATCCAAAAGATTTGGGACAATTGGAGTTCTACTTGGAAGCATTAGACCAAGAAGAACGCCGGTCGAATGAGAATCCAAGTATCGGCATTGTTCTGTGCAAAGATGCTGACATGGAAGTGGTGCGCTTTGCTTTGAACCGAAGCATGTCACCAACGATGGTAGCCCTGTATAAAGAGCAGTTACAAGTAGGCAGTGTCATTCAGCGCAGTCTTGTTGAGTTCTGTAAGTTCCTAAAGAAATAGTAGGCATAGGTAATCATGAGCAAGATATCAATCCGGTTTTATAAAGACCATAAGGTTCGTGCCGTATGGGACGAGGAGCGCAATCTTTGGTGGTTTTCGGCTCTTGACATCGTGGGGGCTATCAATCAGCAAGATGACCATGAGAAGAACCGCAACTACTGGAAGTATCTGAAAGCAAAGTTGCGTAAAGAACATAGTGAGTTGGTTAGTGATACTACCCAACTGAAATTTACAGCTTCTGATGGGAAGAAGCGTATGACCGAGAAATCTTCATAAAGGGCATCGACTATTCCTATTACTATGAGCAAGAAGAGTGAAATTTGTAATGAATGAAGCCTCCAAACAGGGTGAATGGAGGCTTCAAACGACTCGTTTGTAACGTTCAAACTCATCGTGATCCCGTTGGGATTGACTTCGTCCATCCCTTACCCTGCCACGGGCTGATCCTCAAAAAGAAAAACCTCCGAAATCGAAAGTAAACTTTCTATTCGGGGGAATTCCTTTTTGTGATCCCGTTGGGATTCAAACCCAAGACCTTCAGAACCGGAATCTGACGCTCTATTCAACTAAGCTACGGGACCTTTTGGAGTGCAAAGGTACGAAAAAGTTTAGAGTTTAGAGTTTAGAATTCAGAGTTTTAAACTCTTTTAATAATATAGGGCATGCGCAAAATGAAAGGAAATAAATAAATTTCGTGTCATTTTGCAAAATATTTTAGAATTTTCCTTGCAGATTAGTTTAAAAGTAGTACCTTTGCAGTCGCAAAATAACACATAGAGACATGAGTCAACTGATTAAACCAATCGATTACCAGTCCCTGCTCGACACGAAACAGACGGAGCAGGGCATTAAATTGATTAAGGAGTTCTTCCAACAGAATATATCGACGGAACTGCGCTTGCGTCGTGTGACAGCCCCTTTGTTCGTACTCAAAGGACTGGGTATCAACGACGACCTGAATGGAGTGGAGCGTGCCGTGACCTTCCCTATCAAGGACTTAGGGGATGCCCGTGCGGAGGTGGTTCACTCTTTGGCGAAATGGAAGCGTCTCTCCCTCGCTGAGTATCAGATAGAGCCTGGCTATGGCATCTATACCGATATGAACGCTATCCGTGCGGATGAGGAACTGGATAACCTCCATTCCCTGTATGTCGACCAGTGGGACTGGGAGGCAGTCATCACGAAGGAGCAGCGTACTGTCGCCTATCTGAAGAATGTGGTGGAGCGTATCTATGCCGCTATCCGTCGCACGGAATACCTGACCTGCGAGACTTATCCGCAGATCAAGCCCTTCTTGCCTGAGAAAATCACCTTCATTCATGCGGAGGAACTGCTGAAGATGTATCCCGACAAGACACCTAAGGAGCGTGAGGATGCTATCTGCGAGGCTTACGGTGCCGTTTTTATCATCGGTATTGGTGGAAAACTGTCTAACGGGGAGAAACATGATGGTCGTGCCCCGGACTATGACGACTGGTCGACCATCGGTGAGAATGGCCTGGCAGGACTTAATGGCGATATCCTCATCTGGTATCCCGTCTTAGGGCGTTCCTTCGAACTGTCGTCGATGGGTATTCGTGTCGACAAGGACTCTTTGCTCCGTCAATTGAAGTTAGAGGGCAAGGAGGAGCGTGAGGGGCTGTATTTCCATCAGAAACTGCTCAACGACGAGTTGCCATTGAGTATTGGCGGTGGTATCGGACAGAGTCGCTTGTGTATGGTGCTCCTGCACAAAGGACATATCGGAGAGATACAGGCTTCTATCTGGCCTGACGATATGCGTAAAGAATGCAAGAGGTTGGGAATGACGTTGATTTAAGCCAACTCCAAATCTAAGAGGTCCCGCAGTTTCGCTACTGCGGGATTTCCTTTCTCCATCAGTTCGAACTGTTCTTTTCGAGTGAGGACACGCACTTTCTCATGATGTTCCGCAATCTTCATGTCGAGGGTGATGGAGTTGTTATGTAGATATAGTTTCAGTGTGTTGACGATACTGCCCCTGATTTCCATCATCTGGTCGTAGGCAAGTTGGTTGTCTACCACCACCTCCACACGAGGAATCTCAGTGATGACGGGGCTCATGTTCTTCATACGGGTGGCAATACCATTCAGATGCTGGGGCATGCGGTTGCACATCATCATCCATTGTAACTCCAGGTCTTGCTGTGAGAACACTTCGTGCTCGTCTTTCACACGGGCGTTAGGGTCGTTGGCACTCAGTGTGCCGGGGATGATCTGCATCTTGCCTTTGGGCTTCGCTTTCTCTCGCAGGTTGTTCCACGAGAAGCCCACCGCTTTCTTCAACTGCGGGCGGGAAGAGGGGGAATAAGGGGTCGTTGGAGCGATCGGAGTACTTTGAGAACTCGAAGGACTCTGAGTGCTCTGAGAATTTTGAGATGGTTCACGATGCTCAGTCGCAACTACCTGTGGGGTTGCTTTCTTGGGCTGAGACTGTGCCATCAAATGCTTAAACAGGGATTTCAATCTTCTGGGCTTACGCCCACTGCCAACCCCCTCGTCGGGTTGCGTGATCTGGGCTATCTCGATAAGGGTCAGTTCCACCAGTAGCCGCTTGTTAGACGACTGTCGGTAGTTGATGTCACACTGGTTCATCAGTCGCAGAGCCTCGTAGAGTATACGTGTCTCACACTTCCTTGCCTGCTCCTGGTAACGCTCCCGCTGTTGGTCGCTGACCTCCAGCAAAGGCAGTGTCTGCGGGTCTTTCGCCATCAGCACGTTACGCACATGCTTGGCAAGACCGCCTATCAGGAGCCCTCCGTCAAAGCCTTTGTTGATGATTTGGTTGAGCAGTACCATGATGTCACTCACCTTATTATTAATAGCGAGGTCGATGATCTGGAAATAGTATTCCGCATCCAGCACGTTCAAGTCCTCGATGACTTTCTGATAGGTGATGTTCCCTTGACAGAAAGAGGCAGCCTGGTCGAAGATGCTCAGGGCGTCGCGCATACCGCCATCAGCCTTCTCCGCAATGACGGCAAGAGCCTGCTCCTCATATTGGATGCCCTCTTTCTCAGCGACAGACCTCAGATGGTCGATGGTGTTACGTACTGTCATCCGCTCGAAGTCATAGATCTGGCAACGGCTCAGGATGGTGGGCAGTATCTTATGCTTCTCTGTCGTAGCGAGAATGAAGATGACATGTGCGGGGGGCTCCTCCAATGTCTTCAGGAAAGCGTTGAAGGCGGCAGTGGAGAGCATGTGCACCTCGTCGATGATAAACACTTTGTACTTCCCGACCTGTGGCGGGATGCGTGTCTGTTCCATCAGCGTCTTGATGTGCTCTACAGAGTTGTTGGAGGCAGCGTCCAACTCGAAGATGTTAAACGAACGCTGCTCGTTGAACGCCTGGCAACTCTCGCAATGTCCGCAAGCCTCCCCTTCCTCGGTAGGTGTCAGGCAGTTGATAGCCTTGGCGAAGATACGGGCACAGGTGGTCTTACCCACCCCCCTGGGGCCGCAGAAGAGATAGGCGTGGGCGAGTTTCCCGCTCTTCACCGCATTCTTCAGCGTGGTCGTCAGCGCCTGTTGCCCCACCACCGTGTCAAACGAGGTCGGTCTGTATTTCCGCGCCGATACAATATATTCTTCCATCATTCACATAAATTTCTTGCAAAAATACAAAAAAAATATGAACTTTGAACTTTGAACTATGAATTATTTTGTATCTTTGCAAAAATTATGAAACGACTGAAGCACATATTCGAGAGACTCTATCGTCTGCCATGGCTGAAATATGCGGTGGTGACAGTTATTGCCGTTATCCTGATCGGTTTTGTGGATGAGAGCAGTGTATGGCATCATTTCAAGAATCAGGAGCGTATTGGCGAGTTGCAGGACGAGATCAATCGTCAGACAGCGCGGTATAAGCACGACCAGCAGCAGATCAAGATGCTCAACAGCAATCCCAAGGCGATAGAGAAGATAGCCCGTGAGCGTTATTTCATGAAGGAGGACGACGAGGATATCTTTGTCTTCAGTGGTGATCACCCCCAGACATTACTTTCCGAGAATGAGGCAGTTGAGTAAGATAGAGACCCTCCTGATGCTCTTGGGAGGCATGTTGATGGTGATAGGCTCGGGTGCCAGTCTTTTCGTCCAGTCGTGGGCTCCGTATGTTTTTGCTCCAGGTGCCTTGCTTTTTGCGGCTATCCAGATGCGCCAGACCTATGAGGGGACGAATTTCACCATCCGTCGTCTTCGTCGCATCATGCTCATCAGCGATGTCCTTTTCCTGATAGCCGCCCTGATGATGTTTGCCAGTCAGGCGAATTTCCTGAGTCTTGATTTCCTTGTATATATTAAATATGTACACAACAACTGGATTGTCATCCTGTTGGTGGCAGCCATATTACAACTTTATACCAGTCACCGAATCGCAAATGAGTTGGAAAAAGAGTCATAGTAGGCAAAAAAACGCTAATATTTGCGCAAATGTATTAAATTGCGCAAATATTTTTCTTCTTTTCAATCCATCGTTGTACATTTGCCGAGAAAATGAACAAAGTATATGAAGAAACTTCTTTTATTACCTGCCATAATGGCGCTCTTAGCGTCGTGCGCCAGTTCTTATAACGTGGAAGGCACTTCTACTGTCTCTGCGTTGGATGGCAGTAAACTATACCTGAAGGCTATTAAGAATAATGAATATAAGACGATAGACTCCTGTGACGTGGTGCATGGTGAGTTCCATTTCACGGGTCTTCTCGATACTATTCGAATGGCAAGCCTGTACATGGACGATGAGAGCATCATGCCCGTAGTTCTGGAGAAAGGCGACATCACCATCCGTATTGACAATGTGCGTCAGTTGGTGGGTGGTACTCCCATGAACGACTCTTTGTATAAGTTCATCGATAAGCACAACCAGTTGACTAATCAGATGAACGAACTCTCCCATAAGCAGAGTCAGATGTTACTGGAAGGTATAGAGGAGGACGACATCAACCGTCAACTTTCCGCAGAGGCTACAAAGATAGCCAAGGAGGAGGACGACCTGGTGATGAGGTTCATCGAGTCGAATTTCGACAATGTGCTGGGTCCCGGTGTCTTTATGATGATCACCAGTCAGTATCGCTATCCCATCTTGACTCCCCAGATAGAGGATATCATGTCGAAGGCAACGGCGAAGTTCAAGAGCGATCCTTACGTGAAAGACTACTATCAGACAGCCCAGGAGAACGAGAACCGGATGAACGGACTGGGCGAGGAACCACAGAAATAGTCACTATATGAGAATAGTCATCGAAGGTGGAACGATTGTCAATGAAGGTCGTACCTTCGATGGTACGCTGATCATCGAGGATGGTAATATCGTCGAGATATTGCCGCTTACCGCAAACCGCTTACCGCAAATCGCAGACAGTGAAGTCATCAACGCCACGGGCTGTTACATCCTTCCGGGCATCATTGATGACCATGTGCATTTCCGTGAGCCGGGACTTACCGAGAAAGCCGATATCGATAGTGAGAGTCGTGCCGCAGCAGCAGGGGGTGTCACCTCTTTCTTCGACATGCCCAATACCAATCCCCAAACAACGACCTTAGAGGCATTAGAGCAGAAATTCGCTATTGCCCGACAGAAGAGTCATGTCAATTACAGTTTCTTCTATGGCGCTACCAATGATAATGTCGATAGTTTCGCACAGTTGGATGTCCACCGCATACCGGGCATCAAACTCTTCATGGGCTCTTCCACAGGAAACATGTTGGTAGACAGGAGGGAATCCTTAGAGCGTATCTTCAAGACCGCCAGACTGCCTCTGATGGCACATTGTGAGGACACAGCCATCATCAATCGTAACATGGCTGAGGCTAAGGCGAGATATGGAGATGACCCCAAGGTGACGCATCATCCCGAGATACGTAGTGTGGAGGCTTGCTATGAGAGTACGAGACTCGCCGTAGAACTTGCCCGTAAGCATCATGCCTGCCTGCATGTCGCCCATCTCACCACCGCCAAGGAACTGGAACTGCTGGAACCTGTCCCCTATGATGCGACATCGTCGCATCCTTCTATCACCGCTGAAGCCACCGTCTCCCACCTCTATTTCTCCGACCGTGACTACCATTCCTTAGGGACACGCATCAAATGCAATCCTGCCGTGAAGACAGAGCGGGACAGAGAGGCATTGCAGCAAGCGCTGAACGATGGCAGGATTACCGTCGTTGGCACCGACCATGCTCCTCATCTCCTGTCTCAGAAAGAGGGAGAATGCGCCAGAGCGGCAAGTGGTATGCCCATGATACAGTTCTCCCTGGTGACGATGCTCGAACTCGTTGATGAGGGTGTCTTGAGCCTGGAGCGACTGGTGGAGTTGATGTGCCATAACCCAGCCCGTCTGTTTGACATACGCCAGCGTGGGTTTATTCGTCCAGGCTATCGTGCCGATTTGGTGATGGTACGTCCAAACACGGGTTGGACGGTCACCCCTTCCTGCATCTTGAGTAAGTGCGGATGGAGTCCGATGGAGGGACATACCTTCCTTTGGAAAGTGGAGCGCACCCTGTGTAACGGACATACCGTCTATGTCGACGGGAAAGTAGATACCGACTATATTGGAGAAGAGATCGCTTTCAGATGAGACGTACCTACGAGATACACGACCTGCAGCCCTATATCAACTGGGCGTATTTCTACTATGCGTGGCAGTTGCGTACTCCCGACCAACAGCAACAGAGTAGGGCAGAGGCGGAGCAGATGCTCTCCCAACTCGACGGGAAATACCATGCCTATGCTCTCTTCCAACTCTTCGAGGCACATAGCGAAGGGGATGACATCATCCTCTCGTCGCCTTCTATGCAGCAACCTTGTCGCTGTCCTTTCCTCCGCCAGCAAGAGGCAGGCAGTGAACACCTCTGCCTCTCCGACTTCATCCATCCCCAACACGATCATATCGGTGTCTTTGCTACCTCTGTAGACCATGGTTTGGAGACTGATTTCGACCGTGATACCTATCAGAAGATGATGGTGCAACTGCTTGCCGACCGTCTTGCAGAAGCGGCAGCGGAGAGGCTCCATGAGGAGGTTCGTAAGGAGATATGGGGCTATGCGCCTGACGAGCATCTGACGATGGGGGAACTGCATGCCGAGAAGTTTCAGGGCATCCGTCCCGCTGTCGGCTATCCCTCGCTGCCAGACACCAGTCTGAACTTCGTTCTCGACAAACTCCTGGAGTTCCGACAGATTGGTATTCGACTCACGGAGCACGGTGCCATGAAGCCCCATGCCAGTGTCAGTGGCTTGATGATGGCACTTCCTGCTGCGCATTATTTCTCTATCGGAAAGATCGGGGAAGACCAACTGCAAGACTATGCCCGGCGGCGAGGTCTTCCCGTCGAGGTGCTTCGTAAATACCTTCTCGCTAACCTCTAACCCCTAATCGCTAACCCTATGATTGCTCGCTACGCCATCCCCTTTTTCCTCATAGTCACTTTCTTAGTGACCCCTTTGGTGGTGTATCTCCTTTGCCGTTATCTCTTGCCCCGTCGTTGGGGGAGGAAGACGGGAGTAGTCCTTGCGCTCCTCGCCATCCTGTTTTGCCTGTATGGACTGTTTGTAGGCTATCAGCAGTTGGAAGTCCGCCATATAGAATATGCCAGCGAGGATATCCCCGCCGCTTTCGACGGCTATCGCATCGTCCAGTTTTCCGATGCGCATATCGGTACCATGACAGGGAGCAGGAAGTGGATGCTGGAAAGGGCGGTAGACAGTATGTTGGCGCAGCATCCGGATATGATTGTGTTTACGGGTGACCTGCAGAATGTCTATCCCGAAGAACTCGTCGAGCATCTTCCTCAACTCCGTCGTCTGAAAGCCCCTGACGGTCTGTATTCCGTTTTGGGCAACCACGACTATGCGATCTATCAACCAGACGACTCTCTGACCAAGGAGGCGAATTGTAAGAAGACGCAGGAGTTGGAGCGACAGGCAGGGTGGACACTTCTCATGAATGAGCATCGTGTCATCCATCGGGATAGTGACTCGATAGTCATTGCAGGGATGGAGAACTGGGGCACTATCAAACGAATGCCCCGTCGTGGTGATGTTAAGAAAACATTGGAAGGTATTCGTAGCCAACAGCCAATCGCCAACAACCAATCGCCTTTCATCATCCTTCTTCAGCATGATCCCACCGCATGGCGTGAGAAGATACTCCCTGAGTGTCAGGCGCAATTGACGTTGAGCGGTCATACTCATGGGGGACAAGTGAGGTTGTTGGGACTATCCCCCGCCTCGTTGAGTTATAAGGAGTATGGTGGCTGGGTTCATGAGGGAGCCCGTTCTATGTTTATCTCTACAGGGCTTGGAGCCCTCATCCCCTTCCGCTTAGGTATCCCCGGTGAGATTGTCGTCATCACTTTACATCGTAAAAAATAAAATTTTCAAGTTTCAACTCTCAACTTTCAATTATATTTATTACCTTTGCATCGGTTATGAACGAAAGTGACAGCATAGTTATTATACCAACTTACAACGAGAAGGAGAATATCGAGAAGATTATCCGTGCGATATTCGCCTTGGAGAAGTCGTTCCACATCCTCATCGTTGACGATGGCTCTCCTGATGGGACCGCCACCATCGTCAAGGGACTCATGGCAACGGAGTTTGCCGACCGCCTGTTTATCCTTGAGAGGAGTGGAAAACAAGGACTTGGCACCGCCTATATCACTGGTTTCAAGTGGGCATTGGAGCGGACGTATGACTATATCTTCGAGATGGATGCCGACTTCAGTCACGACCCCAATGACCTCCCACGTCTTTATGCCGCTTGTGCTGATGAGAACTACGATCTCGCCATTGGCAGTCGTTATGTCAGTGGGGTGAATGTCGTCAACTGGCCCATGGGTAGAGTCCTGATGAGTTATTTCGCCTCAAAATATGTGCGTTTCATTACAGGCTTTCAGGTTCATGACACCACGGCAGGCTTCAAATGCTACCGTCGCAGAGTGCTCCAGACTATCGAACTCGATAAGATCCGTTTTAAGGGCTATGCCTTCCAGATAGAGATGAAGTTCACCGCCTATAAGATTGGTTTTAAGATCAAAGAGGTACCCGTCATCTTCGTCAACCGCAGGGAGGGCACTTCCAAGATGTCGAGTGGTATCTTCGGCGAGGCGTTCTTTGGTGTCATGCGCTTACGCTGGGATGGTTGGACTCGGAAATATCCGAAGATAGTTTAGAGGTTAAAGGTTCATGGTTAAGTTGCTCTATCGAATCTACCAGTTGCTCATCGCAGTCCCTGTGACGATTCTGATGACGATATGGACGGCTGTTGTCGTCGGTATCGGTTGTACCTTGGGCGATGGTCATTATTGGGGCTATTACCCGGGGCGTTGGTGGGCAAGGGTCATCACCCGTGCCTTCCTCCTGCCTGTCAAGGTAGAGGGTGAGGAGCATTTGTCAACCGACCAGTCGTATGTCTTCGTGGCGAACCATCAAGGGGCTTTTGACATCTTTCTGATATATGGTTACTTGGGCAGGAACTTCAAATGGATGATGAAATACCAGTTGCGGAAGATTCCCTTTGTCGGGTATGCCTGTGCCAAGTCGCATCAGATCTTCGTAGACAAAAGGGGACCCAGTAAGGTGAAGGCGACCTACGAGAAAGCACGTCAAACCTTGGAGACAGGTAATTGTAGCGTGGTCGTGTTTCCCGAGGGAGCCCGTAGTTTCACCGGTCACATGGGAGTCTTTAAGAAAGGGGCTTTTGCCTTGGCGGATGAGTTGCGGTTGTCGGTCGTCCCTATGACCATCAATGGCTCGTTTCTTGTCATGCCCCGTATGCGTGACTGGCATTTCGTCAACTGGCACCCGTTGACACTGACCATCCATCCGCCCATTCCTCCTAAAGGACAGGGTGCGGAGAATGTCCAGACTACGATGCAAGAGGCGTACGACAGTATCATGTCCTCCCTTGCCCCCGAATATCAGGGCTTTGTGGAGAATCCAGATCAGTAATGACGATACAGGAGTTAGTACAGTTATATGGACAGGCTTCCCAAGTGGAAGCCTTGAGAAAGACGATAGGGGAAAAGTCGGTGAAATCGGTTTTCCTCGAAGGACTCGTTGGCTCCTCCGCTCCGATGCTCTTCGCTTCGCTATCCGCTAACCGCCAACCGTTAACCGTCTTCCTCCTCAACGACGAAGAGGAGGCAGGCTATTTCTATCACGACCTCAAACAACTACAGGGCGAGGAGCATGTCCTTTTCTTCCCCTCCTCCTTCCGCCGTGCCATTAAGTTCGCCCAGCGTGATTCCGCCAATGAGATCCTCCGTACCGAGGTCCTCACCTCTCTTACATCATCCATCTTACATCATCCATCTTATATCGTCACCTATCCTTCCGCCATCGCCGAGCAGGTGATGTCCAAACAGCAGTTGGAGCGTCATACACTGGTGTTACGTCAAGGACAGACGGTTGTAGTGGATGAGATTGTCAAGACCCTCAGAGACTTGGATTTCCATGAGGTCGACTACGTCTACGAGCCCGGGCAGTTTGCCTTGCGTGGCTCAATCCTCGATGTCTATAGTTTCAGTAGTGAGTATCCCTTCCGTATCGACTTCTTTGGTGATGATATCGACTCTATCCGTACCTTCGAGGTGGAAGACCAACTCTCACGGGATAAACGGGAGCAGGTGAGCGTCGTCTCTCCTGTCTCCTGTACTGCGACAGTGTCGCAGTACACCTCCTTCCTCTCCTTCCTCCCTCCCTCTTCTCTCATCATCGCCAAGGACTTCCAATACGTCCATGACGCTATCGACCGCACTTGTCAGGAGGCAAATCCAGAGGAGGTACAGGTAATCAATGGAGCCCAGTGGAAGAGTGAACTAAAGGGCTTCCGTCAGGTTGAGTTCGGACAACGTCCTTCTGTGAAACCAGATGTCACCCTGTCGTTCCACACCTCTCCACAGCCTTTGTTCCATAAGAACTTCGACCTGCTCCGCCAGTCTTTTGCTGACTACCAGTCGAAGGGTTATCACCTCTATGTTCTTGCCGATAGTCAGAAACAGTTAGACCGTCTCCATGACATCTTGTCAACAGACAACGGTCAACCACCGCTCACCGCCAATTACGTTGACCATTCCCTTCATTCCGGCTTCATCGACCACGACAGCCACTGCTGTGTCTTCACCGACCATGAGATCTTCGACCGTTTCCATAAATACTCGCTGCGCTCCGACAAGGCTCGTAGTGGTAAGGCGGCACTCACCCTCAAGGAAATCCAACAGTTTGAGGTCGGCGATTATATTGTCCATGTCGACCATGGTATCGGTAAGTTTGGCGGTCTCGTCAGAATGCCCATTCAGAGTACTCCAGGCACTCCGAGTTCTCCGAAATACCAGGAGATGATCAAAATCATCTACCAGGGCGGAGGCTCCATCTATGTGTCTATCCATTCCCTCTATAAAGTCAGCAAATACAAGGCGCAGGATAATGGGGAACCGCCTCGCCTCTCCCAATTAGGCACTGGTCAGTGGGAACGGATGAAGGAGCGTACCAAAAACAAACTGAAGGACATCGCCCGTGACCTCATCAAACTCTATGCGGCACGTAAACGAGAAAAAGGCTTTGCCTTTAGTGCCGACAGTTTCATGCAACAGGAACTGGAGGCATCATTCCTCTATGAGGACACCCCCGACCAGTTGAAGGCAACGAATGACGTGAAGGGCGATATGGAACAGGCTCGTCCTATGGATCGACTGGTATGTGGTGACGTAGGCTTCGGTAAGACAGAGGTAGCCGTCCGTGCAGCCTTCAAGGCGGCATGTGACTCTAAACAGGTCGCAGTGTTAGTACCGACCACCGTCCTTGCCTATCAGCACTACCAGACGTTTAGCAGTCGTCTGAAAGACTTGCCAGTGCGTGTCGATTACCTCACCCGTGCCCGCTCGCCAAAACAGACCAAGGAACTCCTGAGCGACCTTGCAGAGGGGAAGGTCGACATCCTGATTGGTACCCATAAACTGATTGGTAAGACGGTGAAGTTCAAGGACCTCGGGCTCCTCATCATCGACGAGGAACAGAAGTTCGGAGTGTCCACGAAAGAGAAACTCCGACAGATGAGGACGAATGTCGATACACTGACCCTCACGGCAACACCGATTCCCCGTACCCTCCAGTTCTCCCTCATGGGAGCCCGTGACCTGAGTATCATCCAGACCCCACCGCCCAACCGCTATCCCATCCATACCGAGATACACACCCTCAGTCCTGACATCATCGCTGAGGCGATTAATTTCGAGATGTCACGCAACGGACAGGTGTACTTCGTCAACCCTCGTATCAACGACCTGCAGCGCATCGCCGACATGATTCACCATTACGTGCCGGAGGCTCGTCTTGCCATCGGTCATGGACAGATGAAACCCGAGGAACTCGAACGGATCATCTTCGATTTCGTGAACTACGACTATGACGTGCTGCTCTCCACTACGATCATCGAGAATGGTATCGACATCCCCAATGCCAATACCATCATCATCAATGGCGCCCATCATTTCGGACTCTCCGACCTGCACCAGATGAGGGGCAGGGTAGGGCGAGGCAATCGTAAGGCATACTGCTACCTGTTGGCTCCTCCCTTGGCTGACCTGCCACAGGAGAGTCGCCGACGACTGGAGGCGTTAGAGACGTTCAGTGAACTGGGCAGTGGTATCCAGATAGCCATGCAGGACCTCGACATCCGAGGTGCTGGCAACCTCTTGGGTGCCGAGCAGTCGGGCTTCATCGCTGATCTCGGCTATGAGACGTATCAGAAGATTCTCAACCAGGCAGTGCAGGAGATTCGGGAAGAGACCGCTCTCCCCTCGTCGTCCTCAGGCTCTTCGTCGTCCTCAGGTCCTCTGTATAGCGACAGTGTCGCTGCCGTCACCACCTCAATTGATACCGTCATTGACGCTGACCTCCCCCTCTATTTCCCCGACCAGTATGTTCCGTCCGACAGTGAGCGGATGCTGCTCTATCGGGAACTCGACAACCTGCATACGGATGAGCAGTTGGTGGCGTATCGCTCCCGTCTTATCGACCGCTTTGGTTCTGTTCCTCATGAGGGTGAGGAACTCATGAGAGTAGTGCCTTTGCGTCGTATAGCGGGACGGTTAGGATGTGAGAAGTTAGTGTTGAAACAGGGGCGGATGACGTTGTTTTTCGTCTCGAATCCCAGTCATCCGTTCTATCAGAGTCCTGCCTTTGATGCCATCCTCCAGTTTGTTGCCACTAATCCCCGTCGTTGCCAGTTCCGTGACACGAATAGTAAAAGGTCTCTCCTTATCTACGATGTCCCTACCGTAGAGTCTGCTCTCTCCATCCTCTCTTCTTTCTAATCCACACAGATTATTTGCGTTCATAAAAATGTGGGTTTGAAATGAAAATTTCTAATTTCTAATTACTAATTACTAATTTTTTATTATCTTTGCACCCGATAAAGACGATACCTCGGATGGAAAACAGTTGGCTCGTGATACGAACCTTTAATCGTAGGGAAATGGAAGTAGGAGCATTTTTGAAGGAAAAAGGGCTCACATACTTCATTCCCATGACCTACAAGGAGAAAGTCGTGAGCAATGAACTGAAACCCCGTCGAGTCCTCGTCCCAGTGGTTCACAACTATGTGTTCCTGCAGAAACCCGATGAGGGAAGTGACATACGGAATATCCTGACAGAATGTCGTGTCCCCCTCCAACTGATGAAGAACAAGGGTGACGATAAAGTCAGTGAGATATCCAATAAGGAGATGACTGATTTCCGCTTGCTCTGTGACCCCGACTATGTGAAGACTCCTTTGGAGTTCCTGGACGCTGAGGAGGCAGAGACGAAACCCGGTAGGGAGGTGGAGGTCATCCACGGTCAGTTTGCGGGGATTCATGGTAAACTCTATAAGAGTGGCAAGAAATACTGGTTTATCAAGACGGTAGGTGGTGTCAGTGTCATGCTCCGCATCTCCCGTTGGTATTGCAAACCGGTATGAATTCCCGCTAAACGATAGTCGATAAACGAATAATAATAAGATATGAAGAAAATTCTTTTTTCCGTGATGTTGTCGATGATGACCCTTGCCATGATGGCACAGGGCATGACCGACAATCAGGTGATGGATTTCATCCGACGTGAGACACAGGCTGGTACCAAGCAGTCACAGATTGTGACGAAGTTGATACAGCGTGGTGTGAAGATCGACCAGATTCGTCGTATCCGTAATCAGTACAGCAAGCAGATTACCGAGAATGGTCTGAGTGGTGCTGCCGATGGTGCTGTCAACTATGCGACAGACCGTATGCGTAACAACAACGATGGTACGACAGGTCAGGAAGTGAATACCGCCAAGGTGAATACTACAGGCGAGGTCACTGTCAATGCTACGGAGGATGTGGAGAATGTCGAGTCGGATATCAAGGCGACGAGTGATTATAACGAGGGTATCGGTAAGAAAGTCTTCGGTCGTGACATCTTCAACCAGCGTGCTTTGAGTTTCGAGCCGAACATGAATATCGCCACGCCCCAGAACTATGTCTTAGGTCCTGGCGATCAGGTGGTGGTGGATATCTACGGTGGTTCCCAGAAGACCCTCCAGTTGACCGTATCCCCCGAAGGTGAGATTACCGTTCCAGGCTATGGTCCTATCCAAGTCAGTGGACTGACGGTAGCGGCAGCCAATGCGAAGATCCGTTCTACGCTAGGCTCTCGCTATAGCAGCAGTAATGTGAAGGTGTCAGTGGGACAGACCCGTACCATCCTCGTCAATGTGATGGGTGAGGTTCGTACGCCTGGAACCTACCATCTGAGTGCTTTTGCCACGGTGTTCCATGCCCTGTATATGGCAGGTGGTATTAACGACCTTGGTACTTTGCGTAATATCAAGGTGTTCCGCAATGGTCATCTGGTGACCGTCGTCGATATCTACGAGTATATCCTCAATGGTCGTCTGGCGGGTAATATCCGCTTGCAGGAGAACGATGTCATCCAGGTAGGTCCATACGACTGTCTGGTAGGTATCACGGGTAATGTCAAACGCCCGATGTTCTACGAGATGCGTAAGAACGAGAGTGTTGCCACTCTGGTGAAATATGCGGGAGGCTTTACGGGCGATGCCTATAAGAAGTCTGTCCGTCTGACCCGTCAGGTAGGTGAGCGTTACTCCGTCTATAATGTCGATGAGTTTGACATGAACTCTTTTCAGGTTGATGACGGTGATGCTATCGTAGTGGATGGCATGCTCAACCGTTACGAGAACATGGTAGAGGTCAAGGGAGCCGTCTTCCGTCCTGGACAATATCAGTTGGGTGATAACGTCAACTCTGTACGCAGCCTGATCCAGTCTGCCGAGGGAATCACTGAGGATGCCTTCACCAACCGTGGTGTCCTTCATCGCTTGAAGGAAGACCGTACCTTGGAAGTTATCCCTGTGGATATCAAGGGTATCTTGGCTGGAACGACTCCCGATATCCCGTTGAGAAACGAGGATGTGCTCTTCATCCCTACCCAGACGGAGTTGCGATCAGAACGCACGTTGACTATCCATGGTGAGGTGATGTCACCAGGTGTCTACCAGTATGCAGACAATACCACCATTGAGGATTTGATTGTGCAGGCAGGAGGACTGACTGATGCCGCCAGTACGGCGAAGGTCGATGTCTCTCGTCGTATCGTAGACCCGAAGGCGACCACCAGTTCCAAGGTCATCGCCAAGACTTTCTCTTTCTCGTTGAAGGATAATTTCGTGGTCGACGGACAACCAGGCTTCACCTTGGAGCCCTACGATGAGGTGTATGTTCGCCGCAGTCCAGGCTTCCTTACCCAGCGCAATATCTCCGTGAGTGGTGAGGTCGTCTTCGAAGGTGCTCAGACCCTGACCAGTAAGAGTCAGCGACTCACCGATGCCATCAAGGCAGCAGGTGGTGTGACCGACGAGGCTTATGTCAAGGGTGCTCGTATCGAGCGTCAGTTGAATGACGACGAGCGTGCCCGTCGAAATTTCCTGCTCAAGCAGTTGGACTCCCAGATGTCGGGTAGTGACTCTGTTGCTATCAATCAGTTGGATCTCGGCAATACTTATACGGTAGGTATTTATCTCGACAAGGCATTGGCAAATCCTGGTAGTGAGTATGATATCGTCCTTCGTGAGGGCGACCGTATCATCGTGCCAGAGTATAATGGAACGGTGAAGGTTTCTGGTAATGTGATGTATCCTAATACGGTTGTTTACTCTCCAGGCAAGAGTTATAAATACTACATCAATCAGTCTGGTGGCTTTGGCAACCGTGCGAAGAAGTCCAAGACATGGGTCATCTATCAGAATGGTACCATGGCACAGGTGGGGCATGGTGCGAAGATAGAACCCGGTTGTGAGATTGTCGTGCCTACCAAGCCGAAGAAGGATCCTGCTGAGGCACAGCAGTGGATCTCCATTGCCCAGTCGGTCTTCAGCATGGCGGCAATGGTTACCATCTTGATTAAACAATTCTAACGCTAACCGCTAAATGTTATAAATATGGAAGAACAGCAATATATTGAGCAGGAAGAGAGCAGCATCGACTTCGGTCAGATATTCGCTGCTATCAAGAAGCGCAAGCGTTTATATTATAAGGTATTGCCCATCGTCTTTGTCTTGGCGTGTGTCTATGTGCTGGGACTGCCCAACTACTACAACTGCGAGGTGAAACTAAGCCCTGAGTTGAGTACGAAGCGCAGCACCAGTTCTCTGAGTGCCTTGGCAAGTCAGTTCGGTATGAACTTGGGTACTGGTGCGACAGGTAGTGAGGCGTTGTTCCCAACGCTTTATCCTGACTTGATGAACTCGACTGACTTCAAAGCAAGTCTTTTCAATATCCCCGTCCATAAGAAAGACTCTACCCGCATGATGTCGTATTACGACTATATGGCGAAGGAGCAGAAAAAGTCATGGTGGGGAGCGGCTATCTCCGCACCTTTCAAACTGCTGGGCAGTATGTTTGGGAAGAAAGACACCATCGACCAGCACAAGGTGGATCCCTTTATGCTGACGAAGGAGCAGACCAAGATAGTACAGGCGATTGACAAAAAGGTTGTCTGTGATGTCGATAAGAAGACGATGGTCATCACCATCAATGTCACCGATCAGGATCCCTTGATCGCCGCAACGATGGCTGACTCTGTTCAGCAGCGTCTGCAGAACTTCATCACCGACTATCGTACGAAGAAGGCGAAGATCGATCTGGAGTATAACCGTAAACTCTTCAAGGAGGCAAAGGCTCGTTACGACAAGGCTCGTCAACTGTATGCCAGTTTCAGTGATGCCAACCAGGATATCATCTTGGAGAGTGTCCGCACCAAGTTGACGGATTTGGAGAACGAGATGCAGTTGCAGTTCAACAACTACAACAGCATCGCCCAGCAACTCCAGTTGGCGGAGGCGAAAGTGCAGGAGGAGACGCCCGCCTTCACTACCCTCCAGAGTGCCACGGTACCAGTAAAGAAGGCAGGTCCAGCCCGTTCGAAGATGGTGTTGATATTCCTATTCCTTGCCTTCCTCGGCACGACGGTCTACATTCTCCATAAAGAGAATCAGTTGAAACCGCTGCTTGGACTTTAAGGATTCGATTCCCTCTAACTCCCCCTAAAGGGGGAGATTTTATTTAATAAATTACTCATTATGAATATTGCAATTGTAGGAACCGGTTATGTCGGTTTAGTAAGTGGTACCTGTTTCGCGGAAATGGGTGTCCATGTGACTTGTGTCGATGTCGACACACAGAAGATTCAGAAACTGAAGGACGGCATCATGCCGATCTATGAGCCAGGACTGGAGGAACTGGTCAAGCGGAACGTGGAGTTCGGTCGCTTGAACTTCACCACCGACCTCACAGAGGTCTTGGATGATGTGGAGGTAGTGTTCTCCGCTGTGGGAACACCTCCCGATGAGGACGGCTCTGCCGACCTGAAGTACGTCCTTGCCGTTGCCAAACAGTTTGGACAACATATCAACAAATACACCATCCTCGTCACCAAGTCTACCGTTCCTGTGGGTACGGCAAAGAAGGTGAAGGCTACCATTCAGGCGGAACTCGATAAGCGTGGGGTGGATGTACCCTTCGATGTCGCCTCTAACCCGGAGTTCCTGAAAGAGGGTGCCGCCATCAAGGACTTCATGAGTCCCGACCGTGTGGTGGTAGGTACGGAGTCTGAGAAGGCGAAGGAGGTGATGACCCGCCTGTACAAGCCTTTTTTGATCAATAACTTCCGTGTCATCTTCATGGATATCCCTTCTGCCGAGATGACGAAATATGCCGCCAATGCCATGCTTGCCACCCGTATCTCGTTTATGAACGATATCGCCAACCTCTGTGAGCGGGTAGGAGCGAATGTCGACAGTGTCCGTAAGGGCATCGGTACCGACAGCCGTATTGGCACGAAGTTCCTCTATGCCGGTTGTGGCTATGGAGGCTCCTGCTTCCCCAAGGATGTGAAGGCATTGGTACATACAGGCTTGGAGAACGACTACCACATGGAGGTCATCGAGGCGGTAGAGCGTGTCAACGAACGGCAGAAGTCCATCGTCTATGATAAAATCATCAAGGCGCTCAGTTCCGCATGTGGCTGTGCCACAGCCACAAATCCCACAAGCCCCGTAAAAGGTAAGACCATCGCCATCCTCGGTCTTGCCTTCAAGCCCGAGACCGATGACATGCGTGAGGCTCCCGCCCTCGTCGTCATCGACAAACTGCTGAAGGATGGTGCCACCGTCCGTGTCTTCGACCCCATTGCCATGGAGGAGTGTAAGCGCAGGATAGGGGACATGGTTACCTATTGTAAGAATATGTACGATTGTGCCGATGGTGCTGATGTCTTTGCCCTGATGACGGAGTGGCGCCAGTTCCGCTTGCCTTCCTGGAATGTCATCCAGAAAGTCATGAATGGCAACGTCATCGTAGATGGTCGTAATATCTTCGACCGTCAGGAACTCGAATCCTTAGGTTTCGTCTATACCCGTATCGGAGAGAAGTAGTGATTCTTTTGTTCTTTCTAAAAAAGAGCCAAAAGTTTCTTTGCAGCGGTGCTGTAACTTTCCTCGATCGGCGTAGCCTCCCTCGAAAACATCCCGCACGAGGGGTGTTTATAGTCTGTCTCCGAAAATCGGACTGACGACCCCGAGCCCAGGACCGTTTTCGCACTCTTTCTTTGTTTCGTTTCTTTCTCCAGAGAAAGAAATGAAAATATGAAAATGAAAGGAATGGAAATGAATGGATGGGAAAGGAAGAGGCTTGGGGATGTTCCCCAAAAGAAATCTCCCTCTGATAACCATGAGATTATCAGGGGGAGATGACTTGATTTAGAGATCCTTATACTCTACTTGAGCATTAAAACAAGGACACTCTTTCTTCACCCACGGCAGGTCCCGATGCCCAAGAATCTTAGCCTCAGGATAATCTGCTTTCAGACTCGTCAAGAGGGCAAGGAGCGTGAACTTCTGTGCCTTCGTTCGAGTATCTGCAGGATGCCCCTTCTCGTCGAGACCACCCTCATAACAGACACCGATGCTATGTGCATTGTAGTGTTTGGCATGGGCACCAGGAATATCCTCAGAGCGGGCGAAGCCAGTGGCATGGTCGACATCCTTGAGTTGTTTGCCGATACCCTTAAACAGGACCCCAACACTGAAGGCAGGCATGATCTTCTGCTTGACCTCCTGTTTGGCGGTCTTCAGACTGACTTTCACAGCCATCTCACGGTAGAGTCTTGTGTTACTCTCGACAAAGTTGTCGTACTTGATGAGTCTGATGATCTCATCGATTCTCACGGGTTTACTTTCAATGCTACTCAAGCATTTGAAAATACTAAATGTTAATTCTTCTCTCATACTCTGAATGTTGATAATCTAACAATCACATAGTTGACATATCCGATGGTTAGATACCTGAACAGTCTGTGATGTCAGAGTTGTCACTTACCATGTCCCAAAAGCGTTCTCCGATTCCCATCCAGATCGTCATGAATTTCTGCTTACTGAACTTGTAGGCGATTCCCGTCAACATCTTTGTGAAGTTGTTGATGTTGACCTTCGTGGCGTAATCGGGATTGAAATTACGGGAGTGAATGAGGTAATGAACTCGCAGATAATACTGCATACCATGACATGTAGAGATTACATTGAGTAAGTCTCTGACCAGAAAAACTGGAGCCTTTTTTTCTTCAACATGATTCATTGTTTACTTTCAGTTGTTTTTGTCTGGTTTGTATTAAATAATTTTTTTACAAAAATGGTTTGTTTTTAAAACCGCTGCGAAATTACAAACTTTTTTACAAATACTTGCACCACACTATTATTGGTACAATTATGTTTATTTTCACTCTTTTAGCATCTTTTAACTATCTATTTGGTTAAATAAACCTAAATCAAGATTTTTGGATGCTTTTCCAAAAAAGTGTAACAGAATACTTTGCCATGTCAAAAATAAGTTGTATTTTTGCAACGTTATAGTGCACTAAACCTATTGAATCTACGGGACTACGTCCCTCGTGTAGAGGTGGTAACTGGTTGACCTATATCCTTTTAGGCAAAAATCCTCGCCCTCACCGCCATGAAAAACAATGGCAGTCGGGGCAAGGGAAAGGTGTATATAAAGGGTATATTTCAGTCATTTCCCTCCTCTCTATTTTTCTATTTATTCATCAACAATCGTAATACGAAAATCAAAAAGAAATGAAAACTGCATTCATTACTGGTGTGACAGGGCAGGATGGTTCCTACCTTGCTGAGTTTTTGTTGGAGAAAGGTTACGACGTACATGGTATGATTCGTCGTTCGTCTACCGACTATCGTGAGCGTATCGCCCATCTGGAGGGCAAGCCCCATTTCCATTTGCATTACGGACACATGGGTGACTCGATGTCATTGTTGCAGATTATCGGCAAGGTTCGCCCTGACGAGATATATAACCTGGCGGCACAGAGCCATGTGCAGGTGTCTTTTGATTCCCCAGAGTTTACTGCTGATGTCGACGCCACGGGAGTATTGCGCATCTTAGAGGCTGTACGCCAATGTGGACTGGCAGATGCCTGTCGTATCTATCAGGCGTCCACCTCCGAACTGTACGGCAAGGTCGAGGAGGTCCCCCAGAACGAGAACACGCCCTTCCATCCCTATAGTCCTTATGCAGTCGCAAAGCAGTATGGCTTCTGGATTGTCAAGGAGTATCGTGAGGCTTACAATATGTACTGTTGCTCGGGCATTCTCTTCAATCATGAGAGTGAGCGTCGTGGTGAGACCTTCGTGACTCGTAAGATTACCCTTGCCGCGGCACGTATCGCTCAAGGCAAGCAAGACAAACTCTATCTTGGTAATCTAAGCAGCCTGCGTGACTGGGGTTATGCCAAAGACTATGTGGAGTGTATGTGGCTTATCCTACAGCAGGACAAACCCGAGGATTTTGTCATCGCCACTGGCGTACAGCACTCCGTTCGTGAGTTCTGCTACCACGCCTTCAAGCGTGTCGGTATTGAACTGGAGTTCATTGGCGAAGGCGGAGACGAGAAAGGCGTTGTCAAGAGTATTGACTCATCCAGCATCCATCATCCGTCCTCCCTCAACGTTGGCGACGTAATCGTTGAGGTAAGCCCCGACTTCTACCGCCCTACGGACGTGGTCAATCTCTGGGGCGACCCGACGAAGGCGAAGGCGAAGTTGGGCTGGAATCCCAACAAGACCAGTTTCGAGGAACTCGTCAACCTTATGGTCGACCACGACATGGCGAAAGTCGCCGCAGAGGATGCCGCCTATAAGGTTCGCACCAACCTCGCCGAGTATCTGGAGAAAGGAATTGTGAAGTAATGGAGAAGAACAGTAAGATTTACGTGGCAGGTCATCGTGGCATGGTAGGAAGTGCCATTGTGCGTGAACTACAGCGCCAAGACTACACCAACATCATCACGAGAACCCACCAAGAACTTGACCTCACTCGACAAGAGGCGGTAGAGACTTTCTTCGAGCAGGAGAAACCAGAGTATGTGTTCCTTGCTGCCGCTAAGGTCGGTGGCATCGTCGCTAACCAGAGCGCCCTTGCCGATTTCATGTACGACAACATGATTCTGGAGATGAATGTCATCCATGCCGCTTGGAAGAACGGTTGTAAGAAACTGGAGTTCCTGGGCAGCAGTTGTATCTATCCCCGTATGGCACCGCAGCCGATGCCTGAGAGTTGCTTGCTCACCAGTGAATTGGAGAAAACCAACGAGGCGTATGCCCTGGCGAAGATCAGTGGACTGAAATACTGCGAGTTCCTGAACAGACAGTACGGCACCGACTATATCAGTGTGATGCCTACCAACCTCTATGGTCCCAACGACAACTATCACCCGGAGCATAGTCATGTGCTGCCCGCCCTGATCCGTCGTTTCCATGAGGCGAAGGAGCAAAGATTGCAGGAAGTCACCTGCTGGGGCGATGGCTCACCACTGCGTGAGTTCCTCTATGTCGACGATCTCGCCAACCTCTGTGTGTTCCTGATGAACAACTACTCTGGTCGGAGCGAGAGCGACAATAAACACGGTCAAGGGTCGCCAGATTATATGGCGACCGTGAATGCGGGAACGGGCAAGGAACTGACCATCAAGGCATTGACAGAGTTAGTGGCGAAGGTGGTAGGCTATACAGGCACCATCAAGTGGGACACCACCCGTCCTAACGGTACTCCCCGTAAACTCCTCGATGTGAGCAAAGCCGCCAACCTCGGTTGGACCTACAAAACCGAACTTGAGGACGGCATCCGCCTCGCCTATCAGGACTTCCTCCACAACCCCATCCGTGCAGAACGATAGCGAACACGAATTGCACATCCCTGTGGATCAGGCAATCCTCTCGGAAAAGGACACCAAGCATCCCCTCCTCAACGACTTCGATTCACCGTTCACTCTATAATACCTATTTATTATAATATGCTTATAGATTTTTCTATTTCCAATTTCGGTCCGATAAAAGACAAAGTCTGTCTTTCTTTTGAGGCAGACGGCAACACCCAATTGGATGATTACTATGTGATGGAGCCTATACCAGGAGTGAGGCTCCTAAAGATAGCGTTAGTTTATGGAGCGAATGCTTCAGGCAAAACGACATTAATAGAAGCATTAGACTTTTTGAGGAATTTGGTTGTAGAACCTCTTGATAAGAAGAATAGTGAGTTAAGTTTCACTCCTTTTGCCTTTGATGAACAGTCAAAAATATCTCCATCATCTTTTGATTTGAATTTCATCTGTAAGAAGCGGAGATTCCATTATGAGGTTCAATTTAACACGAAATATATTCTGCATGAGACATTATCAGAGATAATTGATGAGGAACCCCATGAAGTATATGTGAGGACAACGGATGCTGGAGACCAATTATCTCATATTGATATTGCCGAAGATTATAAGGAATCAGATGATATAACGGCAAGACTGGAGGGGGCAACATTGTCGAATAACACGGTCTTGGGAGCATCCTTAAAGACTAATGTGCATTTTAGATTGCTAAATGATATCGTAGAATGGTTTGAGGAGTATCTCTCCCCGATGATATCTCCTAACCATAGTCTGTATGCTTTTATTTCTTCCTCTCTGCAACATGAAAAAATCATGAAGGATGATATCCTAAAAATGATGAAACGGGCAGATTTGATGATTACAGATATTCAAATCAAAGAAGACGGTGAGGAGGATTTGGATGATGCAGAATTATTGGAGGCATTACGTAAACGGCGTGAGACAGAGACAAATAAGGAGATTAAGGATTTGAAAGTCAAGGTGTCTCACCGCCATTTGGAATTTGTCCACACAACAGAAAATGGAGGAGGTATATTAAAATACTCTCAGGAGTCATTAGGAACACAGCGTTTTTACCAGTTCAGTGGTCTTGTAGATTTACTTGTTCGTAATTCCGTATTCTTCCCTATTGACGAAGTAGAGACCTCTTTGCATCCAGATCTTTTTGAGTTTTTCCTTTATTCTTTTTTGTGTAATGCAAAGGAATCTCAGATATTAGTGACGACTCATTACCGTGAATTTTTAATGAATGGTGAGATGGTACGTCCCGATACTGTATGGTTTACCGATAAAAAAACAGATGGAAGCACCAACCTTTATTCTCTGTTTGATTTTGATGAGGACATTTTTACGAGCAACCGTTCTTTCTATGATGCATATAAGATAGGCAGATTGGGTGCCAAGCCTAACATCGGTGATTATTATATGGATTTCTATCATGAGGGCGAAGAATAATATATCCTCCAAAGGAAACAATGCCGTCGCCGTCATTGTTGATGGTGAGACCGAAAAATGGTATCTTCAACTTTTAAATCAGGAAGAGGATTTAAGGTTGCCCATAACCTATATCCTTCCAAAAGGTAATTTGCAGGAGTTATACGAGATAGTCAAAGAGCAATGTGCTTTGCCGTTTACGAAGGTCTATTGGATTGTAGATTTTGATGTAATTATGAAAGAAGATCGTGAAAGGGCAAATGGAACTCCATCGCCAGTGGCAAAGTTTAGAGAAATCTTAAAAGAACTGGATTCAAAGCCGAAGAAGTATCCCAATTTGTGTCTTTACATCAATAATCCATGCTTGGAATTCTTTCATATACTGCATTTCAAAGATACTTCCCGTTATTATCCGATGTACGAGCCTGATCTCCGAAAGGATTTGCAGAGAGCCCTTCCTAATTATGAAAAGTCAGAGAAATACTATAAGTCTGGAACCAACATTTATATTCGTCTGAAACCAAATCAAGATATCGCATTAGACAGGGCTTCAAAACTCCCAGGCTTTGACATTGATGATAGTCAGCGAGCGCAGGCAGGTATATATGAGATGGTAAAAGAACTCTTACCTAATAATAAGAGGGATTAGCGAATTATCTGAATACGCTATAGAAGTATATATAACTAATCGGATAAATGAGAACCTCTGAGTCGAAATATCCTAAATATAGGATTGCGGTAGATGCTGTAATGTCAGCCATAAAAGCGGATGACGACACGGCAGTGGAATCTGCTATCCAACAGTTGTATGCTGCTCAGGATGAAGAGATGAGCCAAGGTGCTTCGGATTTAGAAGGTGTCTTTTTGCAGTTCCGTGGAGCCATTGGTGCAATAGAAAACCACCTTCGTAAAGGAGATGTCCTTTCTGCAAGTTTGCTTTTTATTGAGTTATCCGAAAACTTTGATGACATGTGTGTACGATCATCTTTTACTCTTGAGGAAATATGGTCTATTGAGAAATTAATGAGGGAAACCGCCCAACATGTCAGAAGTGCTATTAAAAAGTCTTTGCCGGAAGAACTAAAAGATAAAGCAAAAAAGAATGCCCAAAAACGAGATGAGCAACCCAAGCAAGAGAAGCCTGTAGGACTTTGTACCCTTTGTAGAGAAAAGGAAGCGTTGTGTACTGGTTCCCATTTAGCCCCTCATCTTCTGATCCAATCCTTTCTGTCGTATAACGGCACCACACGTCGTGATACTGAAGTGGTTAATGAAACCACAATGGCTGGTCTTCGGAAAGTGAGAAAGTGGGGCAGAAGTGTTCCAGAAGAAGCCATTGATGAAGCCTTTGGAGAAGTGCCTATAGAGGAGAAAGTCACCATCAAGCCCTCGGCAGTCACCCGTGACTATATTTTCTGTAAGGACTGCGAAAATCGTTTCGGCTATGTTGAGACGGCGTATGCTACCAGTTTTCGTAAACAAAAGCCCTGTGATAATAGTTTATTGGCATATGTTTTCTGGTTAGGCGTTTTTTGGCGTCTGTCAGTCGGCAAGATGGCATTACAGTTGAATTCAAATGATGAAAAGTTTATTGGCGACCTTCTCCATCGTTTAATGCCACATAATGCCAAGGATATTAAAGACATGGCAGCCAACGGTTCTATGGGAAATTATGGCTATCGTGTTTATCATTGTGCCAATACAAAAGGTGAGTTGTCAGGCGTGATAGGCAAGCATACCGATCAGTCACCTTATTGTTTATTAATAGGAGAATATGTGGTAGTCTTATACAGTAATAAGGATAAAGCCTTAAAGGAAGGTCCTGTCAATGATTTTGAACACGGAGAACAGTGGCAGGAGATATCTTTTATTGAATACTGGAAGATGAAGCAACAGATACTTGATGCCAATGCTGCTTACGAAAACCGTCATATGGGTGAAGAGCGTGAAAAGATAGTGGATGTCATTAAGGGCAACCATGTTGATCATTTACCATCTTTCCTTTTTGATTCAGATGCTGAAGAGATTACTTATGACGACCTGAAGGGTCAGACTCTTTACCAATTAAAGATTCCAGGATCCCTTGAGAAGATAATGACTCTCACCGAACAACATCCTGAGGCGGACACTCCCGAAAAGCGTCATGTTCTTGTTGAGGAGGAGTTGGGATATACTCGTGAAGAGATGCAGGAGATGTTCGACTATTGGAGTGAACATGCGAAAATACGTAGAATTCAGGCTGTTAGTAAGAAAGTAAAGAAGTCGGTCCAGAAAACAAAGAGGAAGGAGAAGCAGAAACGCAGAATGCAAAAGAATAATCGTAAGAAGAATCGCAGGAAAAAGTAAATACCAATGTGATAATCAGCCCATTTGGATGTATTTCGGTAAGATAGAGAAACTGAAGTGAACGTCAACTCAATCTACATGCACTACAATGGATTTAAGGAAACTGACAGAGACAATCTATAGAAAAATTAAAAAGAGTGTTGGAATTCTATAATCCCGACATTTAATTTTGATGTATTTTGCATGAATTATGAAAAAGGTATATTTGCGGTGCAGGCACACGTAAAAGAGTCTTTCGCTTGGAAACGTACAGTCTAAAACACCTGTAGCGCTTTTGGTTGCGAAATAAACAAACCACCGCAGACGGCATGAGGGCGTAGCCCGAGGGAAGAATAGATAACAATTAGAGAGTCGATAACAATAAATTGATGGGACAACGTAAAATAACGGAAAATATGGTCTTCGGGTTGCATCGTCCGTTTAACATGCCTTTGAAGAGTCTCGTGTGGGTATGTCGTTTCTCGAAGAATTACAAGGGCATGATTACTATTTGGACTTTTTCCTTTGGATGTTGAAAGCAGTAGTTGAACATTTAGATAGTTTTGATGAGCAGAATGCAGAAGGAATAATCAGACCTCAAAATGCTCAAATCATTCCTTATACAAGTGAGGGTTACCCTTCTATAGAAGACTTATCATCTATTCTTCGAAGACACAAAGAGCATGTAGAGACAATCTATTTTGGGAAATATAATTTTGCTCTGAACAGGAGTAACGAGAATAGACAAGAAGTAATGTTTATAGCACGGTAAATAATAGATAAGGACATGGATCAGGATTTTAGAGAAAAAATATGGGATTCTTTTAGGCGCATCAATGTAAGAGCAGGGCATGTTTTAAAAATGAATGTGAATAGATAATGAGTAATAATGTTTTTCGAGAAATAGAACGGCTTCATTCTGAATGGGAGAAGATGGGTAAGTCTGCCAAGTTGGTTTGGCTGTCTGGAGAGAAAATGCGCTTGAATAGGTTGGTGGATCAGTTCGCTCAGTATATTTCTGTTAGGGGAGGATTTTCTAATGAGGAAGAGAAGGCTTATGCTCGCAGACTCCTTGAGATGATCAATATGGTTGACGCTGAGGGCTCTAAGGTCATCAATGACCTTGCTAGTAAAGTCTTTAAAGATATTATGAAGGGTTTTATGAGATAAAGAGGCAATAAAATAATGGAAGTAATAAAGACAGCAATAGATGGCGTTCTGATTATCGAACCCAAAGTATTTGGAGACAACCGAGGATACTTTTTTGAGAGTTTTTCCCAAAGAGAGTTCGATGAGAAAGTAGCCCCGATTCTCGGACACAGTATCAACTTCGTTCAAGATAACGAGAATATGTCCTTTTACGGAGTAATGCGTGGCTTGCATTTCCAGCGTCCTCCTTATACTCAGAGTAAGTTGGTTCGCTGTGTAAAGGGCGCTGTATTAGATGTGGCTGTGGACATTCGTAAGGGTAGTCCAACTTACGGAAAACACGTGACAGTTGAACTGACAGAAGAAAACCACCGTCAGTTCTTTGTCCCTCGTGGTTTTGCTCATGGTTTTGCAGTATTGAGCGAGACGGCCGTATTCCAATACAAGTGTGATGAGTTCTACCACCCCGAGGCAGAAGGTGGCATCAGCATCTTGGACAAGTCATTGTCCATCGACTGGCACATCCCTGTGGATCAGGCAATCCTCAGTGAAAAGGACACCAAGCATCCCCTCCTCAACGACTTCGATTCACCGTTCACTCTATAATACCTATTAACATAAATACCAATGGGTGTATACGAAGAAAACATAATACCTATTAAGATTGCTCATTTGGCGGAGTATGTATCGCGGAAGAAGAGAATTTCTTAGGACGAGACCCTTACGTATATTTACTCCAATGATATGTACAAGGAACTCTATAACGAGGGAGCCAAGTGGTGGTATCTTAGTTCCGAGGCTTTGTATGAGGAGTACGGTGCCGACGAGTTCTTGCTCAAGCATTACGATCTGCTCCACACCTAAGGAATCGGATATGTAATTGACGAAATTCAACGCTTTCCTAAGGCTTCATGGCTAACGTGAAATCCCTCTAACGGTTAGATAGTCACCGCAATACGAGAAATCAATACACAACAATGAAAAAATTATATTACTTTACCCTGTTCTTTATGCTTCTGCTTTGCAGGATGACATCAGCACAGACAAAGATTGTCGTGCTGTCAGACCCGCATGTCATGGCACCATCGCTTCTGGTGAGTGAAGGCTCTGCATGGACAGAATACTTGGCAGGTCAGCGTAAACTGGTTGACTACAGTAAACCATTGTTTGACGAGATGATTGCCCGTATCAAGGACGACATCCAACCAGATTTGGTGTTGATTACTGGCGACTTGTCGAAAGACGGGGAGACGGTGAGCCATGAATATGTGGTGTCAAAACTCAATGTACTTAAAGATGCAGGTATTAAATCCCTGGTGATTCCTGGAAATCATGATCGAGGAAGCAATGCCAATGCGGTGTCTTACAATGGTAGTACCACAACCCCAGTTCCGACAGCCACGAACGACTGGTTTGCTACTACCTATGCCAACTATGGTTATGGTGCTTCTTCCGATAGAGAGGCTACCACATTGACGTATGCCTGTGAGCCGGTAGAGGGATTGATGTTGATAGGTGTCGATTCTGGTACAGATGGAACAGTATCTGCGACAACGTTGGATTGGGTCTGTGACAAGGCTGCGGAAGCCTATGCCACAGGAAAACAGGTCATCGCCATGATGCATCATCCGCTGTTCCCCCATTTCACAGGAGTAGATACTTTTGTGGAGACAGCGACCGTTGATAACTATGCGACAGTCCGTAATCGTCTGGCAGATGCCGGTGTGAAGGTCGTTTTCACAGGTCATTTCCATACTTCCGATATAGCCAAGGATTATAATGCGGATTTGTCGAAAGACATTTATGATGTGAATACTGGTTCCTTGATATCTTATCCTTGTGATTACAGAGTAGTTTTGCTGAATAGTGATTTGACACAGATGGATATCACTACGGCAAGTATTACGGAGATAACACCTGGGGACGGATTCTCCACAACGGCAAAAACAAGATTGTCCAATAGTGTGAAAGCACAGGCAACTGCAAAGGGTATTTCATATTCCCTAATAGCAGATCCACTTGCTCAAGCCTTTGTTTTTCATGCCGAAGGTGACGAGGATGAGTCTATAGGGGCTCAAACTCTCCTAACAACGTATGGACCATCCCTACCAGAAGCCTTGAAACCTTTAGCAAACTCTATGCTCCAAGACTTGAGCAACTATGGTGATGTGGACAGACAAGACAAGACTGCTGACCGCATATTATCCATCACGATGCCAGCGTTGACAGAAACCATTACAATGGCAGCAGACGGTTGGTCAACTTATTGTACTGGCCGTAGACTAGACCTTTCTAAGACAGATGGAGTGATAGGCTATATAGTATCTTCTACGGCAACGAATAAAGTAGTCTTACAGCAGGTAAGCATTGTGCCTGCCAATACAGGATTCATCGTGAATGGCACTAGTACAAGTTATGCGCTCCATGCCACAGACAAGGCTGCCGATGATATGTCATCCAACAAACTGGTTGGCACCTTGGTAGCGACACCAGCCCCAACAAATACCTATGTCTTGTCCACGCAAGGAGGCAAAGCAGGCTTCTACCCTGTTCAGACAGGTTTGTCAATACCCGCTCACAAGGCATATCTGACAGTACCTGGTGGTGCTCGTAAACTGGAGATAGATGGTATCTCAACTGATATTCAAACCGTTACTCGCTCAACGCAAAGTGGTGACCGATACTACGACCTTCAAGGTCATCAACTCATGAGACCCATGAAGGGAGTCGTCATTACGAAAGGAAAGTCGTTCATTTCAAAATAGTTAGATGATGAAAAAGAGTTATATTACCCCCGAGGTCCTCGTTATCAACTTAGAGATGACATTCCAACTTTTAGAGACTTCTCTCCTTCTTGATCCGAGTGTCACACCTATCGATGATCCATCGGAGATACATTGAATAATATAGAGGATAATCTTTCAAGTACTTTTTGTGCAAAACAGCCTCATACAAATTTAAAGATTTAATACAACGGGACGCAAGAATCCTCCTTTCCCTGTGTGGAAGAATGGGGTGGATGAGGTTTGGATCTAAGTATATAAGACCCACATCAAGTGTGGGAAGAGAAACGAGCGAATCGAATAAAGGTACGGAAACGAGATAGCAGGATAGTGACGATTCAACTTAATCCACAATACGAAGACGTTCGACTCTGTCGCTTATTTGAGTTTGCGAGTCTTAAGAATATTCAATTCTCGGCGCTCGGCCTTTGGTCGCTTGCTACCGAAGGGATGCAAGAATAAATTACATTGATTATATTGAGTAATATGAAGATAATAGATGTTGCAGAAATCCTTTCTCCTGACCTGAAATCTAGGATGCGGGCACAGGATCTCAAACTATTGATAGAGAACAGCGGGGCAGATGCCGTCGATATGGACTTCCATGGTGTGAAATTTGCCACACGCCTTTATTAGGAACAGATTATAAAACAATAAAGACAAAAAAGAAAAGAAGAAAAAGAGTGATAAGGGCATTATGAGGGAGTACAGAAGAGCAAAAAGTTCCTGTCCCCATTTGCCGCTTGTCCCCTTTCGTCCAGCAGGTGAGGACGATGACAGATAAGAAAAAGTAGGAAGTTGAGGTGGTCAATATTTTTGACCGGCTTTCAAAATAGAAATGATTTGAAATCAAAGATTTTGATTTCTAAAGTGTCAAAGAACAGCCGCCGTGGTGCTACCAAAGCATTTATTTGTTGAAAAGTAATGATGATATCACAAAATGTATTTGAGCAGTTTGACGAGTTGTATTCCCGTTGGTCTGTATTGAACAACATAGATAAGGGAATAAGGTTGATACAGTTGTGGAAACAGGTGAGTGCAGTGTACAATTATTTGCTGCAGATAAAACGGCGAAGAGGTTATTTACTCCCAGATGAAGCTAATTATGCCAGTCAACTTCAGCAAATGCTTTTAGGACTACAAGCCCAGAAAGCACAAGTTGACCAAGGACTTGTCAATGAAATGATAAAGCCTTGCTAAGATGATGGTGAAGGAATAGAAGAAATCTTCACAAGGAATAAAAAGGATTGATAGCAATGTTTATTTTTAATAGAAAATGATATCTCCAACTAATATTCCTCATATTTTGAAATATATGGGATCAAAAAGAGAAATTCTCTATTTGATAAATGATACAATTGACGAATTACATACAGATAGTGCAACTCTTTGTGATTTGTTTGCAGGAACTGCAATTGTTTCTGCAGCGTTTCAAGATCAATATAATGTCATATCTAATGATATTCAGAACTATTCAAACATTTTTGCGTATACATATTCTTCAAATATGCATCAAGCCTTAAGTCGTAGTTTTGTTGAAAATGTCAAAGATCAGATACAGAAGTTTGTAGAAGAATGGCATAAAACATTTCCTAGCTATCAATTTAATTATGAAAATGTAGATAGTTATGAGCATTTTTTTAAGATAGAGAAAGAGCAGCAAGAATTTATAAACAAAGATTTTGGTATAGGTTTTTCTTTGTTTGTGAAAAATTATTCGGGTACATATTGGTCGTATGAACAATGTGTATGGATTGATTCTATTAGGGCTGTAGCAGAGAAATATAAAGGGACTGTGGGTTATTATGCAATTATGTCATCTTTAATTTTTGCGATGTCGTACACATCTCAAAGTACTGGACATTTTGCCCAATATAGGGATATTACGAAATCGAATGCTAATGATATTTTGTTATATAGGAAAAAATCTGTTTTTTCTTTATTCGAAAAGAAACTTGAAGAACTAGTTCTACTCAATTTGACCAATAAAGATCATAAAGTGACGATAAAGTCGTTAGACTATCTTGATTGTTTGCGAATAGTACCTGAGGAGTCTATCGTCTATGCGGATCCCCCATATAGCGCAGTACATTATTCTCGATTTTATCATGTGATAGAAACTCTCGTTAAGTATGATCATCCTCATTTGGAATATAAGGGTAGATATCGTGACGATAGGCATCAGTCTCCTTTTGATAAACGGAAAGAAGTCGCAAATGCCTTTCAATTATTATTCAAGGCTATTGATGAAAGGAAATCTCATTTGATATTAAGTTATAGCGATAATGGGCTTCTATCTCGTGAAGAATTATTGGAGATTGGTTATAAAACTCTAGGAACTCTATATGATATCTCAATGAAAGAAAAAAGATATATTCATAGTAAAATGGGACGATCGGATAAAAGCCGATTAGAAGTTAATGAGCTTCTTTTTTCATTTAGGAGACGGTGATATGGCGAAAAAAAATGTGAATCTTTCTAAATTAAAAACATCATGGACAAAGTATGAAATAGTTCAGGTGTTGGACGTTGTGTATAGTGTAGAGACTATTCAAAAATATTTGAAAGGCGAAGCATTTATAAATGAGCCAATCCTTAAATCTTTCTTGGGAATAAATAGTTTAAGTGATCCTATTCCATCTTATTGGGTTGAAATTCAGAAATACAGTGATAAAGAGAAAAAATTGTTTGCCTTAGCCGCTCTTTTATTTACCCATCATCAAGTAATTGATAGGTTTGCGAACTCTTTTTCTAAAGGTAACATGAAAGGAGTTGCTATTATAACAAAGGAAAAGTCCTCAACAAACCTTCGGAGTGCTTTGGTTAACTCTGGTGCTACCGATCCTTCATATAGGCGTCAGTCTGAGGTGCCTTACGATTTTACTCCGCTGATAGCGAATTATAATATAGGTCCGCTCTTTAAGCAGGTTTTGCTTCAGCGTTTTGCAGTTTGTGGAATAAAAGACCTTGAAAATGATGAATTCTATGCTTATAGTGATGAATGTCATTTCCCGTCTGTTCTTAGTTTGACCAAAGATCAGTACCGCAATTGGTTAGAAGGTTTATCTTCCAAAGAAGGCTTTTATGTAGATAGTTTATGTATGGATCGTTTTTTGTGCATTAATACTGAAATACAACTTTCGTTTAATGACTCACGTGAAGTTTATTTTTTAGGTGAGAATGGTGATGGAAAATCAGTACTTTTAATGGCAATTTATCTGGCATTTAACGGCTATCGAGTTAGTCATGAGATGGATAAAACTAATATAGGACGAGTCCTTTCTATATTAGATAAGAACAGCAAATTACATGGAGTGGATAATAGTGGACATGATTATTCGCCATCTATACAAAATAAACTTCAGAATATTTATGCCTACGGTACTCATCGAGGTAGATATAGTTCAGACAATTACGAAGAATACGGTTTCATGACCTTGTTTGACAATAATCAGGAACTGATTAACCCAGAACAATGGATTAAGGATCTTGCTTTGGATAAAACTAAGCAAAAAAATCAAAAACTTGGTGTAGAGGCCTTGAAAAGGGTCATCAACGACATTCTGAACAAGGACGTTGCTATAGAGATGGATGGTAGTCGGGTCTTTTTTGTAGAAAAGGGATATCGTGAAAGTCTTGATGAACTGTCTGAGGGTTATAGGAGTATGATAATTTTTGTATGTGACTTGTTATATAGACTATTAGACAATAATCCTGATGTGGATAAGATCTTCGAAATACCTGCGGTAGTTCTTGTAGATGAGATTGACGAGCATCTGCATTTGAAATGGCAGCGCCAGATAGTGAAGAAACTACGGGGGATCTTTCCTAACATTCAGTTTGTTTTTACCACTCATAGTCCAACAATTATTCAAGGTGCTTCAGACGACGCCATTATTTTCAGAGTTTATAGAGAAAGGGGGATAACTAGAGTCAGTGCCCCTTATTATAGAAATGACTTAAATGACATGATGGTCAATTCATTAGTAACTTCTTCGTTGTTTGGATTGGCGAATTCTCGGATGGATGAGAATAATGCAATGTCTGATACTAGTGACGATTTTGTGTTATATAGGATTAATAAGAAGGTGCATGAGGAATTGGATAAACAAAAAAAAGAAGGTAAGGAATTCTTGAGTGATCAGGAGATTGACGCTATTATTGATAAGGTGTTGAAGGAAAAAAATTATGATAAGAATTAATAAAGATCTGGCAGATATACCAGAGTCCTTGTTGGTTGCTGATGAACAATTAACTCACAAGCGCCGTAAAGAGCTTATAAAAAAAGGTGAGTATATTAATAAAGATGTTTTTGATTCTCGTTATAAGACTAATGATATCAAAGATAAACTTAAGAAGTTATATCATTATAAATGTGCCTATTGTGAGAACAAAGTAGAACAAGGACATGTTGAACATTATCGACCTAAGCAGATTTATTATTGGTTAGCTTATAGTTGGGATAATTTAATGTACACTTGCCCTACATGTAATGAGTTCAAGGGAACAAATTTTGAGATAGAAGGGGAAAGAGCAGTTTCCCCCGATGTTGTAGATGACCTCGGTGATATTAATATATGTTCATCTCAAAAATATGATAAGTTAGAGAAACCAGTATTGCTAAATCCAGAACGAGATAATTTGAATGATGTGTTTCTTTTCGATGAAGAAGGGCATATTAAGGGAAACGATAATAAAAGAGCCGATTATACTATTAAGACTTGTCGTCTGGATAGAGATTATCTTCTTGATTCAAGAAGAAAAATTGTTGATGAATTTAGAAATAAGGTGAGAGCAGAGTTTATAAACGCAGAAACCAAAGCTTATAAGGAAATCCGTTTGTCCTTTTTGGTTGACGACTTTGTAAATAATGCGATGAATGAAGACCTACCATTTTCCGCATATAGAAAAGTTGCTATTGGATGGCTAGATGATATGGTCAAAGATATTTTAAAATAGTAAGAATAGGTAATTGGGGTAATAAAGTTTTTTTTCAATATATATGTGGTACTTGGTATTATATATGATTTAATAGGCGCAAATTATGGAAGCAAATATAAACGATTTTAAACTATTAAATATAAAGTGTCAAAAGTGTTTTAATAATTTTGTAAGGGCAGAAGGGATAGATTCGTCTATCGTATCAAGATTGGATAACACACAAAAAGCTCGGTATGGTTTTTATTTCTTCATTCTTGAAATGAATACAGGAATCGCTGACTATTCTGATTTAGTAGAATTGATAACTGATACGGAGTTCAACGGTACTTTTTATGATGATAGGTCTGGTGATGAGGGAATTGATGCAGTCTATATTGATGAAGAAAAAAAGTCAATCCAGTTATATAGTTTCAAATACCGTTCAAGTTTCAAGCAAGATCAGGTACAGCGTAAAAATGAGTTAATTGAAACCACAAAGTTCTTACAAAATATTCAAACCAAAAATTTTAATCACACTTCTGGTAAAACAAAGGAACGATTAGAGGAAATCTGTGAATTGTTTTATGACTCTACTGCTCCTTGGTTTATAGAATTGTTTTTTGTAACAAATGATACTATTGCTATTGACCCTAAGGATGCAAATGTTTCAAACTTTAAGAAGGCTTTGTCTCTAAAAACAAGTTTTATAAGTTTGAATGATATAGCCAAACTTCTCTCTTTTAGTTACGAACCAATTTGTTCAAAACTTGTCATAGATGATGATGCTATGATGTCTTATAAGGAAAGTAAATTATCTTCTGATACTTCTTACATATTTAGATTGTCGTTGACGGACTTAATTCGTATAACCTGTGATGATAAGGATTTTCGAAATCAAACAGACATATATAATAAAGAAGAATTGGCAAATGCACATATTGCTTATGATGTTCTTTCTGAAAATGTTCGTGGTTTTATCTTGAAATCGGATTATAATAAAAACATTAGAGAAACGTTAGAAGAAAGTCCATCTAAATTTTTTATGTTTAATAATGGAATAACCATTATTGCTTCTGATGTTAAAGTAACTCCATTCCCTAATGGCATTAAGTCTCACGTTACTGTGGAGAACCTTCAAGTACTTAACGGTGGTCAAACGCTGCGTACAATTCATAAATATAATCAAGACAATAAGCTTACGGGCTTGTCTAACCTTCAGAAAGCAGAAATTCTTGTAAGGATTTTTAAGGTTACAGATAAGGATTTGATGAATAAGATTGCAGAATATACTAATAGCCAAAATGCCATTTCAAATAGAGATCTTAAATCGATAAGTTCGGAGCAGATTCAATTGGAGTCGTATCTTGATAATTATGGAATACAATATATTAGAAAGAATGGAGATATAGGCGAAGATAGAAATAAGAACTATGAGTATGTCATATCTATGGAAAAACTTGGTCAAATTCTTTATGCAGTAAAAGGTAATCCAGAAAATTCCACAAATAAGAAAAGACTGATTTTTGAAAGTGAGTATAAACGTCTATTCCTCGTCGATGATATTCTGTCTGAAAAAACAGTTTCATATATAAAGAATTATTTTTCATTTAGAGATCTGTATAAGACGATGAAAGGAAAGAAACCAACAGAGTTGAAAGTCTTTTACTTTTTGTATATAAAATCCCATACTTCAAGTAATGATAAAGCCATTATTAATCGTTTTGAGAATTTTATTTCTAAATATGGTAGCCTACCAGTTTATAATAGAAATAGGCAGATGTTAACAACTCAATTTAGAAATGATATTGATATATTGTTCTCGATATGAGTGTTATGATGGCTTCTATCTTAGAATTAGTGTGACGAAAAAACAGAACGTCTTTTGTCAGACAAGGATACAAAGCATTCACTTTTTGAGGATTACAATGCACCATTATGGTTCGCTTGCTACCGAAAGGGACGCAAGAATAACCGCAGACCTGCCCCCTTTAGAAAATTTAAATCGAAGATATATATGAAAGTAGTTTTGTTAGCAGGTGGTTTTGGTTCCCGAATTAGCGAGGAATCTGTATTTAAGCCCAAACCGATGATTGAGATTGGCGGTATGCCTATTCTGTGGCATATCATGAAAGAGTATGCCTATTACGGGCACAATGAGTTCATTATTTGTGCCGGATATAAGCAGGAATACATCAAGGAGTGGTTCGCCAACTATTTTCTGCATAACAGTGATGTTAGTTTTGACTTCCGTGATGGGAAGAACGAAATGACCGTACATCACAGCCATTTGGAGCCTTGGAAGGTAACCGTAGTGGATACTGGTTACAACACCATGACAGGTGGACGTATCAAGCGTATTCAGGAATACGTGGGTAATGAGCCATTCTTTATGACATATGGTGATGGTGTTTGTGATGTCGATATTAATAAACTTCTAGAATTTCATGAAAGTCATGGAAAGATAGCAACACTGACAGCAGTCAAATTAGCACAGGATAAAGGCGTTTTGGAAATCAGCGGCAATCAGGCTGTAAAGGCTTTCCGCGAGAAGAATGCTAATGACGGTGCTCCCATCAATGCTGGGTATATGGTATTACAGCCAGAGATATTTGATTATCTCACGGATGACACCTGTGTATTTGAACAAGGACCTCTTCGACAATTAGTTGAAGAAGGTCAGTTGATGTCCTATATTCATACAGGTTTCTGGCAGTGTATGGACAATATACGTGAAAAGGCCATGTTGGAAAAATTGTTAGAGAATAATAAAGCCCCATGGAAGAAATGGGATAGAGTAATCCCTAACATTCCAGATTATAGCAAATAAAAAAGAGTAAAATATATGGCAAAAAAAGAAGTAATCGTTAATAACGCTTCGCGCCGCGAAGAATTAAAGGCTCAAATACTTGAGTTGACTCGTGAGTATTATAAGGAGGCTCATGCCCAGAAGAAGGAGTTTGAGCCGGGTAAGACATTTGTCCATTATGGTGGTCGCTACTTCAACGATGCGGAGATGGTGAATCTCGTTGACTCATCGCTGGATTTCTGGCTGACCCAAGGTCCTTGGACGCATAAGTTCGAGCGGCGACTGGCTGACTGGCTGGGTGTGAAATATTGTGCTGTGACCAACTCTGGCTCCAGTGCTAACCTGTTGGCATTCTATACGCTGACCTCTCATAAGTTGGGAGACCGTAGAATCAAGAGGGGTGATGAGGTCATAACCGTTGCAGCAGGTTTCCCCACAACCGTTACACCTATCATTCAGTATGGTGCTATCCCTGTGTTTGTGGATGTGGCACTTCCTGGATTTGATATTGATGTTACTCAGTTGGAAGCAGCCTACAGTCCCAAGACCAAGGCTATAATGATGGCTCACTCATTGGGTAATCCTTTCAACCTGAAGGCAGTGCTTGCATTCTGTGAGAAGCATAACCTCTGGTTGATTGAGGACAACTGCGACGCACTGGGTTCTGAATACACCATTGATGGCGCAACCAAGAAAACCGGCACTTGGGGACACATTGGAACTAGCAGTTTCTATCCTCCACACCACATGACGATGGGCGAGGGTGGTGCTGTTTATACCAACGACCCGGAACTGAATAAGATTACGCTCTCTTTCCGTGACTGGGGACGTGACTGTTGGTGTGCCTCTGGCGTTGATAATACCTGCCGTATGCGCTTCACAGGGCAGTTTGGTGAACTGCCTCAGGGCTATGACCACAAGTATGTGTACAGCCACTTCGGTTTCAACCTGAAGATTACGGATATGCAGGCCGCTGTTGGTTGTGCCCAGTTGGACAAACTGGATCAGATTGTTGCCGCCCGTCGTGCTAATTATCATATGCTTTATGAAGGTCTGAAGGATGTACCTGGGTTGATTCTTCCTGTAGCGGAGGCAAACAGTAATCCTTCTTGGTTTGGATTCCTGATTGCCGTGAGGGAGGATGCTGGCTTTACCCGCAACGAACTGACTGGCTATCTGGAGCAGAACAAGATCCAGACCCGTAACCTCTTTGCTGGCAACCTGACCAAGCACCCATGCTTTGACGAGATGCGCCAGATGGGTGAGGGCTACCGCATTGTTGGTGAACTCAAGAATACTGACTTCGTGATGACCAACGGATTCTGGATTGGTGTATTCCCTGGAATGACCAAGGAAATGAACGAGTGGATGATTAAGTGCATTAAGGATTTCTGTACCTCACATGCCAAGTAATTATGAACATAGACATATTCGATAATTTCTATAAAGGAAAACGAGTCCTTGTTACCGGTCACACTGGTTTCAAAGGCAGTTGGCTCTCCATCTGGCTCCATGAACTTGGAGCAGAGGTGGTAGGCGTAGGTCTTGAGCCTTATTCAGAGAAGGATAACTTTGTTCTCTCTGGAATAGGTAAGAAGATCAAGGCAGACATCCGTGCTGATATCCGTGATGGTGAGAAGATGAAAGAAATCTTCAGTCAGTATCAGCCTGAGATTGTCTTCCATCTTGCGGCACAACCATTGGTACGTCTCAGTTATGAGATACCTGTCGAGACCTACCAGACCAACGTGATGGGAACCATTAGCATTATGGAGGCTATTCGTGCTACAGATAGTGTCAAGGTAGGTGTAATGATAACCACGGATAAATGTTACGATAACAAGGAGCAGATGCGAGGCTATAAGGAGGATGATCCGTTTGGGGGGTATGATCCCTATAGCTCATCAAAAGGCGCTTGCGAGATAGCCATCCAGAGTTGGCGCAGGAGTTTCTTCAATCCTGAAGATTATGGTAGGAAACATCACGTAAGCCTTGCCAGTGTACGTGCTGGGAATGTGATTGGTGGCGGTGACTGGGCTAAAGACCGTATCATCCCTGACTGTATCCGTGCTTTGGAGGCTGGGAGGCCTATTGAGATTCGTAGTCCTAAGGCGGTGCGCCCTTGGGAACACGTGCTGGAACCGCTGAGTGGTTATATGCTCCTTGCTCAGAAGATGTGGGAGCACCCTACAGAGTATTGTGAGGGGTGGAACTTCGGACCTGAGTCAGAGTCCATTTCCACCGTATGGGAAGTGGCAACAGAGATAGTTAACAATTTTGGCAAGGGAGAACTGGTAGATACATCAGATCCTAATGCACTCCATGAGGCAAATCTTTTGATGCTTGACATCACCAAAGCTAAGACTCGTCTGGGCTGGAAACCGACTTTGGATATGAAGCAGACTATGGCATTGGTGGCTGATTGGTATAAGAAATACCAGACTACCGATGTGTATAATCTGGCTGTAGAGGAAATCAATCAATTTGTAAACGTATGAAAGAACACCTTTTCTTGATTGGAGGAAGTGGCTTCATTGGTAAGAACCTTGTTCGCTGCCTTCATGAACAATATGCCATTTCGGTATATGATAAGTTTATTGACAAGGAGTATTTCTCTCATTATCCTGATGTCAAGACCAACCTAATTGAACTTGACAAGGAAAAGATTGCGGAAGATGTAGAGTCGCCTGATTATATTATCAATCTTGCATCTATAGTTACAGCAGAGCGAGAACTTTCTCTTTTTGATAGTATGATTGCTTCAAACCTGAAGGTTATGCTTAATCTATATGTGCGTTTCAAGGATGATTCGAGACTTAAGTTATTCATCCAGTTTGGCAGTTCAGAGGAATATGGAAACGAAGGCTCTCCTTTTGTGGAGACTATGCGTGAGGAGCCTAATTCACCGTATGCGTTGGTCAAGCAATTAACCACAAACACGGCAATGATGCTCCATCGAAACTATGGATTCCCGATTATGGTTGTTCGCCCTGGTAACCTCTTTGGTCCTTTGCAAGGAGGAAAGAAGTTTATACCGTATGTCATTGAGAGCCTAAAGCAGAATGCACCTCTCGATGTAACACCATGCGAACAGAAACGTGATTTTATCTATGTAGATGATTTTGCATGGGCAATAGGCGAGTTGCTGAAGAACCACGAAAAGGCTATAGGTCAGATTGTAAATGTAAGCAGTGGCGAGAGTGTTTCGCTTAAGCAAATAATTGAGCATTGCAAACAACGAATTGGTTCAAAGTCGGAAATAAAATATGGTGCGATTCCCTATAGGGAAAATGAAGTAATGAATTTATGTTGTTCTATAAATAAATTTAAGATTATGACAGCTGCGAATATAAATTTTAACATGTTTGAGAACCTGGACAAATTGGTCGGGGGGGGTAAATTAGAATTATTTTTATCACCTGCGATTATTAGCAGCCTAAAAATTGCAGCGTGATGGAAAAAATACTTACTCCTTTTGATGGACTCTTTATCCTTCAAACAAATAATTTTCAAGATAACAGAGGTGGATTCCAGAAACTTTTCAACTTTGATTTTTTCAAAGAGAACGGTTTGGACTGTGAGTTCAAGGAACTCTACTATTCTGTGAATAAAAAGAATGTTGTAAGGGGTATGCATTTTCAACTACCACCATTTGATCATACGAAGGTTGTATATGTCAGTAACGGTAGGATAAAGGATGTTGTAGTGGATATTCGGAAGAATTCTGCGACCTATGGACAAAGTTTTAATATAGAGTTGGATGATCAGAAGGGGCAGTATCTTTATATCCCTAAAGGCTTTGCCCATGGATTCAAGACACTCGAAGACGGAAGCATCGTGAACTATGCCCAGACCAGTTGCTATGACAGAGAGCATGACTGCGGCATTGATGCCATGTCAGTTGGATTTGACTGGGGGCTTGAGAATCCTATTCGCTCTGGACGTGATCTCACGTTCCCTTCCCTTAAAGATTTCGATTCACCATTCAGCCTATGAACATACTTCTTACTGGCGCTACAGGTTTTATTGGCAAAAACTTGCTCCCAGCTTTAGAACAAGCAGGACATAATGTTTATGTTCTTGTCAGGCATAGTTCTGACTATAGTAAACTTGGGGCTACCCATATAGTAGAGTTTGTTGGTGACATCCGTCACATCGCTCTATACTTGCAGCAGGAGAAAATAGATGGCATTATTCATCTTGCTTCTCTTTATTTGACTGTGCACACACCAGAGCAAGTAAAAGATTTGGTTTCATCCAACGTCTATTTTGGAACTGCTGTTCTTGAAGCAGCTTCATTCGCCGGATGTGTTAAGTGGTTCTTAAACACTGGCAGTATATGGCAGAACTATAATACCAAGGGAACAGAGTATAACCCGGTTAATCTGTATGCCGCCACTAAGCAGGCGTTTATAGATATGGCCAAGTATTACAGCGATGTTTTTGGCATTAAGTTCTGCACATTGAAGCTCTGTGATACCTACGGACCTAATGATACCCGCAAAAAATTGTTCAAACTCTTCAAAGACTACTCAGAGAGTGGAGAGGTATTGAAGATGTCTCCCGGCGAGCAGAAGATAGATTTGATTTATATTACTGATATCATTGCCGGATTTACTCATCTTGCTGATCTTTTAGCAAGCGGTACAGAACTGGCTGATGAATATGTACTGACCTCTGGACAGCAAATTCCACTTAAAGAACTGGCTCAAATGTTCTGTGACGTAACGGGTCGCAAGCTCAATATTGAATGGGGCGGAAGACCTTACAGGGATAGAGAGGTAATGATTCCTTGGAAAGGTACTCCTGTGCCGGGATGGAAGGCGCAAGTGTCTGTAATAGAAGGTATTAAGAAATTTATCGGGGGGGGTAAACGTCTCTTAATCTTTGGATTGCCTGCTTCCGTGAGATATTCGGAAGCAGCATGAATAAGGCTATAATAACAGGAGCCAATGGTTTTATTGGCAGTACCTTGGTCAAGAAACTTGTAGACAATAACGTCCGCGTCCTTGCTATTGATCTATCTTTTACACCTTCTCACCTTCCCGAATCAGAGTTGGTGACCAAATTGGAAACTTATATAGTTAGTGCAGAAGACTTGGTAAATAAGATACCTCAAGGGGAGTATGATGCATTCTATCATTTTGCATGGGCTGGTGTAAACGGAGTGGTTAAAGCAGATCCCATTGCGCAAATTAAGAACATAGAAATGGCTGCCATTTGCATGAATGCTTGTAAACAAATACGTTGCAAAAAGTTTTTATGTGCAGGCACTATTGCTGAGCAGTCATTTCTTAGTTTGCCTAATTTAACGCAGACCAGTGGTGGTATGATGTATGGCGTAGCAAAACATTGTACACATCTAATACTCGAAAACTATAGCAAAAATATTGGACAGCAATTTGTGTGGATGCAATTGTCCAATATCTATGGACCAGGAAACAGAACTGGCAATATAATAGGTTATACTTTAGGAGAATTGCTTGCAGGTAGAAACCCTAGTTTTGGACCTGCAGAACAACCATATGATTTTGTTAGTGTGGACGACACGATAGAGGCAATATACCGTTTGGGGGAATGTGAGACAAATCATATTTCGTATTATATAGGATCAGGATGCCCACGATTACTAAAGGATTACCTTTTTGCTGTAGGAAAAACAATGAATTGTCCAGAGAGGATTGAGATAGGGAAACGACCAGATGATGGGATTAAGTATTCTTATGAAATGTTTAATGTGACTAAAATCAAGGCTGATATTGGTGAATATATAACAAAGTCATTCGAGGAAGGAATAAAAGAGACTGTCGAATGGCAGAAGAATAATCAATAAATGGCAATTAAAACAAAGAATTTAATACTTGGAGCCGGAATCGCTGGGCTTGGAGCATCATACGCATTGCGTAAAAGAAGAGAGGAAAGTGTCATTGTAGAGAAAAATGATACTTATGGCGGATTGTGTTCTAACTTTGAAATTAATGGCTTCAGATTTGACCGTTTTGTTCATTTAAGTTTCTCCACAATACCAGAAGTTAACGAGTTATTCAATGACTCCTGCTCTGATATATACCGTCATACTCCAAATCCTTATAATCTATATAAGGGCATTTGGATAAAACATCCTGCTCAGAATAACTTATATCCGCTCCCAAAGGTCGAAAAGGAACTAATCATACAAGATTTTATGAAACGACCTTCTGTCGATGCTGTTAAGGTTAATAACTATGAGGATTGGCTGCGTTTACAGTTTGGTGACTATTTTGCAGAGCATTTTCCTATGGTTTATACAAGGAAATATTGGATGAAGGACGCCAAGGATTTACGTACCGAATGGGTCGGAAAAAGAGTCTATCAGCCATCAGTTGATGAAGTAATAGAAGGTTGCAAAACTGCAGAAACTCCTGTTACTTATTACGCTAAAGAAATGCGTTATCCTAAAAAGGGAGGATATAAGGCATTCTTAAAGCATCTGGCAGATGTTTCTGATATTCGATATGGATATAGAGCAGATGGCATAGATTATAGGAACAAGGTTGTTCATTTTGAGAATGGAGAGGTAGCACATTACGACCGGCTTATTTCCAGTTTGCCTTTGCCAGAGGTAATTAATATTTGCGATGCTCCAAAAGAGGTGAAAGAGGCATCTAAAAAACTTGAGGCAACCTGTGGTTATCATATTTCCATAGCATTGAAGAACAAGAACATTCCTCCCTATCTTTGGTGGTATATATACGATGAGAAGAATATAGCTTCAAGGGTTTATTCACCGTCATTAAAGTCGCCAGACAACGCACCAGAAGGTTGCGGTAGTTTGCAAATGGAAGTCTTTTGTAAGGAGAATGAGTATTCTGAGGATGAACTGATTAATAGAACAGTTGGTCATCTTGTTCGAATAGGAGTTATTAGGCAAGAAGACATTTTGTTTACTCACATAAGTTTTGAAAAGTATGCTAATGTAATTTTCACAGAGCCTATATACGATGCAAGGAAAGTTGTTCGTGATTGGTTATCCTCTATTGGTATTGAAACCATAGGTCGCTTTGGAGAATGGGATTATCTTTGGAGTGATCAGAGTTTATTGAGTGGATTAAAAATTAAGTGAATATGGAAACAGATTTAGTAACGATTGTAATACCTGTTTTTGAGCGGGTTGATTTCTTTGAAGAAGCATTAAAAAGCGCACTTAATCAAACAACGCAGTGCCATATTGTGGTATCTGATAATGGATCATCACATGACAATTTTAAAATTATATGTGATAAATATCCAAAAAGAGTGGAATATCACAAAAATACCGCGAATATAGGAATGTTCCCAAATTGGAATAGATGTGTTAACTATGTTAATACTCCTTATGTAATGATTTTAGGTGACGATGATATACTATCTCCTGATTTTATAGAGAAATTCCTTGGTGTAAAAACAAATCTTCCTTCGTTAGATTTGTTTTATAGCAATTATTCTATTTTGTACGAACCCAATAAAATAATTGAAAATAATCCATTGCCGAATTATTGGGGATTAGGAACAATGAAAGATATAAAGTACTACGCCATAATTCATTTTCTTGGATTTCCTTCTGTGAGTTGTGTTTGTCGTACAGAATTGTATAAACAGTATCCATTTGAGGAGAGGATTCATGGATGCAACGATTGGCTTTCTATATATAGTTTTAATAACGATATACAGACTTTTGGTTTAAATGAAAAGCTTTGTAAATATCGTAAACACAGTAAATCGGACACCAAGAGAAGTGAGATGAGACTAATTATGGCTTTAAATCATTTTCTGATTCTGTCAAAACTTTCCCTGCAAGAAGATGTCTCTTATTTGGTGAAAATGAAATGGATTGGGCTTCTTCACCTATGTTGTATAACGCATAAAAAATTTGTTTATAAATATCTGGAAAAGGATAGTGGATACAAAAATATCTATTCCTTATTGAAAACAAAGTATACTTTTTTATATAATTTGTCAGTCGTTTTAGGTGCGTATCATATGGCAAAATCAAGGATGGGACTTAAATTATGGGAATGAACCAAGAGATTAGTGGCAGTGAAATGTTTTCTGTAGGGAGAAAAACTATTTTGATGAGTTATCTTGTGCAAATTTTGCAATTTGGCGCATCGATTTTAATACTCCCTTTTATTTTGGTCTCAGTTGATGACAAAACTTTGGGGGTATGGTATATCTTCCTGTCTGTTTCTGCTTTAGCGCAACTTATAGATTTTGGCTTTTCATCTTCATTGTCAAGAAATATCTCTTTTGTTTTTTCTGGAGCAAATGAAATTGTAAAAGATGGAAGCCCTTATTTAACGGAAGATAAATTAATTGATTATAAGTTATTATTCTCACTTATTTATACCAGTAAGAAAACTTATGGTATTATATCTTTGGTTATTTTAGTCTTTCTTTTAATCCCTGGGAGTTTATACATCGTATATGCGACAAAGTCGTCTAATATAGATAATATATTATGGTATTGGCTTCTCTTTACAATTTCTGTTGCAATAAACTACTATTATGGATATGTACTGGTATTTATTAGAGGAAGGGGAAGGATTGATCAGTTTAATGAGTTAACAATCATCTCAAAGGTCTCGTATGTTGTTATTATTTTGATATTATTGTATTGCAATCTTGGATTGCTAGCCCTCATATTGTCCAACATACTTAGCGCCTGTATAATGAGGGGTGTTGGCTTATCTTTCTTCTGGGACAGTCACTTAAAAAGCAAAAAAAGAGAGCTGAAAGAATGGAAGCCCAAGAATCTTTTTAATATTATATGGTATAATGCAAAGAGGTATGGTCTTACAACTTTAACATCTTATGGTTTTTCTCATGCAAATATCTTTATTGCAGGCTTATATTTGAGTGTTAAGGAAGTTGCCAAACTTGGGCTTTTATTACAAATATGCAATATCATTGTGACTATTTCTAGAGTTTTTCTAAATTCATATTATCCAAGGCTTTGCTCTTTATGGGTGAGTAATAGTTTGCTTCAGATAAAGCAACTATTCATGAAATGTCAAATAATATCGTACGTTTCGTGGTTTCTTTTATTTGGTGCTGTTTTACTACTTGGGAATGTAATTCTAAATCTGATTCATTCTAAAACAATGTTGCCAGGAACAGTTATAATAAGTTTATATGCCTTTTTTTATTTCATGGAATTGACTCACGGAAACTGTGCAATGCTAATAAGTTCAAAGAATACCGTTCCTTTTTATAAAGCAGCAATTGTTGCTTGTGTAGTGTCACTAGTGTTAATGTTTTTGTTTCTGAGTCTTGATATGGGGATGATTTCTTTTCCGTTGGCAATGATTTTTGCAAACCTACCATATAATTCATGGAAGTGGGTATATGAGTCAGTGAAACTTTTTAAACAAGATAAATCAGTTGTATGAAAGACGGAGTTAGTGTTATTGTTTGCTGTTATAATAGTGCATGGATAATTGAAAGATGCCTTGGCGCATTGATAAAACAGGTCCTTCCTGACGATTTCGGTTGGGAAGTTATTGTTGTAGATAACAAATGCACGGACAATACAGTAGATGTTGTCAGAAAGTTTAAAGAGGTTTACGAACTTCCTCTTGTTTTGGTTGAAGAGCCTCTCCCCGGTCTTTTAAATGCAAGAATCAAGGGAATCAATTCTGCCAATTATGCGATTTCTATATATTGTGATGATGACAATTTACTATGTCCTGATTACGTATATGGGATGTATAAGATAATGCATAGTGATGGAAGCATTGGCTGCGCAGGAGGAATGGGCATTCCCGAGTATATGATAGAACCACATAGTGACATCCTTCGGTTCTCCCAAGCTTATGCCTTAGGTAGCCAAAGAATCGGTTCACTGTTATTTGGCGCAGGTTTATGTGTACGGACTGATATCGTTCGCAAAATATATAAAATACAGAAATTTTACCTGACAGGTCGTTGTGGCGAAATGCTTCTTGCCGGAGATGATGGTGAACTAGTTGCGTCAATACTTATTCGAGGATATCGAAAGCAGGCTACAGATAACCTAACATATGTTCATGTCCTGCCACCCAAGCGTTTGACATGGGAGTATTTAGAAGGTTTGTTTAAAGGCTTCGCATTGGTACACCCACTACCATGTGCTATGGAATGTGCAATTAATGGACATCCCCCATATTATATGCTTTTATTATATTTCAAGAGAATATGGATTGTTTTAACTAAAATACCATTCTTTAGGAATAGAAGACAAAAGTTAATCATTGATTATAATATTAATATTATTAGGGCATGTCATTTTTGGGGATTTAAAAAAATACTATCGATTTACAATGAATATATTAAATATAAGAATGAAGAATTTTGAGAAATGTACTTGTCTACAATGTAATTCTTTATATTTCAATGAAATATGATAATCTGAACAAATGAAGAAACTTATATATATATTCCTATTTATTCAGATTTTTACGAACGCCTTTGCAATTTCGTCAGTACTGACACCAGCATTTGCTGTATCAATTGTATTGTTTGGAATAGGAGTTTTAAGGAGGGATGTGTTTATAGACACAAAAGAACCTTTCCTCCTCTGTGGATTTTATTTTATCCTCCTTTTCTCCTATTTGACTATGTCAACTGGCGAGAAGTGCTTTAATCATCTGTTGATGTGGTCGGTGCCTGCATTTTTGTACTATTATACATTCAAGAGGCAAATGTGTATGCTGTTTACTGTAGATGAATTTGAACATAAAGCTCTTAAAGTCATCACATTATCGACACTGACAGCATCCTCATTTGCTGTTTTTGAATTTCTTGCAGTTAATGTGTTGGGGGTGAGCATGTCGTTCATCCCCCGGGGAACAGTAGAGGACTATACACCTCTTGCTCTTGATAGTATTAGAGCAAGATCTTTTATGGAAGAGTCTGGTCAGTTCTCATTCTTTCTTGAGGCTTTTGCTCCACTCTCGGTGTATTGGATTCATAGGAATGTGAAACGGGATTTGCTGGAGTGGCTGATGTATGCTGTGATGGCAGTGGCACTTTTTGTTAGTTTTAGCGCAGCTGGCTATGCTTTATTTTTAATAGGTGGTGTAATATTTGTTTTCTATCAGATGAAGAATTCGAAGAGCGCTTCGAACATAGTGGGTATTTTATTCATGCTTCTCATAGTTGCATTAATTGTTTTCGTCATTTTCCCTGATGTCTATGAGTCAATAAGATTAATAATTGAAGGCAAACTAGATCCGGAATCTAGCTCACATCATGACAGAGCAAATCGGTTTGTGGCCCTACAGCATTTTCAGGGCATTGCGATTTTATTTGGTTATGGTCCTGCCGCCTTTAGTACTTTAAGAATAGAGTCTTTTGTGTCTTTCTATCTTGGAGTGTTGATGAGTACAGGAATAATTGGAACTCTGTTTCTCGTATTATTCTTCTTAAGACAATATCACTATCTGTTTAAATTGAAGAATTATTCATTGAAAATTACTTTGATTATTTCTTTGACGATGGTGCTATTACATCTGGCATTCGTTGATAACATTTATACTCCCTGGTTGTGGGTGTTACTGTCATTCATATATTTTGCAAGAACAAAACAAATCGCAAGGTGATGATTCCGTTTAAGAAGATTATTGAATACGCCATCTCTTTACCAAAGAGTTTGTTTTTTTGTCTTAGAGTATTTCCACTACGTCAGGCCCTAAGGATTCCTGTGGTGCTTAGGTATAATACACGGACGAAAGTTCGTAGAGGCTCCATCTGTATGTCGGGGGGGGGTATCTTTTGGGCAAATTAGAATTGGCTTTGGTCAGGTAGGAATTGTTGATAAGAAGTATCAACGTACGATATTTGAAGTCACTGGGGATGTGAGGTTAAAGGGGAAAGCGTTTATTGGTGAGGGCTCGCGTATTGTCGTCGGAGACTATGCTCTGTTGGAGTTCGGTGACGATTTTGTAAACACGGCAGCACTTTCTATTATCTGTTTTAAACATATCACTTTTGGTGACCGAGTTTTGACGAGTTGGGATACCTTGATAATGGATACGGATTTCCATTGTGTGATTGATGTAAAACATGGACAGGTTTTTCCGGAAAAAAAGGAAATTGTCATTGGTGATCACTGCTGGATAGGTTGTAGATGTACAATTTTAAAGGGGGCTAAAGTGAATAACGACACAGTGGTAGCAGCCAATTCCGTAGTAACACGGGCATTTGATGAACCAGGCGTGCTGATAGCAGGAAATCCTGCCGTTGTAAAGAAAACGGGATTGTCCTGGGGGATGAATGGAAATGTGGTTTTCATGAATTAAAATGAATAAAATGACATTTATGAAGAAAATAGCTTATGCCATATACAAGGCATTACAAAGGTTTTCTATGCAGTATGATAAATGGACAACATTTGTCAAATTAAAACTAATGGGGGTTAGTTTTGACCCAAGTACCTCTTCGTTCAGAGGAAAATGTGTTCTAAAGCTTAGGGGGGGGTGAGAATTGGGCACCACTTCAGTTGTAATTCCACACCGGCGTACTCTTTTGATAATGGGCTATGCTCTAAAATTGACATTGCCAAGGATGCACAGTTGACTATTGGCAATCATGTGGGAATGAGTAATACCATCATTTTCTGTATGAATGAAATAGTGATTGGAGATTATGTCAATATTGGTGGTCAGTGTTTGATTATGGACTCAAACTTCCATAGTTTAAACTGGGAAGAGCGGATGATACCAGAAGATGACAAGAAAAATGCAAGGACTGCTCCTGTACATATAGGAAGCCATGTGTTCATTGGCGCTCGAACCATTATATGCAAGGGAGTTACAATAGGAGATAAGGCAATAGTTTCTGCTGGCAGCGTTGTCGTGTGTAATATACCTCCGTTAGAAATATGGGGTGGAAATCCAGCAAAGTTTATAAAAAGGTTAGAATAAACAAACATTTTATGATTGATAATATAAAGGTCTCTATCATAACCGTCTGCTATAATAGCGAAAAATATATAGAACAAACTATACAAAGCGTTCTTCGCCAGACCTACGGGAATATAGAGTATATTGTTGTTGATGGTATGTCAACAGATAGCACTCCAGCTATAATAGAACGATATGCCGACAAAATATCGAAGGTTATTCGTGGGAAGGATAAGAATATGTATGATGCAATAAACAAAGGTATGGTTGCGTCTACTGGTGATTATATCGAAATACTTAATTCTGATGACATGTTGAGCAATGAACATGTTATAGAGAATACAGTAAAGTTAATAGACCTGTATAAAGATAAATATGAAGTGTTTTATGGAGATGACCAGAAATTTTATCAAGATAAAGGTGTCATCAAGGAAAGGTCAAAGATACAGACAGATTTCAAAGAATTATTATGTTCGCAAAAGCTCACATTCGTAGGTCATGGAGCTGTGTTTATATCAAGGAAGGCGTATGAAAGTATAGGGGAATATGACTGTGACCGCTTCTGGGCTGCAGCAGACTATGACTATCTGCTTCGTCTCTTTAGAAAGTTTCCTTGCAAACATATTAAAACTGTAGTGCAGACTTTTAGGGTTCATGGTAGTAGTATAACATCGAGCGGGAGAATAGATCAGGAAATAGATGAAGTACTAAAGAAAAACGGATATTACAACTTGCTGAGTTGTCGTAGAGTTTTTGAATATTATAAAGGTTGGACTAGATTCTGGTTTGTTAATCTGCAACCGATGATAAAGTATTATGTTAAGGGGATATTATAATGTTTTGAATTATAACAGCGATTATAAACTTCTGTACATGGATTCTTCTGTAAACTGTAAGGATTCTGTTGACTTACAATGATGTTCTGTAGCAGCATCGGGATTCATGGTGTTGGAAATGTCACCTTTCCCGGATTTACAGAGAGGGAACGTACAATCGAGAAACTATATCCAGCAATATTTTTTTGCATAAAAGGATGAAAATTCTACATATAATATCCTCATTGGAGATAGGAGGAGCGCAAAGATTGCTGTCTGACATCTTGCCGCTGTTGGCTAAAGATAATCAAGTGGCGTTGCTCGTTAACAAAGAGGTTGATAATAATTTTACCCATCGTGTGAAAGACGGAGGAGTGGACATCTTGTCACTGAATCTGCCTAATCTTTATAGCATCAAGAACCTAATTGCCTTACGAAAGGCTATGCGGGGGTATGATGTGGTGCATGTTCATCTGTTCCCATCGATCTATTGGGCTGCAATGGCGAGTTTGTTTTGTAAGGCCAGGCTAGTTTATACGGAACACTCTACATCGAATAAGCGAAGAGGGAAGTGGTATTTGCGCCCAATAGAGTGGTTTATCTATAGCAGATATAAGCGGATTATATCTATTAGTGAGCAGACGCAGAAGACACTTATGAACTGGCTTGGGGCTCATGAAGGTGATAAGCGGTTTGTGGTGGTAAACAATGGAACTAATCTTTCGGCTTTTCAAGAAGTTCGTAGAGAAAAGATTTATCCACATTCGCTAATCATGGTATCTCGTTTTGCCGCATCGAAAGATCAAAAGACAGTAATTAGAGCATTGGCTTTGCTGACAGAAGATGTCCACGTCATCTTTGTGGGTGATGGTGAGCGGTTTGAAGAATGCAAGGCGGAGGCAGAGAAATTGGGGGTGTCAGGAAGGACACATTTTGTAGGCAGACAGGCCGATGTGGCATCTTGGTTAAGGAAGGCAGATATAGGAATCCAGTCTTCAAACTGGGAGGGATTTGGTTTAACGGCTGTAGAGATGATGGCAGATGGACTGCCCGTTATCGCAACAAATGTGGATGGACTGAAACAAGTGATAGAGGGAGCCGGATTGCTGTTTCCTGTTGGGGATGAAAAGGTATTGGCTGGGCATGTGGAGCGTTTGATAAGTGATGGTGACTTCTACAAAAAGTTGTCAGAGGCTTCAAAGGCAAAGGCTTCCTTGTATGACATTAGCAAAACAGCGGAACAATATATGAAAATTTATAAGGAGATAGTAGGGCAATGACAAACGCAAGATAAGAGGCTATTTGAGGTTGGCTGGATCCATCCTGTTCTCATGGATTTATATCCCTTACAGGACATTGGGGAGGGGATTTTTCGGTCAAGAGAGATGTAAGCCAAGATGCTTGGCAGGATTAGCATAAAGATGCCGACATGGTTGGGTCTGCTATATTTTTTCATATCAATGCCTATTTTCGTTCATTGTTCTACTACAGGGTAGGTCAAGTTAAATCGGTGCAGATGGAAAGAGCTTCTCATGTAGGCACTGTACAATGCTTGGCGATAATGTCAGTCTTGGGTCAAATGTCACTATCATTGGCGGCATCCATAATGGGAAATAATGTAATTGTGGGTGCTGGTAGTGTTGTCGTGAAAGATGTGCCAGCCAATTGTGTGGTGGCAGGGAATCCTGCGAAGGAGATAAGGAGGTATAAAGAACCTTTATAAGAATGATTTTAGATACAGAGAAATATATTTTTGAAGACTCCCTTGCACGTATTGATAAGATGCTGGGGGTAGCAATGAGCGAACAAAAGCCTTCTATGGAATTACCGTTTATTAATGATATTCCAGTAGACAGAGGATTGTGCAGCTATTGTACCGTCATGACGGTCAGGATGGAGATAGAGAAATGCCCAACAGTAGAGAGATTGAAGGAAATGAAGGTCTTTCAGTCGGAACTGTCGGCTATTCTTTCTTCTCATAACCAATGTGTGGACATTATTGCTCTGGGGAATTACGTAACAGCGGTGTTCAGCACCCCTTTGAAAGTAAATATTGAGGGAGTAATAGATAAGGCGGCTATGGTTAATTCGCTAGCACAAGTGGTGTCGAAAAAGGGAAAGGACATTGGAGGCGGTGCCATTTCTGTATTTATTGGAATACACTACAGTGTAATTGCCATGATGCGTCAGGGACGTATGAACATAAATGAGACAGAACCAAAAGGCGTTGTCTGGATGGGTGACATAATAAAAGAGACCAAGAAATTAGCAGATATGGATGCCCCAGATTACAGAAACCTGAAAATCACAGAGGTAGTTTATAACAATATGAAGGATACATACCAGAAGTTGTTTCATAAAGAACTATTAGAAGACTATTATGGGGGAGACATTATCAATACAAAAATGAAGAACTGGGTAAATACAAACAGATAGGAGATATGGGAAAAGTGACATTCAAATTGGAGCGAGACAACAGACCCTTAATAGAGAAGTTTGACAAGAATACGATGAAAGAGAGATTCTTTCATCGGCAGTATGCTATGGCAATACGTTGCATAGAACGCTATTTGGAGGAAGAGAAGCAAGTCTCACAAGATAATGAGTTTGAACGCTATACCGATGGTAATAATAATCTATTTGCTTTTGTTGGTGACAGAGGAACAGGAAAAACTTCGTGCATGCTGTCTATTGCCAACTCACTGGTGAATAAAAGAGAACATGCCTTTGAACAAGATATTATTAACGAGACGGATTTCTTTACCATCGGACTACTTGATCCATCCTATTTTGACTCAGAACATGATATTCTGATGCTATTTGTAGCCAAGTTGTATAGCCTGTTTAACGCAAAAGCCAAGGATATCAACCCTGACGTGGACAATTATAGTAAGAAAATGCAACTGCTGAAGGATTTTTCAGCCACACAGAAACATATACACAGCCTGCTTCAAGAAGCGGATAAGTTAGAAGGTGACGAGTTCGAACGGCTCACCTCATACGCTGCTGCTATTGACTTGAAGAGAGACATTAGCAATTTGATAGATGACTATAGAAAGTTCATAGAAAAACCGAAGGGCGTGATGCTGTTGATGGTGGATGACATCGATCTGAACACCAGCGAGGCCAGCAGAATGGCAGAACTACTGAGGAAGTACTTTGTGCATCCGCATACAATCGTGCTGATTTCTGTGAAACTCGACCAACTGTCGTATATCAAGAAGTTGGATTTGGTGAAAGAGTTTGATAAGATACTTCAAAAAGGAATGGAAACTCAGGAGATTGACGAAATGGCAGAAAGATATCTATCGAAGTTTATGCCCCAAGAGCATCGAATATTCCTTCCGACACCAGAACTGTACTTTGATGACGAGTTGACAATAGAGTACAATGGTAAGCCGAGAAAATTCTGTTCGGTGATGCAAGCCATACCAGAACTGATTTATCAGAAGACCCGCTACTTGTTCTATAACTTTGATGGAGAACCCAGTTACATCATCCCACGTAACCTGCGAGATCTACGTCAGTTGCTAAAAGTACTGGCTGAAATGGAGGGCGAATTAGACCACTTTGACCAAGATATGGCAGATGATGTTAAGAAGAGGAACAGGAAGGTATTCCAAAACTATCTCTATGAGGATTGGGTAGTGAACAATTTGGACAACGACACTGCGAAGCAAATCAAGTCGATAGTTGAAGCAGAGGGTGCCAATCAGTTAAACAACACAATTATACAGGTGCTACAATATAAATACAAGCAGGATTTAAAATATAGTGGAATTGACGATGTAGACAATATTATTAGTAACAACAACCAGGCCTTCAATATTTCTATAGGAGACGTGATTGGTCTGCTGAATATATTATCGAATAAGATGGTGAAAACATCGGACAAGAAGTTTATCTTCATAGTCAACACCATCCTCTCGATGAAACTATATGAGTATGAGGCAGAACTGAACAATCCTGCTGCGGAAGGAAACCCACAAGAGGTTATGCCTAACAGAAACATGGATGCGTCGAATAACTACTTCAAACTGATTGGCGGACGGTTGATAAACTCAAACCTGATTGAGTTACTACCTAGAAAAAAGGAGAACGCACTTTCGCGATCGACGAGAAAAATAAGCAGGAAGAGCGTTGAGGACTTGATACAGATAATCAATAACAGACCAGAGAAAGATTACCGTGCGTTAGAACTGCTGATGCTTTGTACTTTCCGTACAGTTTCAACGCGTGCAGACGGTACGTTTCGCTCAGAGCGGCGAGTGGTTAGCCGAGACTTCCAAGGAGGAAGCGACTTCTGGTTTGAGATAGGTTCGTTGTTTAATAATATTCTTGATAAGGATGGCTGTTATCTGCGATTCGCTGACCTTGGAGGGGACTATGAGGCAGTTGTCAATGCCGTCAAGGAAGGAGGAGATGGAGTGCACACTCTGTACGGTCTTTTAACGCCTGAGGTCTGCAAGCACATGTCGTTCAGGAGTATGGATTTGCTGCAATACTTCATCAGCAGTATCGGCAATGTGCATTATACCAATATCGCAGACCCATTCACTGTTATTAGCCATTTCTTAACGAAAGTTGGTGAGTTTACGTTTACTACCTACAAACCATCCAACGCAGACAACCTAGAAGGTAACAAGACCGAGGTAAGGTTTGATTGTATGAATACAGTTTTCAATTTTGCAAATGAAGAAGATTTGAAAAATCAATTCAATAGTCTGTTTGGTGATGAGGAAAGTACTGCAGAAACAGAAAGCGGAACAGCCCAAGAGAACCGCGGACAGGAACGCGCTCAAGATGATCAGGGCGAAATAGGACAGGAACAAAGAGAAGGGGTTCAAGATAATCAAGAGAATGTTGGAGAACACGCTGAAAACCCTTTGGCAGCGCCTGAACAGTGAACGGATACTCCGTGATTGTCTGGCGTGGTCGTGCCATTCCTTATTAGAAATGGCTACAGGGGAGGATTTTGTCTTTCTCTACCGACATGATCACCCAGCACTGACACTAGACCAGATCAGAGGTGTAGAAGCGCTATTGCGAACCAACTGGTTGAAAGAGAAGCATAGTCCTTACTACAAATACAGTAAAAGGGACTCTCTGTTCAATGTGGTTCTGAGATATGCTGAAGAAAGACTATTTTTAAAGAACGACCATCCAGCGTGTAAATATAATGGTGTCATGGGATGGCATGAACTGTCCATGCAATTGGGTGAGGATCTTTTTACCACTGCTTTGACGGCTGCTTACGATGCCAAACAACATCGAGTGAGGACCATGTTTGACTGGCATCCATACCTCAGAACAGAGCACCCGGCGCTTGAAGAGATTTATAACAGGCCATTGACCGAACTGCATGCCCATCTGAAGGGAACTTCACTAAACTTCGATTTAAACTGGCTCAGTCTGATGAATTCAATACAAAACCGAGCCAAGGAGTTTGAGATGTTTGGTAAGAGGCAACACGTGCAAGTTACGGTACAGATGGAAGACTATGTGAATGACCTGTATCATCAGGTAATGAAGGCTGCAGCTATCAGACTCTACCTGTTTGCTGAGACACAAGCCCATGCTCAGGATGTAAAGGATATAGTGTTTACAATATTGCGGACACAAAATCGACTGGAGGTCACCTCCGACAGCATGACGCTACAGGAAAACATAGACAGTTACCGACAAGCATACGGGAAACGATATAACAGGTGTGATGATGGCTATGATATACCAGACTATGCCATCGTCGGCAACACTCCGTATAGAGATGGTGATAGCCTTTATTCCGTATTATCTGGAGAAAGACGTTTGCTCTATTGGTTGCTGAGAAGATGTTATGAAGGAAAACTAACCCATCAACAAGAAGGATTGTTGACTGCTTATCTTGTCATCAAAACCCGACTGAGAATGGAGATGGTTCAGTTGAATGAAGGCGTAGGTTTTGATAATTTCGCAACATACGAGGGAAGAAAGACAGCATTTGTTAAAGACGAAACTATCTATGAAAGACTCGTTGCCCAACTGGCTATTGGCAATTTCCTGAAAACAGGTCCCGACAAACGATATATGGAATCTCGAATTGTGCCTAAGGAAACCGCTGAAGGAGTGCGCCGGCAGATAAAAAAGACAGATGACGACGTACATAATCCACAGTTTGATAAAGGCGAAGGTTGGCAGTATCACTATATTTACCATTTTATCAAGGCTGACGACAAGACGAAGGAACACTTGCAAGAACTGGTTCCAAGACATCATGCATTGCGAGAAAAGGTTAAGAGACAGGCAAAGGCTATCTACAATTATAGGAACTTCAATTTGTTAGAGAAAAGTGATAGGGTCGTTGGTGTTGACGCTGCGAATTCAGAGATTTTAGCACGCCCTGAGGTTTTTGCACAAGCCTTCCGATACCTGCGGCGGCATTCCATCAATGACACTGTCGTGAACCGCTCCAATGACTTAGGTATGACCTATCATGTAGGTGAGGACTTTATGGACGTGGTCGATGGACTTAGGGCATACGATGAGGTCATCAGATACATGCAGTTTGGAGAAGGTGATAGGCTTGGACATGCGCTGGTGTTAGGTGTGGATGTTGCAACCTACTACCAAAAACGGAACTATGTTGTAGCTTTGCCACTACAGATGGTTCTTGACAATGTGGCATGGCTGTACCATGAAGGCAAAGACCTTGGCGACCCGTTTGTGCTGGTGCCACAGTTGGAACGGGAATATGAGTATTATTTCAGGAAGCAGACAGACAACCGACTACCAATATCTTCCATCAATACCTATTATCACTCATGGCTATTACGGGGAGACAACCCATTCTGCTATCAGGTTCCAGGAGCGTACCCTGTTCAGGCTGTGAGTGTGGATGAATGGGACCGGAATAACCTGGTGACAGGTGATAGCGAAATAGATAAAGCCAGGGACGATGTAGAGGCAAGGAAACTTTACTGTTATTATCATTTCAATCGGAAGATGAAGGAAAAGGGTAAGACTGTCATAGAATATCCTATAACGGAAGCGTTTGTCAAAACTTTAGAACTCGTCAGAGAGCGGAAACTATGCGATGCAGAAGCCAGACACTTGGCAATAGAATGTAACCCAACCTCTAACTATAAGATAGGTGAGGTAACGGATTTTGCTGAGCATCCTATTACACGATTCTATAATGAAGGCATAGGAAAAGATGATAACAATAAACACTATCTGTCAGTGTCCATCAATACCGATGATGCAGGAGTGTTCTCCACTTCGATAGAGCGAGAGTACGCTGTGATGGCTAAGGCGTTGGAAGAAAAATACTGTAAAATGGAGCAACTGTCGCCTAAACAGATATACGATTGGCTTGACGATGTGAGGATGTTTGGACAACAACAAAGATTTGTAAAACGATGAGCGGAATGACGGAATTTGACATCAATACACTGCAACTATCTTCGAGCCAGCACCTGTTTAAAGGGAAGGTGGCAGTAGACAGGGCTGAGACTCACGATATAGTACACTGGATTCTCAGTACGATACCAGCACGTGAAGACCATAAAATATGTCTGTTAACAGGAACGGCAGGTCAGGGGAAAACGGTGGTACTTCAGAATCTGCTAAAGGAGATGGAGCAGCATGAGAAGTTCCCTGTTTTCGCCTTGAAAGCAGACCTTGTGGACTTTGACAGCATCGATGCGAATGACTTTATTGCACGGTATGAACAGGAGTTCCAAAGTCTTTCTGGATGCGGTTTGTGGCCAGTGTTGGTAATAGACCAAATTGATGCTTTGTCGAAAACGTTGTCTGCAGACCGCAAGCCAATTAACCTGCTTGATCAGTTGATTAATGCCGTATGCCAGGCGAAAAATGCTTGCGTCATAGTGTCGTGTCGACCATACGACCTTGATTTTGACCCTGTGTTGAGTAAATACAAATACAAGAAAAAGATAAGTCTTGGGAACCTTAAGGCAGAGGAAGTAAATAGAATTTTACGCGAATTCGGTATGCGTGAATATTCCGAGGGCAGTAAAATGCTGTCCTTCCTAAGCGTACCAATTAATCTGGAACTGTTTTTGGAATACGGGCGTGAAGACGACCAGATCACAACATTGCAGTCGCTGCTGGATACCCTATGGAGAAAAAAGATATCTGAAGTAGCAGACAAAAAAGCTAATATCACAACCACCTCTTTGATAGAATGCCTGAATGAAATTACGGCATCGCTAAACAAGTCGTCAAGTCTGGCATGCAGCAGAAAAGCTCTCGAAGATCGCTATACAAAGGAACTGTCTTATTTGATAAGTGAAAATATTCTGACCGATACAGCCAGAAGTGGGTATATCTCTTTTGTCCATCAATCGTTAGCCGACTATATATCGGCTAGGCTATTAGTTACTTCAGGTCAAACCATGGCGAAACTGCTTGATAGTGAACATCAGGGACTTTACGTCAGAAACCGTGTTAAACAGTATTTTACCTACATACGAGAGGCAGATGAAAATCAGTATTTGCAGGAGGTGAAGAGAATACTTGTTGACGGAGCCCCTAAATACAGAGTCCATATCAAGATGCTTATACTGACGACAATGGCAGGATTTGAACTGCCTACCGAAGAAGAGAAACATTTTGTAGGGCAATATGTGTTGACTGATGACACCTATTGCAGCATGTTTATGGAGGCAGTATATAGGAAAGGCTGGTTTGAATATGTTTCAGGGCATCCTTTTATAAGCAATCAATTGCTAGCAGGAAATGAAAACACCGTTCAGACAGTTAAGTCTATGTGTGAGAACGTGATGATATTTGACTGCCATTCTGTGGCATCTTTCCTGCTGTCACAAATCAGAGAAGGAGAAACTGCATGGAACCGTAATTGGATGGATGTCGCTGAACGTTTTTCGGATACCAATGGACTGACAAGCCTTATACCCCTTTACGAAAATGCCAAAGGAGACGAGCCTCTTAAATATAACGACTATCTGGAGCGCCTTGCATCAGTAGATTATGATTATGTAGAAAAAGTACTCTTAGAGCATATCGGAAAAGAACTGGAAAAACAGATGGCAGAGAAAGATATCGAAGGTTTTGTATTTCGCGTTGTGTATCTGGACAGCCAAGCATTTTCGATTTTGGAAAACTTGTTTGATAGCGACAAGAAAAGAACATCAGAGACTTACCTAAAAGCCATCCGACTGATAGACGATGTGAGTAAATACGGAAAAGATGACGTATTTCTTCATCAGGAGAGCCATGCATACTTTACCTATAACGACAGCAGTTATTACAACAACCATGAGAAGTTGGTGATTGACTATTTGGAGTATGCATCAAAGGCTATTGAAGAAGACCCTGACGTTTTCAAAGCAATAGTAAATGAGTGCCTGCACGATGAAAGGTGCATCATTTACTATATGGGTCTACGAATGTGCCGGATGAACCTAGGAAAATTCAAGACGGAAGCAATGAGTATTCTTACAAAAAAGGAACTCCTTGAAGAACTCGACAGCAAATTGTCATACCAGATGGTGCGAATACTAGATGATACATTCCCCCTGATGACAGATGAAGAGAAGAAAAAAGCGCTGGGCGTAGTATCGACGGTAGCCCCACAATGGGAGAAGACACCACTACCTATATTCCGGGAACATCAGGAACTACCCCTTTACCATATAGGTCGAAGAAAGCAAGAGTATCTGACAGTCATACCTCCAGACTACCTTAAGAGAGAAAATAATGAAGACTGGCACTTCTTGCAGAGAATGGAACGCGAATTAGGCAAGGCAGACGTGCATGAACCATATAAGATTTACACTAAGTCGGGCTGGGGCTCTCATAGGCAGGAAACAATGAAACTCATGAAAAAGAAAGACATGCTGAAAGCCTTTAAAAAATATGAGTCGAACTCGCCTGGTTTTGATGAAAGACCAACGAGACAAGGCGAATGCATGAACTTCCAATCGGTAGTTACAGAAGATCCCAACCAATATATAGATGTTATAGAAGCAATACTTGAAGACCGAGAAATAAACAGAGAGTATGCAGCCTATGGCATTATCGGTCTGATGAAGGCAGACTATTCTGTAAAGACCATACAACACTTGGCGGACAGACTTATATCAGAACTGATGGAAGACCTTACATCAGCGGAGAACTATTATCCGATAATGGATGTCCTAAGGGAAATGGACTACTTCATTAAGAGAAATGCGGTCAGTGAGACGATGATGGAATTTATGTGTTGTATCGTCAAGGAATATCCAGAAGAAAGCCATAAAGGTGACAATCTAGAGACACGACAGGACGTATATAATACAGGCATCAACAGAGCGCGAGGCAATGCCGCTTTCCATTTGATAATGTGCTATAAGATGACAGAATATGGACAACAAATATTTGATGCTCTTGAAACCTGCGTAGATGGCAGCCCTGCCACGAAGGGAGCCATTATCTTACAGCAAGCATTGCTCAACCATCTTGATGTTGACAGGAACTTCAAACTATATATGAAACTGATGAAGGAAAGAACGCCATCGCTAGTTAGTATACCTTTGGGGCGGCTACATCCGCTGGTTTATTTCATTAACGTCAAGTTTGAAGAATTAAAATCATTTTTTATCAGTCTGTATGACGTGCCAGAGTCACATGACACGCTATCGCAACTGTTGTGGATAGCATGGGTGAGAGGAAAGGTTGATGCCAAGAAACTGCTACATGACTTGCTGATGCGTTCAGACAAGGCCAAAGAAAGTATTATCCGATACTTTGACAAGGACACAGTGACTAAATTCTTTAAATATGTAAAGCCTGTAGCAGAGTGGTGTGCTGATAGCGAGGATGAAGAGGTCGGCAAAGTATACGACTACTTTGTTAATGATCTGGAGGACTTGAACTGGGAAGATACCCGTTGGTTTGTCAATACCTATGCAAGCGGCAAGGTCTTTGCTTATGCCGGCAACCAGTTTCTGGAGTTTATGAAAGACAGTGCGGCAGAACATCCCGAAGATGTGATGACGTGGATGTGTCGTTTTGCAAAAGCAGAACATAAAGGAGAGAACCGGATGTTTCTTGCATCAAGGACACTTAGTAACCTAGTCGCAGCATATAATGCCATCAGGAAGTACGACAAGAGTAATAACCTACTGGAAAAGGCTCTTGATACGATGGACGACCTGATGGCACAGCAGCAAATCAGACGAAGTATGCTTCATTACCTGTACGAACTTGACAACAATTAAGGACATGGATAACCTTATCTCAAGTACCGGCGTCCTCCCTGCGGATCCTTCTGAAGAGAAAAGTTTTTTATCTGACGAAGACTGTTTTCTGAGGCTGTTTGATACAAGCACCCACTTGTGCTTCGACAGGCAGTTGAAAGATGTACTTGACAGGTTCGGCAGGAAATATTCTAAACGGCAAGTCAGAAACTATAAACTGCTCAGGTTTACTATAAACCCAGGAGAACGGCATTTTCTTAGCAGAATGGTAATAGACATAGCCAAATCTGTATATAATGACAAGGTACTACGGGAGTTTGCCACTAAATTAGACCTGAGCGACGAGAAGGATGCGTATGATATTTATACAGACTACTTTGAGAAACTGAGACGGAAGAATCCGATACTGATAGTGGTATCCAATTTCTATGAAGAAGTGAGTGGCGTTACCGACGCAGAATTGGGATTGTTCTGTAAAATGATGGAAACCTGCGAGAATGTAAGAGTATGGATATGCGGTGAAGACAAAATGGACGAGCAAAGACATTCGGCATATTTTGACTTCTACCAACAATTCGACCCCATACCACAAAGTTTCTATGAAGCATTGCAGTCGGGCGAACCACTTCCATACGTGTATTTCTCGTATAATTGGGAAGCGAAATCAAACAATACGGTTGATCAGTTGTGTGACATCGTTAGGATGAGGAGGATACCCCACCAGAGAGACAAAGAGAATTGTGGATATAGATCGGATATTCATGAGTTTATGAATAGGATAAGAAGAGGGTATCATGTGGTAATCCTCTTTAGTAAGCCTTATCTTAAGTCGTTCTATTGTATGTATGAACTTGCTGGTATCTTGGAACATCCCGATTATGAAAAGAGAATACATCCAATTATTGTAGATCTAACAATTAGAGAGGATAGTTTTGAGAAAGAACTGGAAGATTACTGGAAGACAAAACGGAGCGACAGAATCTATAAAGACAGCCTGAAGGACAAAACAGTCAATTATTTCACGCTGAAGCGCAAGACTGAAATTATGGATGACTATATTAGTAAATTGCCCATCATCGTGGATTTTTTGGCAAGAATTGATGGTAATACTCTTGAAGATATGAAGGAGCAGAATTATGAGACGTTACTCAATGATTTGTCGAACCAGATAAGAGTAAGAATATGAAGCGGTGGATGTGGCTGGTTTGGATAATAGTTCCAGTGTTGCCAATCGGTATTAACTGCCTTATGTTGTCAAGCGTGGAAGGTGTTGAAGTGGCTGGCACGACAGACAATTGGATTGCCTTTTGGGGGAGCTATGCTGGAGGATGTGTGACGGCACTCATATCGTTTGTTATTCTCTACAGGACTATTGAGTACAATAAGGAAGAGGTGACAAAAAGACAACAAGAAGCCCATAAGGAAAGGTTACGCACAGAACTGTCTACAAGGTTGGCTCGTCTGAATACAAAACAGTTTACAGTCTATTATGAAAGGTTAAGGGAGGGCCAAGACCCGGCTGCGCTCTGTCAGATGTTGGAAGAGACGAGGGTGCAGATAGTCAATGACTTTAGTTCGTTTAAAATACTATATACAGGTATTTATGACCATTTCCTTTCATTGTATGAAGCCGTCATTTGGCGGCTTGAAAATCAACTAAGTTGGCTGTCCGATGAATTGAGTCAGATATCCCACGAACAATCACCATCCAGAAGTTATATGGTTGAAAAAGTAAAAGGTAATTTTGATAAACTGGCAGCCATTCAACCACAAATTGAAGATTTTTGGAAGATAGCCTCTAATATGATAAACAAGTAACTCCAATGAATCGGTTTGAATTTTTGCAGGAACTGTTGCAGGTAGCATTTGGACGACGAGATACATTGAGCCAGGTGCCGTCGGAGAAGGAGTGGTATACGGTGTTTGAGGAGGCTCAGCGGCAGGCGGTGGCAGGCATATGCCTTGCGGGCATAGACAGGTTAATGGCTCAAGGTTCTTCGACGAGCGAAGCGGCTAATCCGAGTGCACGGCTCACGGTTGCAATGCCATTCCAGTTGAAGATGGAGTGGATAGGACAGTCGGAGCAAATCAAGCAGCAGAACGTAAATGTGAACGGAGTGCTGAAAGAACTGGCATCGCTGCTGAATAAGAATAGCGTGAGATATGCTGTGGTGAAAGGACAAACGATAGCGAGCGTTTACTCGCGGTTAATGGTTCAAGGTGAAGGGTTAACGGATGACTTAGGATTGTTGAGACAGGCAGGGGATATCGACTTTTATGTAGAAGCAAAGGACTTTGAAAGGACAAAGCAACTGATACAGGAGGCATGGGGAGTGACTTATGAAGAAACAGAAGGGCATCACCATGTGGAGTTCGAATACAAGGATGTTCCGCTGGAGCAACATCATAAATTGATAAAACTATACAATAAGAAAAAGGAGGAATATTGGGATGAACTGATGCGCGATGCTTTTGGAGTTCAGGAAATAGAGGGGGTGAAAGTGTCGGTGCTGACGCCTACGCTACATTCGCTGTATATTTTTCTGCATTTGTATCATCATTTGCTGGAATTAGGCGTTGGACTGCGACAGTTTTGTGACTGGGCGATGATGCTGCATGCTTGCAAGGCGGATATAGACCACGAGGCGATACGAACGTACCTGAAAGTGTTGGGTATGGAAAAGGCATATAGGGCTTGCGGAGCAATATTGGTGGAAAAGTTAGGACTGCCTGCGGACGATTTTACGTATAAGCTGAACGACTCGGACAGGAAATACGGACGAAAAGTGATGGGTGTGGTGGAGTACCGTGGAAACATGGGACACTACAATCTGAAAGGTGGATATGAAGGAATGTGGCACAACGTGGAGGCCACAGGGATTAAGATAGCACATTTTATGAAGTTTATGTCGTTGGCACCAGGCTTTTCTTGCAGGTGGCTAAAGGCAGAGCTGAAAAGAAAAATAACAAAGAAGTTGAAATGAAGAAACTATTTATAGTGGTGAATCACGACTGGTTCTTCTTGTCGCATCGCCAGGCGATTGGCGTAGCTGCAAAAGAAGCAGGGTGGGATGTTACCATCGTGACATGTGATACTGGAAAATCTGAGGATATCAGGGCATTAGGACTGAAAACCATCAATCTGCCAATCAATGCAACGGGCATGAATCCTGTGGAGGAGATGAAGACATTCTGGTTCCTTTTTAAGTTATATACACGAGAGAAACCAGATGTGGTGCATCATGTAGGTCTGAAAACCATCCTTTGGGGAGGATTGGCAGCAAAACTGACAGGTATCAAGGGCGTGGTGAATGCTGTGAGTGGACTGGGCGTGATGTTCTCTGGTGAGAAGCAGTCACTGGTGGCAAAGGGCATACTGGCTGTACTTAGATTCTCGCACAGCAGAAAAGGTGTGCGTGTTATTTTCCAGAACCATGAGGATGAAGACCTTTTCTTGAAGAACCATATCACGCAACAGGAAGATGGTGTGTTTATCAAAGGATCAGGTGTTGACTTGAACGAGTTTACTTATGCTCCCGATCCAGACACAACACCATTGAGAGTGATGTTTACAGCCCGTATGGTTCGGGAAAAGGGTGTCGTGGTATTGACAGAGGCTGCAGAGATGCTACGGAAAGAATACGAAGGTAAAGTGGTTTTCTTGCTTTGTGGAAAGTTATCGGATAATCCCAAAGCGATGCAGAAGGAGGAACTAGAAGCACTATGTGATGGGAAATATATCCAGTGGTTGGGGCATAGAACGGATGTGAAAGACTTGCTCCGGCAGTGCCACATCGTGGCATTCCCAAGTTACTATAGGGAAGGAGTGCCTAAGTCGTTGATTGAAGCCTGTGCTACAGGAAGGCCCATAATTACCACCAATTCTATTGGTTGTAAGGATACTGTGGAAGATGGCGTTAATGGTTATCTCATACCTATTAAGGATAGTCAGTCTTTGGCAGAGGAGCTGAAAGTTCTGATAAATGACAAGGTGCTGAGGGAAAAGATGGGGCGTGCTTCAAGAGTAAAAGCAGAAAAGGAATTCTCGCTTAATGAAGTTGTGAAGAAGCATTTGGAATGCTATGCCGAGTTGGATAGTGAAAAGGATTTGTTTCAACAATCGTCTAAATAAATATGATTGCGACAAAAGTCTTTTATGATATTTTTGTCAAAAGTGTGGTTATGAGGCGCAAAAGTGAATCATTAGAACTAGCGGGATGATAATCAGTATAGATAGCAAAAGGCACCGCACTACACTTTCTGAGGGAATAATGTAAAAAGTAAGCAAATAATTTTCATATTGTAAAGAATTAAAGAAGATGAATGAAGAATCATTGAAAGATGAATCCCTTCTTGATGATACGATGGGAGAGATGAAGTTTGATGACGATTATGACGAGGACTCAAAAATACCTTATGAGATTCCAAAGGAAGTCCGCAAAATAACTACTCAGGCTTACGATAAGAGCGTGTCTGATATTGTAAGAATGATAGAAGACAAGGATATTCGCTTGGATCCAGATTATCAACGCAATTATGTCTGGGACAATAAGAAGGCTTCTATGCTCATTGAGTCAATCATTTTAAATGTTCCCATCCCCGTTATTTATGTTTCTCAGGAAGAAGATGATTCGTGGTCTGTCATTGATGGATTGCAGAGACTCTCATCATTAAAGAGGTTCTTTGATGGGAAATTTAAACTTAGTGGTTTGGAAATTTTGTCTGATTTAAATAAGAGTGACATTACGAATCTAAACCCAAAGGCTCTTCGAATGCTGAAGAATGGTTTACTGCGTGTCATCATGATTACCCATGATTCTAATGAGGAAATCAAATATGATGTGTTTATGCGACTCAACACTGGTTCTGTTCATCTTACCGAGCAAGAGTTGAGAAACTGTCTTTATAGAGGGGCATTAAATAAATTTCTGAAAGAAGTTGTCCAAAATCAGAAATGGTTAGCCTTGATGGGGTTGAAAGAACCGCATAAACGTATGGCTGACAGGGAAATGGTCTTGAGATTCTTGGCAATCTGGAAAAATTGGGATAGCGAGAAAGGTGTTCTAAACGGTTACAAAGGAAGAATGAAATCCTTCTTAAATGCGTTTATGAATGAACATAAGGAAATTAAGGCTCATGAATCTAATGAGTGGAAACGGCTATTTGAAGAGACGGTTGAGAAAGTCTATCAGGTCTATGGTGAATATGCTTTTAAGCGACAAGGACTTGACGGAATGAGGGAAAAGACGATTAATCGTGCTATCATTGATGTCATTATGCTTTCTGCAACCCAACATTCAATGGATGAATTGATGGCAAATAAAGATAGAATGGTTCAGCGATTCTTGGAAATGACGAACAATGATGTGTATTTCCGTAATAGTATAAAGATAGGAACATCTGATACCAAGGTAATTACTTTCAGATTGTCCATTTGGTGCCGTGAGGTGGATCGTATGATAGCAGGGGACTGATATGGATAGCATAGACCATTTGCGTGAGAGTATGGGGGAGATAGATACCATCTTATCATATGCATCCCACAATACTGCAAATATTGAGAAATACCAGATGTTTAACAAAATCGCCATTGTATTGCTTTCCACGAAATTCGAGGTGTTCATAGAGGAGTTTATAGAGGAGCATAGCATGAAGACTATACAAGGGCATACAAATGCTACACTTCCCCTTACTTTGAAAAACGCATATATAGATACTGCTGTCGATAAGACTGCAAACGTGAAGAACAGGACAGAAAAGAATAACTATCTCCAATCCTTACTTAAACTGATGGGAAGTGATGGAGCGAGTATATCGAGTATTGCCAATATAAGACCTTCTATTAAGTTTAACTACGGTAAGCATGGGCAGAAAGAAATTGAAGCGATATTCGACAGACATGGTATGGGAGTCTTTATTAAGACAGCACAACCTCAGACCTGTCTGGCTATGATTAATTCGCTGATTGCTATTCGTAACAACGTGATACACCAAGATGCAAGCCCAGGACTTACTCATCAAACAATTAAAGATCACAAAGATAATGTCATGTCCTTTGTATCTTTGATAGAATCGGATGTAAATGCCAACAAATTGGCATATTATAATGAGGTGTGAGTGACTATTTGAAAAGTGATGGTTGCCATGATCTTATTTCATTTTTATAGACTTAATTTAGATGCTATTCAGAGAAGCCTAAAACAAGAATAATCACAAAAGAATAAAAAGAAAACTTGCATCAGGATTTTGTTTGTGCCGCATGAGGAAGAGGGGATATTAAATGTCAAACGATAACCAAAAGCAAGACGAACACAGATGGCACGAATAATTATGGGTTAATGGTACAAATGGAAAGACGCGCCCCTTTAAAGCATCTTTTAGATGCCTTTCAAAGGGCGAGATGGGAGTTCGAATCTCCCTTAGCCCACTAATAGAAAGAATAATGGGTGATGTTAGATTAAATATAAGTCCAGCAAGACGGCATTTCAAACAGAGAATAGGTCAGGTGAATCATTTTCTGATTACAACGCTTATTGGTCTTGATGGTGTGAAGAGCAAGAAATTCACATTACCAGAAGAGTTTAGTACCTCATGGAACCCAAGAAACGTGGAACGTTCTGCAGAAAGGAGTATCAGGTTTATACTGGATGCATCGTTGTCGTGGGTGGTGGATAACCTGGATTCATATTTCGTTGAGGCATCACGAAAACCTTCTATCATTGGAAGTAAAGAACTGAATGAGGGTTATACCAAGGCTGACAGGTCTGTCAACAAGCGATTTGGCTTGTTCTATCATGAAGCAAGAAGGACTACTAATATAGACAAATATGCTGCTTTAGTGGCTCTGGCTATTCAGTGGAGAAACAATACTGTACACTATGGCGCTAATAATGAATTGGACGACGAGTATAGGTCTCTTTTGGTGCAGCACAAGGATTATTATATGGGTGAGTTCCGGCATTTGGATGTTGAAGAGATGCTGAAATCTTTTGATTCTAAAGATGGGCACCCGACGTTCAAAGAGGTGACTTCCATGATTAATGCAATTCACAAGTATGTGGAATGTGTAGATGAGCACCTTCTAAAGAGCCTGGATTTAGAGCAATTTAAAAAAGATCTACTCGATAAGCACTGCTCAATGAGCAAACAAACTAAGAGGAAGATTAACAACCTTACAAAAGAAAGGAAAGAGGTCTACCTTAAGACACTGTATAGGCAATATGGGCTTGAGGTGGAGGATGCTGTGGAGGAAAAAGATTGATTAATGCTCATAATGGGCAAATGCACGGGCAATATGTAAGACCAGGTATCACAGCCCCAGCCTCTATTAAGTTCAGGAATGAGAATGAACTGATAGAGAAGGCGAGGATCCTGAGAAATATTACATCGAGGTTATCATGCAAGAAAAAATCAAACTATATCTGGCATATGTGGAGAAACATTCGTTTTTCTATGACTAGGTTTGATCTTCAAGACATTCTGGGTGATAGTGAAAGAGCGATGACTGTTACGAAAACGATGACTGATATGGATGTCGTTGAAAGATTGAAGGATTTCTTTGAAAACGAAGCAAGGTCTTGCTCTATGGGTTATGGGTGTGTTACACTTTTATAGGATGTGGGGAGGCAAGTGCCGCATGAGGAGATTCTTACAGTTTATGCTTAAGGGTACTATGAAAATGAGGAAGACGTCATGAATTGTGATATGACACTAAAAGAACTATCAGAACACCCAGAACGGGTTTCAGAAGAAGAAAGAAAAGCCTTTGAAGAGACCTTTAATATCATAAGAGAGTTTAAGGAACAATCAAAGTATATTCTGAATGGAATCACTCCAAAGAGTGGGCGCAGCCAAGAGGAGTTGGCTAAAAGTTATTATGAAGAAACAATGCTGATGGCCGCTGTTTTGGAGTCGTTCGTATACAGTCCAGAACAGGAATATCAGGATATTAACAAGTTTGTGTTCAACTATACCGATAATGCTTTTATTTTTGATGTATCGGTCGCGAGATATAATTTATATTTGGCGAAACTAGCAATCTTAGGGTTGATAGAGGTGACGAAGGAGGATAAATATAACTCGACATTTGCTATTACAGAAGAAGGATTAGTAGTGATAAGGCAGCAAAACTATTCCAATTTGGCACAGGCAGCACTATTTAACCTACAGACACAGCGGTTGAATGACCAGACGCTGGAGTTGAGCAAGCGAGCAGTAAAGCAGAATTGGCTAATGTTGATAGTAGCGATTGCGTCTGCTGTGGCTGCAATTTTGAGTGTGTTTATAGCAATGAGAGGATAAAGTAAGATAAACTAAAATATGGTTAATCGTATTTATTTGTGCTAGGCTCACATAAGCGAGGCAGGACTGGACAGAAGTATATCAAAGAAATCGTATGTTAGGAAATGCAAGTATAAAAGATTATGTTCGGCACTCCAATCTCATTGATAATTATGATGAGGAATGTTTGCGGAATAGTTCGTACAGATTAAGAGTCGGAAAACTGATAAGACCAGGTGGAAACAATGTTCTTGATTTTGACAGTGAAGAAGAAAATCAAGGGTGGTCTGGTAAGATATGGAGGAAAATAGTAGCGGCAATTCCCCAAAATCAGGGCGGATTTAAAATAGTTAATAACCGATATGAACTGAAGCCCAATGAACTTATTATTTTCCAGACGAAAGAAATTATCAAAATGCCCTTAAATCTATCTGCTACCTATGCGGCATTAGATTCTGTTGCCAAACAGGGCATTTTGCTGATTAACGCTAGTATGGTTGAGCCTGGCTATGAAGGATATTTGAGTGGAGTGTTGCTAAACTTCTCATCAAGAAGTTTCTACTTCACTCCTAATATGGAGATTGTAAAGATCAGTTTCAGTGAAGTAAATGGTGATGTTGAAGATAGGTTGCATGAGAGGATAGACAATTATACGGAACAATTGCAGGAAAAGGCTCAGAACTATACCCAGACTTTTCTAGATATAGATCGTATAGAGAAAGATGTAATTTCAAAAACGGCTCATCGTGTGAGAAGACAATTTGTTTGGGGAGGATGGATATTGTTGTTCTTTCTTGCTTTCTGTACGTTAGAGCCAGTTTTGTATAAGTACATATGGCATGATTCATGGGTCCCCCTTAATTCTACTCAGATAGAGTTGGAACGCTCTATACAAAAGTCGAAAGAAAAAGAGATGATAGAATCCTTGACGAAGAAAGTGGATAGTTTAGAGTTGAAATTGAAGAAGAATAATGCCCGACCAACTAATTCTAAGCCCTAAACAGGGGTATAATCTTATTGCTCCTTATTATGACTCATGGAAATGGCAATATTTCTGGAGGAGTAATGAGTATCCTTTTATCGAGCGATGGTGTAATACGCTTGAACCGGGTTGGGGGGCTGACCTTGGGGCAGGAAGTGGTAATAATCTAGGTTGTTTCCTGCAACGTAAACATCGTGTGACAGCCTATGACATCAGTGAACTGATGTTATTTGTGTGCCGCGAGAAATTCAGAGAGGAAATTGCCCAAGGTCTTTTGGAATGCTATGTAAGGGATATTAATGAACTGAATATCACTCAGCGACTCTATGATTGGCTACTTTGCAATAGGGTGCTATCTCATATTTGCGATGTTAGTAATGTGATTAGGAGAATGGCTCGTATTCTTAGACCTGGTGGGCAATGCTTTATATCTGACGTACATCCGATGCACCGCTATGATCACACTCATTATAATATAGGTGGTAAGGAAATAGTTATAGAAACCTATAAACATAATATCCAAGAGATGCAGAATATAGCATACATCAACAGTTTTTCGATCCTTGAGTTCCAAGAGATAACAAGCCCCAAATTGTTAGAACCAGGTCTTGCTGCCAATTTTCACAGCATCCAAGATGACGAGACACCAATTTTCTACTATATGATTATGAAGAAGTTGTGAGTATTTAAGTGTTCTTTAAAAAGGTTACAGTTTAGAGACCAAACAGAGAAAATCTGAAACGAAAGAAATCACAAAAGAATAAAAAGAAAGAAAAAACTTGCATTAGAATTTTGTTTGTGCCGCATGAGAAAATGGGGAAAAGAAGTAATATATGATAGCCTATAAATATCGTTCTGGAAGAGGACCTAAAGATTGTAATGGCAATGATATATTCGAAAGAGATATCATGTTGCTGTCTCAAGATTCTATATATTCCGACCATTGAACAATTGAATGATCCGTCAGAAGCGTTATTCGATGATAGTATCTTTAAAATGCAGATGGGGCTTTTTAAGCCATTTGTAACTCATGAAGCCGTCAATCGCGTAAAGCAGGCTCTTAATGACTTGTATAAGAAAATCCGCTCATCTGGCATATACTCGTTGAGTAAAGACCCTTTAAATGAACTAATGTTTTCGGATGCAGGATGCCTCAGGATGATGTCGATTATGTTATGAAAACCCGTTGGCGGAATTAATTTAGGCTTTCCATGATGTTTTTTGGAGAACCTTCGTATTTAATTCTATTTAACAAGAAAAAGTTGCACAATTCCGTGATATTTAGTAACTTAGAGGTGTCGAATCAATAAGTTATAATCAC